>JASJDE010000002.1 GCA_030065195.1 Erythrobacter sp. | reverse complement strand
AGTGATTCTTAAAAAATTGCGGAATGGAATGCGACTCGTATATAGAGCGCGCAATCGCGGGTGCCAGCGGGCAGTTCGCGCACTCCAGTATCACAAGGATCCCGATGCCCTCAGTCATCTTTCCCGGCCCCGAAGGCCGCCTCGAAGGTCGTTTCTCTCCGCCGCCGCGCCCACGCGCTCCTGTCGCGATGATCCTCCATCCGCACCCCGAAGGCGGGGGCACGATGAACGA
Source organism: Erythrobacter sp. (assembly GCA_030065195.1). Lineage (GTDB taxonomy): Bacteria > Pseudomonadota > Alphaproteobacteria > Sphingomonadales > Sphingomonadaceae > Erythrobacter. The sequence continues at coordinate 45,743 of JASJDE010000002.1, read as the reverse complement.
CCGGATCGTCCAGCGGCTCTACAAGACCTTCGTCGATCGCGGTTTTGCGACCTTACGCTTCAACTTTCGCGGCGTGGGCCGCAGCCAGGGCAGTTTTGACAGCGGGATCGGCGAACTCTCCGATGCGGCGAGCGCGCTCGACTGGGTGCAGTCGATCCATCCCGAAGCGCAGACGACCTGGGTTGCAGGCTATTCGTTCGGCGCATTGATCGGCATGCAATTGCTGATGCGGCGCCCCGAAGTGCGCGGCTTCATCTCGGTCGCACCACCGGCCAACATGTACGACTTCAGCTTTCTCGCGCCGTGTCCGGCCAGCGGTATCTTCGTGCAGGGCGCGGCCGATACGGTCGTCCAGCCGAGCGCGGTCCAGAAACTGGTCGACAAGCTGCGCACGCAGAAGCACATCACGATCCATCACGACGAGATCCCGCGCGCAAATCACTTCTTCGAGAACGAGATCGAAGAGATGATGGCCTCTGTCGACAATTACCTCGATTTCCGCCTGTCACCGGATTGCCCGATCAAGTGATGTGAAGATCACTTGATCGTTTCTTTGTTGGGCCCTCAAACGCCGGGCGCAGCGCATCCGCGCTGCTTGGCTTCCGCGCCATAAGGTGCGACGGCCTTGCAGGTGTGCTTTGCACGTCTGCGTCTTTGACTTCGACTCCGGCCTTGCGACGGCTAAGGCGCCGAAACCGCGCAACATTGGTGGCTTCGTCGAGGAGCACGGCCAGCAGAGCTGGCCGCTAGGGCGACTGCCCGTCCGCAGGCCCGATATGGGCCAAGGATATCGCTGCACGGATGCGCTGCGGAAACGAAGACTCCGCCATACGGCGCTTGAGCGCGAGACAAGAGCGTAACATTATTTCAGAATAACAAACAGTTGCATTCGCAGACTGGTCCCAATCCGCAACTCGATACACCTTGCATTACATATGTGACGTTGTAACATTGCGATTGAGCGGTGCCGGTCGGAACGCTCGAACCGGCATCCGCTCCCGTGACGATTGAGGAGAGGAACTGCCCTATGAATTATGTCGCAACATCACGAAGGCCCAATCCCGCCGCCATGGTCGGGGCCTTGGGCATTCCAGGAGCCTTCGGCGCCCTGCTGATCGTCGGTCTGGCGGTTACAGGGCTTCCGAAAGTGGACGAGAAGAATCCGATCGGCGTCCTGGTTACGCCGAACCTTCCGGACCCGCCGCCGCCACCGCCCAAGCCCAGCGATCCCGCGCCGAACAACCCGACGACGCAGACCACACAGACGCCTCAGGTCGTGACTGTTCCCGATACGCAATTCGACCTCAGGCCGGGACCGCCGATCGAAATTGGTCAATTTCCGCCGCTTGGCGAAGAGCTGTTCGGCACGCCGATCGAAACAGGAGGCAGCGGCCTCGGTATTGAGCCCCCCGCACCGCCCTTGCCCGACCCAATTGCGGCATCTCCACGCAATGCCCCAGGTCGATGGATCACCGACAACGACTATCGCTCACGCTGGATTCGCGAAGGTCGCGAAGGCAAAGCCCGGTTCCGACTGGAGATCAGCGCCAAGGGGCGAGTGAGCAGTTGCGAGATACTCGGGTCGACCGGCCATGCGGTGCTCGATGTGGCAACCTGTCGCTTGATCACGCGCCGCGCTCGGTTCGATCCCGCAAAAGACAGTTCCGGTGCTGCCGTGCCGGGAACATTCACCAGCTCGGTTAACTGGCAAATCCCCGAGTAGCAGGATTACTCAGAGTCGGTCGGCGTTCCCCCCTCGTCGACCGACTCGATTTGAATCACCGGGGAGTTTCCGCTCCCATCTGGCATTGTCCAAATCAGCACGTTGATGATCGCGACGAACGCCAGCACCATCATGAGCAATGGTTGTTTCGTTTCGCCGGTGCGTCGCCAATAGAGAAACGCACCTCCGATCAGTGCGAAAGCCACCAGCATCACAATCGATAGAACAATATTCATGCGTGAATTGAGTCCCTTGTGCTAGGCTCCGCCACGCAGATTCGTCGCAGCTTTGGAACGTCCGGCGAATAGCACAACGAAAACCAGAATGGAGGGACGACATGGGAATTTTCAGTTCGATCAGCAACGCGATTTTCGGTTCGGACGAGGATGAACCGGCAGCAAATGCTGCGCCTACCGAAGTTGCCAAGCCAGCCAGAGCAGCCATTACCGAGGACGAAGTAAAGTCGCGTATTGGCTCGATTCCGGGCGCGGAAAAGCTGAACTGGGAGACTTCGATCGCCGATCTGCTGAAACTGGTGCAGGTTGATCCGAGCTATGAAAACCGCAAGCAGCTCGCGATCGAAATGGGCAACACCGATTATTCGGGCACGGCCGAAGACAATATCGCTCTGCACAAGGCTGTGATGACGCAAATGGCACAGGCGGGAGGTATCGTTCCGGACCACCTCAAAGCCTGATTGACTTGGCATGGGCGCGGATTAACACCCCCGTCCATGAGGGACAAATCAAACCATTTCACGCGCCGCCAAGCCCTCGCAGGGTTTGGCGGCGTTTCTGCATTGGCAATCCTGCCAGGCTGCGCTGCCGGATACGCCACTGATGCTGTTACCGGACCCGTCACGATTGGCGCGGACGAGCTGCTTGATCAAATCGCCTACTCAATGCTGGAGCACGAACCCGGCCGTGCAACAGGTCTCGGCGTCGACACCGGGCAATACGCAAGCTGGCGCGGCACTTTCGGCACACCCGGAGAACAGGGTCGAAGCGACTATGCAACGACGCTGCGCCAAGCCCTAGAGCGAGTACGCGGCTTTCCCAAGGACGGCCTGACCGCAGATCAGCAAGTCGGTTTCGATGTCGTCGAAAGCGCATTTTCCAATGCGCTTGAGGGTATGGCGCTCCCTTATGGAGAAGTTGCGGTCGGCAGCTGGCGAAATGCCCCCTACGTCGTGATCCAAAATGTCGGCGGTTATCTGGATTTCCCGCGCTTCTTCGGTGCGACCCAACCGCTTCGCACCAACGACGATGTTGAACACTATGTCAGTCGCCTTGCCGAAGTCCCGGCTGTGCTCAATGGTGAGCTGGAGCGCATGCAAGCCGCGCGCGCTCTGGGCGTCATCCCTCCCGATTTCCTGCTCGACAAGGCAATCGCCCAAATGGAGTCGACACTGAAGGACGCGATGACGGGCGGCGCGTTGGTAGAACCTCTGCGGTTAAGCAAGATCGAAGCCGCCGGTGTAAGTGCTGGCCGAGCCGAGAGGATCGTCGGGCAAGAAGTGGCGACCGCGCTTGAAGCGCAGCTCGCCGAGCTTCTCTCGATGCGAGCCGAGGCGGGATCGGATGCCGGTATGTGGGCACAGCCGCGCGGCGACGAATGGTATTCTTGGGCTACGAGTGCTTCCACCACGACTTCGCTCAGCCCCGACGATATCCACGAACAAGGCCTTGAAGAACTGGCCGAACTCCACGGTCGGATGGACCCGATCCTGAGAGAGATCGGCTATACGAAAGGCAGCGTTGGCGAGCGGATGCAGGCGCTCAGCGAGGATCCCCGCTACAAATTTGCCGAGGGCGATCCGGGCCGTGAAGAGATCTTCGAGTTCATTTGGGAACAGATAAATTGGATCAAGGCGCAGATGCCGCGGGCATTCAACACCTTGGTCGATCCCAATATGGAAGTTCGTCGCCTACCGCTGGCCGAGGAGCCGGGCGCTCCGGGAGCCTATGGCGGTGCTGGCAGCAAGGATGGCAGCATCCCCGGACGGTTCTGGATCAACCTTAGGACCACCGACCTGCACCGCAAATACGATCTGCCGGACCTCACATTCCACGAGAGCATTCCGGGGCATGTATGGGAGGGCGAATATTCCAACCGCCTACCCTTGATCCGGTCGATTCTGGCATTCGGCGCATTCAGCGAAGGCTGGGCGCTCTATGCCGAGCAGCTCGCCGATGAACTGGGCGCTTATGACGACTTCAAGGTCGGACGGCTCGGCTACTTGCAGAGCCTCGCCTTTCGCGCGTGCCGTCTAGTGGTCGACACGGGCCTCCACCACAAGCGTTGGTCGCGCGAACAGGCACGCCGATTCTTTGTCGAACGCAACGGTTCGAAAGAACAGGAAGTCGCCAGCGAAGTCGATCGCTATTGCAGTTGGCCGGGACAGGCCTGCAGCTATAAGATCGGTCACAGCGAGATCGTCCGCCAGCGGGCACGGGCGGAAGCAGAACTGGGCGACGCTTACGATTTCAAGGCGTTCAACACCGCAGTGATCCTTGGAGGCAACGCTCCGCTCGACGTCGTCGACAAAACGGTCAGTCGCCATATTGCAGGGGCACGTGCCTGACCCCATCTAGCGCCCGGACGGTTTTGCAATCAGGAGGCGCATATGGAAGGCTTGGGGCAAGATCTGGAGACAATGCGCCGGGTTCCGCTCGCTGAGGCGCATGTCGATGCCATCTGCGAGATTGGCGGCGAACGGGCCTACAAGGCCGGAGAAGTCGTCGCCGAGATCGGCGACGTCATGGACACCTTCGTCTATGTTGTCGAAGGCGAGCTTGAGGTGGTCAATCCCTACACGGGCGAGCGTCTGCTCGAATCGGGTCTTGGGCCGACCCAGTTCATGGGCGAGATCGGATTCCTCAATCGCGGCACGCACTATTTGCGAATGCGCGCATCGATGGACACCCGCGTAATCGAAGCGCCACGTGAAGCGATGCTCGATCTGATGAGCCGCGTGCCTGAACTCTCCGACCACATTATCACCGTCTTCGCCGCGCGTCGCCGAAAGCAGTTCGAACTGAGCAATGGATCGGTCAAGATCATAGGTGCAGACCGCGACCCGGCAGTGCAGGCTGTCGAACGATTTCTCTCACGCAATCGCATCCCGTTCGAGAGTTTCGATCTCGACGCTACCGATCAAGCGACCGCTGCGGTTTGCGACCTAAGCGGACATCAGCCATCGGTGATCCTCGGAACCGATACCAAACTTGAGGATCCAACACCGCGCAAGGTCGCGCAATTCCTCAATCTCGACCTCGATATCTGTTCGCAACGCATGTTCGACCTCCTAATCGTCGGCGGTGGACCTGCGGGCGTGGCCGCTGCTGTCTATGCCGGATCCGAAGGATTGGACGCCATCGTAATCGAGGACACGGCCATCGGAGGCCAGGCGGGCACATCAAGCCGGATCGAGAACTACATGGGCTTTCCGACTGGTATCAGCGGCACCGACCTGACCTATCGTGGACAGGTGCAAGCGCTCAAGTTCGGCACCAAATTCGCCATGCCGCGCCGGGTCGAACAGCTCGAAAAGCGCGATGATGGCACCTATTGCGCCACACTGGACGGCGGAGACGAGATTTGTGCACGCGCCATTCTCGTCAGCACGGGAGTCCAGTACCGCCGATTGCCCATCGACCGGCTGCGCGAACTGGAAGGCAAAGGCATCTACTACGCCGCAACCGAGATGGAAGCGCGCTTTTGCCAGAACTCGGAAGTGATCGTGATCGGTGGCGGCAATTCGGCCGGACAGGCCGCGATGTATCTGTCGCGGGCCGCCAAGCATGTCCATCTGCTTGTTCGGTCGGGCAGCCTCGCCGCGTCGATGTCGAGCTATCTGTCCAGCCGACTGGAAGCGGACCCGCGCATCACCATTCACTACCACACGACGATGGAAGCGTTGCACGGCGACGAGTGGCTTGATGCGGTGACGCTGAAAGGCCCCGATGGCGAGCGCCGCCAGGAAGCGCGGGCAGCCTTCATCATGATCGGTGCCGCGCCCAACACCGATTGGCTTTCCGGGCTGGTCGAAACCGACGAAAAAGGGTTCGTCATCACGGGCAAGGAAGCGGGCCGAGAAAGCCCGTTCGAAACCGGCACAGACGGAATTTTCGCAGTCGGGGATGTGCGGGCCGGATCGGTCAAACGCGTCGCCAGTGCGGTCGGCGAAGGGTCTGTCGTGGTATCGCAAATTTGGTCGTACATCGACGAACAGAAACGGGCCGAAGCGCGCGAGGAATCTGTTCCTGCCTAAGTGGCCAATCCCCTAGCCAAGCGGTTCATTTTGCATATAGTCTTTATGCGCGATGCAGTCGCAGGCGTCGCACAGGGGATACGCACAACATGATTACTCGGATTCTGTCCGCATTCTTTCTCGTCGCAGCACTCGTGCTCGTCGGCTCGCCGGCTCATGCGGGTTGGCATAAGGCCGAAAGCGATCGCTTCGTGATCTATTCCGACAGCAGCGCCCGCGACATTCAGGAGTTCGCTGAACGGCTGGAACGATATCACGTCGCGATGACGACAATCACCGGGTTCAATCCTCCCACGCCCAGTCCTTCGAACCGTGTCACCGTATATGCCGAGGGCAGCTCTCGCACACTGAAGAAGCTCTACGGTGACAAGAATGCGAATGTCGCAGGCTTTTACATACCGCGTGCAGGCGGTTCGGTTGCTTTCGTTCCCAATGTGCGATTGCGGGGAAGCGAGACCGATTTCACGCTAATCGTGCTGCTGCATGAATATGCGCACCATTTCACGATCGCTTCGACATCCTATGCCTTGCCGCGCTGGGTGACGGAAGGGTTGGCGTAATATTCGGCAAAAAAGAGCCCTAAAGCGGATTGGGAACGCTTATGATTTCACATACCGGTGGCTCACAATTCACTACAATTGGATCATCGTCTGGCGGAGCAGGCGAAGTCACAATTATGATGATTGGGTCAGGATCCGGGTCTGGATCCGGGGTCGGATCGGGCGAAGGAGGTTGTTGCTGAGCAGCCAGTGGACTGCAAAGCAATGCGCCAGAAATCAAAATGACGGATAGCTTCTGGACCATGCTTGATCCTCTCTTTTTACATTCTGGACCATAACCTGGTCGAATTCTTGCGCAAGGCTTTAAAGCGCAAACATTCAGGGCACAGTGAAAAATTGAAGCATCTAAGCTGTGCCGATTAAAGTTGACCTTCGAGATGACGGCTATTCGACCTGTGTGATGAAATACTCGCGCAAATTTTCGTGGCGATTTTTGAAGCGTGAGCAATGATTTATTCCATGCCCACTTTTCAGGCGAATGCGATTGCTGTGCGGCATTTGCCTAGAACAATACAAAGACGCGGGCGTCGAAGCGCGCGAGATCGCAGCGAAATACCCGGGCGATGCGGATGTGCTTTCCGCGCTTGCCGAAGCCGAATACGACGCGGGCAACAATCCAGAAGCGATTGCCGCAGCGGATCGCGCCATCGCGATCGATGCCTCGCAAAAGAACGCCTATGTGCAGAAAGGCTATGCCCTTTTCCGGGAAGCGCGAGACGCCGAGGACAGCGATCTCGACGCGGCCTATGCGAAAGCGATGGAGCCGTTCCAAGCGCTCAACGCGCTTGAGAACGATCATCCGCTTCCCTTGATCTATTATTACCGCAGTTTTGTTCAGCGCGGGCAACGACCGGAGGAGAATGCGCGCGCCGCGCTCGAACGTGCATCGCAACTCGCTCCGTTCGACCAGTCTTTGCGCCTTAATGTCGCGGTGATGCTGATCAGCGAAGGTAAGAACAGCATCGCACGACAAGTCCTCGGACCTTTGGCGGCGGATCCGCATGGAAGCCGACGATCAGCGCGCGCGAAGCACCTGATCGCCTTGCTTGAACAGGCACCGGACGGCGCACCGGTCGACATTGCGCAAGCGCGCGACGACAGCGGAGATGCCGACCAACGGAGCGATGGCGGGAACGAAGGCGAAGAATAGAGGACGCAGACCGATGTTTTCCTACTCGCCGGACATCGGTTAGGGTCGGTTCGGCTCTTTCAAACCGTCTATCCCAAAGCGTTTTCGTGTTGGCAAAGTGTCAACTTTGCCCAAGCGGGTTTATTGATTTGTAATCAGCGCTTTAATGGAAAATCCGCGCTTGATCAGGTGTCAGGTGTGTCAACTTCACGTCAAAGCGATCAGCGCGTCATCATCCCAGACACGATCGAGCCGAGAATACCGCCCAGCGCACCTCCGCCCGATCCTCCGCTCGAAGCCCCGCCGCCGGTTGCCTGCTTGGCCATGTAGCCGGCCACCGCCATCGCGAGGATCGGCAGCATCTTCTTGAGCAAGCCTTCATCCAGACCGGTGAGAGCCGAAACTTCGCCTGCTACGGAACGGCTCACATCTTTGCTGCCAAAGATATTGCCGAGAATGTCGTTACCGTGTTGTGTCGGGGTTGGGCTGCTTCCCAGCACGGCGTCGAGCAGTCCACCGCCGAGGCCTCCTGCTCCGCCGCCGCCACCAAGAATTGCCCCGGCAAGACCACCCAGCCCCCCCATCGGCTCAGGCGTTGCGCTTCCTCCCGTCGCGCTGCGACCGAACCCGGCGACTATGGCCGGAAGCAGGGCTCCGGCGGCGGTGCCCGCAGTGCGCTCGTCAATCCCAAGTTCGTTTGCCATTGCGCTGATAGCGCCGGTTTGTTGCAGCATCTGTGCGAGGCTCATTGGCTAGCCCTCTCCGAATTGTGTGATTGTGTCGGCTACTTCTTGCCAAACAGGCCTGATGCCATGTCCGCAATATCATCCAGCGGATTGCCGTCGCCGTCGCGATCGAGCATCGACATGATCCCGCCGAGGTTGGAGTCGCCCTGCATCCGGCCGGCCAGATCTCCCAGCGCGCCCTCTCCGCCAAGACCTTCCACGATCGAGCCAAGTGCCCCGGCGTCGAGGCCGGTCTTTTGCGCTGCAAGCTCCATCGTATCGCCTTCTGCGGGATGCGACGCACCGAGTGCAGCCAGGGCTTTCTCCGCCATTCCGGGATCGACACCGACCTTTTCGGCGAGGCTAGCAACAGTATCCGGCGAACCGGCAACCTGTTTCAGAATTCCGTCGAGCATGCTCATTGTTGCGATCCCTTCCTGTGCAGTGAATTGTCACGAATCTCTGCTGGCGATTGTGTGAGCAAAGCCCGGAAAAGGAAAGGCCCCGCTCCGGCGGTTCGCCGGGCGGAGCCCCCTCTCCAAACTGTAAAGATGTGTATCAGGCCGCGACGGCGTTGGCCGGAGCGGCCTGTCGGACTCCTTCATCGACATGCGCTTCGAACTCGGCGAAATTGTCGATGAAGAGTTGCACCAGTTTTTGAGCGGTTGCGTCATATTCGGCCTTATCCGCCCAGGTGCTGCGCGGATCGAGGATCGACTGGTCGATGCCCTGTTCGACCAGAACCGGAACATGCACAGGCACGTCGAAACCGAAATTGTCGTCCTTTCGATACTCGACCGCATCGAGATCCCCATCGAGCGCTGCGTTGAGCAGTGCACGGGTCGCCTTGATCGGCATACGGTGTCCGACACCGTACTTGCCACCGGTCCAGCCGGTGTTGAGCAGCCAGCACTGCACCGAACCCCTGGCGATGCGTTCCTTCAGCAGGTTGCCGTAGACGCTCGGATGGCGCGGCATGAAGGGCGCGCCGAAGCAGGTGCTAAACGTCGCTTCCGGCTCGGTAACGCCGATCTCGGTGCCGGCTACCTTGGCCGTATAGCCCGATAGGAAGTGGTACATTGCCTGTTCGGGCGTCAACCGCGCGATCGGAGGCAGCACGCCGAACGCATCCGCGGTCAACATCACGACATTGGCCGGAACCGGACCGAGATTGTCGGCGCTGGTGTTGGGGATGTAATCGATTGGATAGGCACCGCGGGTGTTCTCTGCGAGCGAATTGTCGTCGAAATCCAGCTCGCGGGTTTCCGGGTCCATCACCACGTTTTCCAGAACCGTGCCAAAGCGGCGGGTGGTCGCGTAGATCTCTGGCTCAGCTTCTTCCGAGAGTCGGATCATCTTTGCATAGCAGCCGCCTTCAAAATTGAAGACAGCCGTGTCCGACCAGCCGTGCTCGTCGTCACCGATCAGCGTGCGCGACGCATCGGCGCTGAGAGTGGTCTTGCCGGTGCCCGACAGTCCGAAGAACACCGCCGTCTTATTGTCAGGGCCGATATTGGCCGAGCAGTGCATCGGCATCACGCCCTTCGTCGGCAGCAGGTAGTTGAGGATGCCGAACACACTCTTCTTCATTTCGCCCGCATACTTCGTCCCGCCGATCAGGATGAGTTTCTCCGTGAAGTTTACCGCGATCACGGTTTCGCTGCGCGTGCCATGCCGTTCCGGGTCTGCCCGGAAACTAGGCAGATCGATGATGGTGTACTCCGGCGCGAAACTTGCCAATTCATCGGCGCTGGGTCGAACCAGCAGTGTACGGATGAACAGGTTGTGCCACGCCAGCTCATTGATGACTCGAACGTTCACCCTGTGCTCGGGCTGCGAACCACCGAACAGGTCAGCCACATAGAGCGTCTCTTTTTCCGCGAGAGCCGCCATGAAGTCGGCCTTGAGCGCGGCGAATTGATCGGGTCTCATCGGCACATTGACCTTGCCCCACCAGACCGTGTCTTCGGTCGTCGCATCTCTGACGATGAACTTGTCCTTTGCGCTTCGCCCTGTGTGAGCGCCCGTCTCGACCACGAGGGCCCCGTGCCTCGACAACGCACCCTCCTGCGCAGCAAGCGACCTTTCAACCAGAGCGGGCGTTCCAAGATTGGCGTGAATATCGGCCCGGGATTCGATCCCCTGGGCGGACAACGGATGAGCGAGGGGGGGCAAAACTGATCTCCTGAGCCTGTCGGCGAATCACAATGATCGGAATTTCGCGACGGTGTTACCGCATTGCGCATACGTATGCACGCACCAGCGCAAGCGGGTGTGAATATCGCTTGATCCCGGACGGCGCCCGAATATCCACGCGCCGCGATTCCGTCAAACTGCAGGACATCGAAACATCGGGAAAGCCTTTCGTTTGGCGCCCTACAACCTTCGCGATGCGTTGTTTCCGCTGGCGCAAACGGCTAACCTTGGCGAACTATGAGGCCTGGGGGAAAATGCCGAAATGGCAGACAATAAGTCAGAGACACCGCACCGCAATGATGCGGTCGAGATTGCTTTGGTGGATGACGACCGCAACATACTGACGACTGTCTCGATTGCGCTCCAGGCCGAAGGGTTCGTCACCCGCCTCTATTCGGACGGTGAAACGGCTCTCAAAGCACTGCTGGAAAACCCTCCGGACCTAGCCGTCTTCGATATCAAGATGCCCAAGATGGACGGGATGGAATTGCTCCGCCGTGTGCGCGAACAGTCTGCGCTGCCCGTGATTTTCCTCACCAGCAAGGACGACGAAGCGGATGAAGAAGCGGGACTTGAGCTGGGTGCCGACGACTATATCGCCAAACCCTTCAGCCTCCGATTGCTGCTTGCGCGGATCCGGGCAATCCTGCGCCGCGCCGATCCGGGACGCGCATTCGGCGCCGATCCGGGCGAGATCGAACCGGTTCATCCCAGCATCGATCGCGGGCGCCTCTACATGGACCCTGCGCGCCACCACGTTACCTGGAACGACAGGCCGGTCAGCCTGACGGTCACAGAATTCCTGATCCTCGAAGCCCTCGCGGCGCGCCCCGGTGTGATCAAGAGCCGCAACCAATTGTTGGATGCTGCCTATCCCGACGATGTGTTTGTCGACGATCGGACTGTCGATAGCCACATCAAACGGATGCGGCGCAAATTCCGAGTAGTCGACCCCGAATTCAGCGCCATCGATACACTCTACGGTGCGGGCTACAGCTTCAACGATGTCTGAGACTTCGCGCCTTGCGCACCTGCCCGATGATGCGCCCGCACTTGGGCGGGGCGACGAAAAGCTAAGCCCGGTTGGGCGATTCTCGCTCACCGCGCGCATCCTGATCGTGAACATCCTGCCTTTGGCCCTGCTGGGAGGCGGGCTGTTCTACCTCGATGGCTACCGCACGCAATTGATCAACGAACGCTTCAAGCTTGCCCGGATCGAGGCGCAAATCACTGCCGAAGCGCTCGCCGGTGCCACCCGCGAACGGCAAGAGGCGCTATTGGTGCAGATCGGCAAGGAACAGCGTATGCGCCTACGAATGTTCGATGCCGAGGGCTTGCTTTGGGCCGATAGCTTTGCGCTGGACGAACCGGCCTTCGAGTTCGACGATATCAGCGACGATACCTGGGACCAGCAGTTTGCCCGTTGGCTCGACCGCACGGTCGATACGATCGTCAGCGCCGAGGCAGTTCCCGACTATGTCGAGCCCGAAGCGACTCAGGCCGATGCCTGGCCTGAACTGGTGCGAGCGCGGGAAGATCGCGTCAGCCAGATTAACCTCTACGATTGGCGCGACGGAACGCCCGTGATCACCGCCGCGGCCCCCGTCGGGTTGAATGGTGCGACATTGCTCACCGTTCGCAACGCCGTGGACATCACCGAAAGCGTACGTTCGGCACGTTCCACGCTAGGCCTCGGAGTGATGCTGGTCCTGTTTGCGTCGGCCATGCTCTCGCTGTTTCTGGCGCGAACGATCGTGACCCCGTTGCGCCAGTTGGCGCGCGCAGCGGTCAAAGTCCGGCAGGGTCGCGAACGTGCGGTTGAGGTTCCGCGCCTACCGGATCGCGGTGACGAGATCGGTCTCTTGGCGCGGGCGGTGTCCGACATGACGACGGCCTTGCGCCAACGGATCGACGCGGTTGACAGCTTTGCCGCCGACGTAGCCCACGAAATCAAGAACCCGCTCGCCAGCTTGCGCAGTGCGGTGGAATCGCTTCCCAAGGTCAAGGATTCCGAAACCCGCCGCGAACTCGAACAGATTGCCACGCATGACGTTCGCCGGATCGACAGGCTGGTGAGCGAGATCTCCGACGCCAGCCGGATCGATGCCGAGATGTCGCGTGCGACGCTCGAACGGATCGACCTTACCGATCTTGTGCGAGCGATAGTCGGCAGCCGAGAGAACAGGGCCGAGAATCAGGATCACAGGATCGAACTCAAGACCCGCGGCTTTGCGGCCAATGTCATGGGCGTCGGCGCGCGGCTCGAACGCGTGGTCGAGAACCTGCTCGACAATGCAGTGTCGTTCTCGCCTTCAGAAGCCCCGATCGAAGTGATCATCGATAATGATGGGGAATGCGTGACCTTGCTCGTGTGTGACTCAGGCCCTGGGATACCCGAGGACTCACGTGAAAAGGTGTTCCATCGTTTTCACTCGGTCCGTCCCGATGCGGAAGACTTCGGCAACCATTCGGGCCTTGGCCTGGCCATCGCGCGCGCCATTGCCGAAGCGCATGATGGTTCATTGAGCGCCGAGGGGCGGTCAGACGGGAAAGCCGGTGCCTGTTTACGGTTCCGACTACCGGCCGCGTGAGCGAAACGACGAAACTACTGACAGGTGTCAGCGCCGTTGCGATCAAAGGTCGGGCACTCATTCTAGATGGGCCCCCTGCCTCAGGGAAATCCAGCCTCGCGCTTGCCCTCATCGATCGCGGAGCCGCGCTGATAGGAGACGACGGCGTATTCCTGGAACGACGTGACGATCGGCTTCTCGCGCACCCCCCGCCCAACATATCGGGATTGCTTGAGGTCAGAAATGTCGGCCTTGTCCGGATGGAGTTGGCAGGTCCGACGCCGGTCGCACTCATCCTGTGCCTCAAAGAGGAAGCGGAAAGACTGCCGGAATCGGTCCGGCGCAGATACCTGCTGGACACTCCGATTCCCGAGCTGGATTTCACACCTGGCACGATTGCTCCCGCTGTCCGCGTCGAAGCGGCGCTTTCGCATCACGGACTGACTTTCGACTAACGCGAGTTTCGTCGGGGCAAACTGCGCAGAATGCTCTTTCCTTCCGTGCCGAGTGGCGCGAAAAGCAGGCATGGAGCCTTCACCCCCGGCCTCCCCGACGCAGCGCGTCTTGCTCGTAACCGGGCTTTCCGGTGCGGGAAAATCGACCGCGCTCGACGTGCTCGAAGATCTCGGCTGGGAAACGATCGACAATTTCCCCGTGCGATTGCTGAAACGGTTGCTGGTCAAGAGCGATACGCAACACGGCAGGCTCGCCATTGGCTTTGACTCCCGCACACGCGGCTTCGTCCCGGGCAAGATGATCGATCTGGTCAAAGAACTGGCGACGCGCGAAGACATCGCGGTCTCCTTCATGTTTCTCGATTGCGCGGGGGGCGAAGTCGAACGGCGGTACAATGAGACCCGGCGCCGGCATCCCATGGCGCTCGACCGTCCGCTGCGCGAAGGTATTGCGGCCGAACGCGAATTGCTAGAGCCCCTGCGCCGATGGGCCGATATCGTGGTCGACACCAGCGACTTGTCCGCCAACGATCTGCAAGGCCATGTCCGCGATCTGTTCGACGAGGAAAATTCGCACGATCTGTCGCTCACCGTCTCGAGCTTCGGCTTTGCCAGAGGCATGCCGCCGCTGGCCGATCTGGTTTTCGACATGCGCTTCCTCGACAACCCGCATTGGGTGGAAGGTTTGCGGGACCTGACCGGCAAGGACGCTGCTGTCGGCGAACACATCTGTCGCGATCCCGGGTTTCGGCCCGCCTACGAGAGGATACGCGACTTGCTGCTCACCCTTCTTCCGCTCTACCAAACGCAGGGCAAATCCTATGTTCACGTCGCGTTCGGTTGTACCGGAGGGAGACACCGTTCGGTCTTCACCGCCGAGCGCATGGCCAAGGACTTGCGCGAGGCGGGATTTTCGCCCACTGTCCGCCATCGCAATCTTGGCTCGCGCGCGGCCGATGAACTCGAACGCGAACGGCGCTAACACCGCCAACGGACCGGATCGCCTCGCAATTCGTCGCGCTAACTGAGCTAACGGACCCGATTTCACACATGATTGGATTGATCCTGGTGACTCATGGCCGCTTGGCCGACCAGTTCGTGCAGGCCATGGAGCATGTGGTCGGCAAGCAGCAGGGCGTGTCGACCGTCTGTATCGGTCCGAACGACGACATGGAGCAGCGCCGCGCCGAAATCGCTGCGGCGATCGACGATGTCGAGACCGGTAGCGGGGTCATCATTCTGACCGACCTGTTCGGTGGCACTCCGTCCAATCTCGCCATCTCCCTGCTCGAAGCGGGGCGGGTCGAGGTTATCGCCGGGATAAACCTGCCGATGCTGATCCGGCTTGCCGGTGCGCGCAAGTCCATGACCGTCGTCGAAGCCGTGGAAGCGGCGCAAAAGGCGGGCCGCAACTACATCACCGTCGCCAGCGAATTGCTCGGCCACGATGAGGGCTCGGGAGCGAAAGCGGCCGGGGCAAAGGGCTGAGCGCAGCGCAATGAGCGAATTCCGCCGCCACATCACGATCGTCAACCAGCGCGGTTTGCACGCACGTGCGAGTGCCAAGTTCGTCGGGGCGGTTGCCAATCTCTCCGAAGCGACCAACGTGCGCATCGGCAAGGACGGCAATGAGGCGGCGGGTGGGTCGATCCTGGGGCTCATGATGCTGGGTGCCGCCAAAGGCGATACAATCGAGTTGATCGTCGGCGGCGAGAACGCCGAAGCCGCGTTCGAAGAACTCGGCGCAATGATCGAAGACGGATTTGGCGAAGACTGACGCCCGAATTATGGGGCAAGGCATGCGCAAGCAGATCACCGGCTTTTCCAACCCGACCGTCAAGTACCTGCGGTCCTTGCGGGACAAAAAGCACCGCAAGCGCGCGGAACAGTTCCTTGTCGAGGGACTGCGATTGCTCGAAGACGCCCGCTCCGGTGGAAGGCTGCCCCGGCAGCTGGTGATGGCTTCGGAGCGAGAGCCACACGGACTGCTCGACAGGCTTGAACGCGATGTCGAGGAAGCAGGAGGCGAGGTGATCGAAACCACGCCCGACATTCTCAGCAAGATCACAGGCAAGTCCAACGCCCAAAGCGTGGTCGGCGTGTTCGACGAATGGAGCACGGCGCTCCAAACCCTCGACCGAAGCATCGCACCGATCTGGCTGGTGGCGCAGTCGCTGCGCGATCCCGGCAATCTCGGGACGATGCTGCGAACCGGCGATGCCGTCGGCGCGGGAGGCCTCATACTCATCGACGATTGCGCCGACCCCTTCAGCGCCGAAGCTGTCCGCGCAAGCATGGGCGCGGTGTTCACGCAGCGCGTGGCGCAAGCGCGTTGGGAAGAGTTCGTGCCGTGGCTGCGCAGCGGACCGGGTCAGCTGGCGGCGGCAAGCCTGCGCGAAGCGGTGCCGTATCGCAGCGCGGCCTATGAAGCGCCGTGCTTCATCCTGATCGGCAATGAGTCGCAGGGACTGCCGGAAGCCTATGAGGCCGAGTGCGACATGAGGGTGACCATGCCGATGAAGGGACGCGCAGATAGCCTCAATGCGGCGATGGCAGGCGCAGTGCTGGCTTACGAAGTGCTCGCAACCCTGGACGGGCAAAGTTGACACACAGGACAGTGTGTCAGGCGGGAACTCTCACGATTTCCTCCTGTTTGCGAGTGACTTGAGCCAAAAGGACGAAATTGACACTTCTCCAAATCGATTTCCGACGCGTTCGACGATGTTAAAGAGCCGAAGGCACCATGACAGCGACAAATCGAGTAGGAAAGCGATGCACCGATCGCACCTGCCTGTCGCTCAATCGCCGGCAATGAAGACGGTGATCCGCCATTGTCCTTCGCGCCGCTCGGCGATCATGCGAAAGTCGATTTGCGAGCGCAGCCTGTCCAATTCGGCAAAGCCGGCTTCGCCGGCACGCGTGCGGATTGCAACAAAGCGCTGCCCGTCCTCATAGGGTTGGGTTCGCGGCACTTCGACGCTTTCCCAGTTGAGCAGGCGCAGTTGCCGCGCATCTTCGCGCGGTTCGGCCAGCAACGGAATGTCGTCGCCGGTCGCGACATAAGTGGAATAGGGATCGTCGAAACCGAGATCTTTCGGCCAGTAATACGGCATCGCCATGCTGCCCCGATAGGCATCCGCACAACCCAGCCGGATCACCTTGTCGAGCTCGGCCCATAAGTCGTATTCGCCCGCCTCGAGCCGAGCCTTGAACAGGTCCCATCCCTCGCCGCCGCCGAAATCGAGCTTGATCTGCGGGTCGACGATCGGCCGAAGCATATCCGCATTGCGATTGGCGACGGCGGTAACGAGCCGCATCTGGAACCGATCCGCCCCGGGAAGCGCGGCGCATTCGTTGCGCGGAAAGAGATGTTCGGCGCTCGCAGGAGCGCTCAGCATCAACGCCGCCAATACACCCAGTGGGACTGCAGTTCTCATACTCCCCCCAATCCCGATGTTCTACTCGGCTGCCTCGCGTCCGTCTTCCAATCCGGGAAAGGCGCTTTCGACCGCCTCGGCGTCGTCGGCATTGTAGCGCGGGGCCGCTTCGACCAGCGGGACTTCGTCTATCTCGCGCTTGCCGATCTCGATGCCTTTGTCCGCGAGCCGCTTGCCCGATGAAAGCACGTTGCGTTCGAAGCTGCCGACGAACTTGTTGTAATTGTTGACCGCAGTTTCCAGCCCGCCGCCGACGCGCTTGAGATGATCGGAGGCGACGCGCAGGCGATCATAGAGCTCGGCGCCCATCTTGCCGATCTCCTGCGCCTCTTTTGCCAATCCGTCTTGCCGCCACACCTGCGCGACGGTGCGCGCGATGGCGACGAGGTTGGTCGGGGTCGCAAGCAGCACACGGCGCTCAAAGGCGAAGTCCCACAACTCAGGGTCGGCATCCAGGGCAGCTGTGACGAAATGTTCGCCGGGGACAAACATGATGACGTAATCGGGCGCTTCCTCGAACTGGCTCTGATAACTCTTTGCGCCAAGCGTCTGGACGTGATTCCGCATCGATTTGGCGTGCAAGCCGAGATGGCGATCCCGCTCCTCGTCAGCGTCCGCTTCGAACGCAGCCTGATAAGCATTGAGCGATACTTTGGAATCGATCACCAGCTTCTTCTGCCCCGGCACATTGATGATCGCATCGGGGCGAAGGCGGCCTTCATCGGTTTCGACCGAGTGCTCCATGATGAAATCGGTGTGTTCGGCGAGACCGCATTGTTCGAGCAGGTTCTGCAACGCCCGCTCGCCCCAGCGCCCGCGCGCCTTGGGGGCATTGGTGAGCGAATTGCCGAGCCGCTGCGCCTCGCGCCGAACCTCTTCCTGCCCTTCGCGCATCGACTGGATCAGACCGTTGAGCTGTCCAAATGCATCGACCCGCTGCTTCTCCAGCGTTTCGACCTGCTTCTCGTATTTCTCCAGCCGCTCTCCGACCGGGTTGAGCAGCGCCTTGATCTTCTGCTCTCCGGCTTCTTCGGACTGCTTGAAGCGCTCATCGGCGCGGCGCAGGAATGCTTCCTGATTTTGACGAAGCACTTCGGCCCCTGCTGCCTTGAACTGGTTGGTCAGTTCCTCGCGCGCTTCCGAAAGCATCTGCTTCTGTTCGGCAAAGGCCTTCTCGCGCTCGCTGGAGCTTGTTTCCAAAGCGGCAAGCCGCTCGGCAAGGCTGGCGCGATCGCAACGCGCCCGCTCAAGCTCTTCTGTCAGCGTATCGGCACGGGCAGCTCGTTCATTTGCCGCGGAAAGCTCGACCTTCGCTTCGCCAAGTTCGGCAATGGCATGCTTGAACTCGCTCTCGCGCGAATCCAGCCGTTCGCGCAATTCTGCGGCCGATTTCGAGACGAAGAACCACACGACGGCGACGCCAAGCGCGAAACCGACGGCCAATCCTGCGAATATGAGAATCATCTGTTCCATATGCTCTTATAGCACGGAACAAAAGTGGAACACCAGTGCTTTGCTTGATATCCCCGAAAAGAAGACTACGCCGCCGCTCTCAGCTTTTTCAGCTTTTTCAGCGCCATTTGCCGCTTCAGTCTCGACAGGTGATCGATGAACAGGATGCCTTCGAGGTGGTCCATTTCGTGCTGCAGGCAGGTCGCCAGCAGGCCTTCGAGATCCTCCTGATGCTCCTTGCCGTTGAGGTCCTGATACTTCACCGTGCATGTCGCCGGGCGATCCACATCGGCGAAGATCTCCGGGACCGAAAGGCAGCCTTCCTCGTAGGTGCTGATCTCGTCCGCGGGGTTGAGGATCACCGGATTTACAAAGATGCGCGGATCGTTGATGACCGGCTGGCGCTCATTGCCGTCTTCATCCTCGATCGGATCGGCCTCCATGTCGCGTTCCTGCAGGTCGATCACCAGCACGCGCTTGGCCACGCCGACCTGGATCGCCGCAAGACCGATCCCGGGCGCGTCATACATGGTCTCGAACATGTCATCGACGAGCGTCTTCAAGTCGGCGTTGAACTCTTCTGGTTCGACGGGAGAGGACACAATTTTGAGCCGGGGATCCGGCACTTCAAGGATTTCGCGAATAGCCATACGTCAAAAATAGGCCCGGCATGCGAGCGGTGCAAGCGGGAGTCTTCGATCAGTGTGATTGTTCGTGCGCGCCACCCAGTCGCTTTCGATAGAGCGCGTCATCGCCCTTTCGCTTTTCCAACCTGATCTTCCGATGAGCGATGGCGAGAGCCACCGATATCCCCACCGATGGAATGGCGAAAACGAGATAGCCAACGATATGGCCGGGATCGGCGACGGCACCCGCAACAAGGACGAACGTCCAGAAGCATGCCCAAACGAAACACGCATACTCGAAAGCGACGCTCGGCTTGCGGATCTGGTAGCGCTCATGTGCGAAGCGCCAGAATGCAGCTGTGAAACTCATCCTACCGGCCGCCTCGCCCTGAGCGCTTGCGCCAACGTCCCTTCGTCGAGGTAATCGAGCTCCCCGCCCACCGGCAGGCCATGCGCGAGTTGTGTGATCCTCACACTCTGATTCTCGAGCCGCTCGGCAAGGTAATGCGCAGTGGTCTGGCCTTCGAGCGTGGCATTCATCGCCAACACCACCTCGTCGATCTCGCCCTCCTCGACCCGCGCGAGCAGGCTGGCGATGTTGAGATCGTCCGGGCCGATGCCGTCGAGCGCCGAGAGCTTGCCACCCAGCACGTGGTAGCGGCCCTGGAACAGCCGCGCGCGGTCGAGCGCCCATACGTCGGCGACATCCTCAACCACGCACAGCGACTTCGGATCGCGGCGTGGATCAGCGCAGATGCCGCACGGGTCCTGCGTGTCGACATTGCCGCAGGTGGAGCATTCGACCAGAGTCTCCGACACCGCGTCCAAGGCCTCCAGCAGAGCGGGCAGCGCCTGCTCGCGGTTCTTGACCAGCCACAACACCGCGCGCCGCGCCGAACGCGGGCCGAGACCCGGAAGCCGGGCGAGCGCGCCCGAAAGCGCTTCGATCTCTTGCGATGCCATGGGGGGAGAGATAGGGGCTGGCGCTCATTCGAGAAAGGGCCGCAGTGGCAATCAACCGCATCATTTTCATGGGGACCCCCGATTTTGCGGTGCCTGCGCTGGTCGCGTTGCACGATGCGAAGTATGAAATCGCTTGCGTCTACACCCAGCCGCCACGTCCGGCGGGCCGTGGCAAGAAGCTGCGTCCTTCACCGGTCCATGTCAGGGCGGAGGAATTGGGCCTGGAGGTGCGCACACCCAAATCGTTGCGTAATGCAGAGGCGCAGGCCGACTTTGCCGCTCTCAGGGCCGATGTCGCCGTTGTCGCAGCCTACGGACTGATCCTGCCGCAAGAAATTCTCGATGCACCGGGCTTTGGTTGCGTCAATATCCACGCCTCGTTGCTGCCGCGCTGGCGCGGAGCCGCGCCGATCCATCGCGCGATCATGGCGGGCGATGAAGAAACCGGCGTAACCATCATGCAGATGGAAGCGGGTCTCGATACCGGGCCGATGCTCTACGGCGAGACAACCCCGATTTCGGACAAGACGACGGGGGAACTCACCGAGGAATTGGCGCGGCTTGGTGCCGACGCGTTGATCTACACGCTTGCGGATCTGGGGAGGTGGCAGACGGTCGCTTCATCGCAGGACGACGAACTCGCCACTTACGCGCCCAAGATCGATAAGGCCGAAGCCCGGATCGACTGGTCGCAGCCCGCCAAAAACGTCGTTCGCCACATCCACGGCCTCTCGCCGTTCCCGGGAGCGTGGTTTGAACTCGAAGGCGAGCGGGTGAAGCTGCTCCGCGCGCTTGCGCTAGAAGGCGATGGCGAACCGGGCATGGCGCTGGATGACCAGCTGACCATCGCCTGCGGCTCCGGAGCGATCCGTCCCTTGCGCCTGCAACGCGCGGGCAAACCGGCGATGGACCTCGCCGATTTCCTGCGAGGTAATCCGGTGGCGGCAGGGACCAAGCTCGCTTGACCCGCTTCGCGCTCACTCTCGAATTCGACGGCACCCCGTTTCAGGGGCTTCAGCGCCAGAAGCACGGGCCAAGCGTGCAGCAATCGGTCGAGGAGGCACTTCACGCGATCACGGGCGAGGACGCGTCCCTCCACAGCGCCGGGCGCACGGATACCGGCGTTCACGCGCTGGCGATGCGCAGTCATGTCGATCTGGCGAAAGACATCGACGCCTTCCGCCTGTCGGAAGCGCTCAACGCGCACCTGCGGCCCGACCCAATTGCGGTCACCCATTGCGAGATCGTTCCCGATGACTGGCACGCTCGTTTCTCCTGCATTGGACGGCGTTACGTCTACCGCATCGTCAATCGCAGGGCGCCGCTGACGCTGGAAAAGAACCGCGCTTGGCATGTGGCGAAGGCACTGGATCACGAAGCCATGCACCGTGCGGCGCAGGCGCTGGTGGGGCAGCACGACTTCACCACCTTCCGCTCCGCACATTGCCAGGCAAAGGACGCGGTGAAGACGCTCGACCGCCTCGACGTCGAACGCGCCAAAACCGAATGGGGAGACGAGATTCGCATCCACGCCGCCGCGCGCAGCTTCCTGCATCACCAGGTCCGTTCGATGGTGGGCTGCCTCAAACTCGTCGGCCAGGGCACATGGAACGAAGATCGGGTTGCCAAAGCGCTCGCCGCCAAAGACCGTAGCGAATTAGGACTTAACGCACCGCCCCACGGGCTCTACTTCATCGAAGCGATCTATCCAGCAGGGGAGGAATAAGGCGTGGCAAACTGGTACAAGATGCCGCCCAGCTTTCGGATCACAGAGCGGGAATACCGCGCCAATATCGAAGGCATGAACATTGTCTTCGGCGCAGTGCTGGGTTTCGTCCTGGTCGGCGCGGAGAATGTCGAGGTCCGCGATTTCATCGGACTGCTCGTGCTGAGTTCCGCGATCGTCATCATGATCCTCTATCTCGGATCGAGCGAGTACAAACTGTTCAACGCAATCACGACCGCGCTGAGCATTGCCTTCCTGCCCTACATCGCCGTCGACCTGTTCGACATCACCGAAGTCCCCAAGCTGCAACCCACCCTTGCCATCTGGGCGCTGATGGTTCTGTTGGTCGAAACAATTCCACGCGCCCCCACGCCAGACCAGATTTCAGAGGAGAATGAATAATGACCACGGGCAAACAGCTCTTCACCACCTTGAGTGCCGATGGAAATCTCACGCTGGAGATCAGCGAAGAGACTTTCCCCGCGCCGACCGGCAACCAGGTGCTGGTGCAGATGGAAGCCGCGCCGATCAACCCGTCGGACCTGGCGATCCTCACCAGCGCGGCCGATTTCGACAATGCCGAGTATTCGCCGGGCAAGGTTATCGCCAAGATGCCCGAACCGTTCCTGTCGGGGCAAAGGGGCCGCCACGGACAGCGCCTGCCTGCGGGCAATGAGGGCGCCGGCACGGTCATCGCGACCGGCGACAGCGACATGGCCAAGGCACTGATGGGCCAGCGCGTCGCCTGCGTACCCGGTAACGCCTTCAGCCAGTACGCCATTGCAGACGCCATGATGTGCCTGCCTCTGGGCGACCATGACAGCGAGACCGGCGCGTCCTCCTTCGTCAACCCGATGACCGCGCTGGGCTTCGTCGAAACCGCGAAGATGGAAGGCCACGGTGCGATCGTGCACCTCGCCGCTGCCTCAAACCTCGGCCAGATGCTCAACAAGATCTGCCTCGAAGACGGGATGAAGCTGGTCAACATTGTCCGCAAGCAGGAGCATGTCGACCTCTTGAAGGGTCTCGGCGCGCAGTACATCGTGAACTCCTCGGACGACGACTACATGAGCCAGCTGCGCGCCGCGATCGCGGAAACCGGCGCGTTCCTCGGCTTCGATCCGATCGGTGGCGGACAGAACACCGACAATGTGCTGAAGGCGATGGAGCAGGTCGCCGCGAGCCAGATGGACGAGTATTCGCGCTACGGCTCCAACCAGGACAAGAAGATGTACATGTACGGGCGGCTCGATCTCGGCCCGACAATCCTGACGCCGTCCTACGGCCTGCAATGGTGCGTGCAGGGCTGGCTGCTGACGCCGTTCCTCGCCAAGGCCGGGATGGAGACGGTCGTGAAGATGCGCACCCGCGTGCAGCAGAACCTCACCACGACGTTTGCGTCGAGCTACAAGGCCAAGGTCAATCTCGAACAGATGCTGACCAAGGAAGCGATCACCGATTATCGCCAGATGAAGACCGGCGAGAAGTACCTGGTGACGCCGCAGGGGTAAAAGCAAATTCACCTTGGGGGATTTGCAACACGAAGTTCTAAAGACGGGGACCTACATGACGGACAGCTCGGAGTTAAACCCCGGCATTGCGGGTATGGCAATCGTCTGGGGGCTTGCCGCGTTTTTCATAATGTGGCTCGCATTTGTGGACCAAACTGGAGCCCATCCCGTTGGATTCATGACCTTCTGGCTCGTCGCGTCGTTCATATCCATACCGGTGAACTGCTTTCTGGCAGACGTGCCGCTAGGAGGTCTCCTAATGGGTGGCAAGTTTGCGGGAATGTTCATGTTTTCGGTTGTTTATATCCCTTTGTTTCCATTGTTTACTGCATGCATTGTGTTCTATCGGGTGTTCAAGTTCATGGTCCGCCAGATGCTCTAAGGCCGATCAAACGCACGCTGGATCGCGGCGGGCTCGACCTCGCCTGCCGCAATCAGCATTTGCAGCAATATCCGCGCCTTTTGCGGGTTGAGTGCGCGCGCGGCAACGAATCGGTTTTCGTCGTCCTCCGGCTCGCGATCGACCAGCCCTTCGTCGACGCGGCTGGCGCGGACCACCGGCATACCGCTAGCCGCCAGCGCCTTCCGCACCGGTTCGGGCATATTGCCCTCGCCCACGCCTGACACGACCACGCCGCGTGTTTCATCGACCACCAGCCGTTCGACATAATCGGGCGTCATGCCCGCATGGACAAACAGGATCGGCACGTCGGGCAGGTCCGCGCGGAACGCGAAGCGTGCCGCCTCGCTCCTGCGCCACGGCGCGCCGAACCAGTCGAGCGAACTTGGTGTCACGAGGCCCACCGAACCGCGCGGGAAGCCCTGAAACGCATCGGTGCCGCGGGTGCGCGTCTTGCGCACGTCGCGCGCGGCGAAGACCCGGTCGCCCATCACCACCAACACGCCCCGGCCCGCAGCCTCGGCATCGCTCGCCACGCGCATCGCATTGGCGAAGTTCCTGAGGCCGTCATAGCCCACCGCCGTCGCCGGACGCATCGCGCCGACCAGCACCACCGGCTTGCTCGTCGGCAGGGTCAGGTCGAGCAGGAACGCCGTTTCCTCGACCGTGTCGGTCCCATGGGTGACGATCACTCCGTCGCAGTCTGGATCGACAATCGCAGCGGAAACGGCGTCGTGAAGGCGTTGCCAGATTTCCGGCGACATATCCTCCGAACCGATATTGGCGATCTGTTCGCCTTTGAGGTTCGCTTCGATCCCGAGATCTTCGACCAGCGACAGGAATTCGTCGATCCCGATCTGGCCCGGTCGATAGTCGTGCCGGGTGGCCGAATCGGCCTTGCCCGCGATAGTGCCACCCGTGGCGAGAACCGTGAGATTTGGGATGCCCATGAAGGGCGCCGATAGCGCTCCGGACGCAGGCAGGCCAGACAGCAATTGATTTTCAAGATTCGCACGCTACATGGCTGCCACCGCTTCGCGATTGCGAAGCTCTGGCCGTGGGGCGATTAGCTCAGTTGGTAGAGCATCTCGTTTACACCGAGAGGGTCGGCAGTTCGAGCCTGTCATCGCCCACGGCACCCAATCCCACTATTTCGCAAGCGCCTCGCGGATCTCCGCGATCGTGTCTTCGCTGTTCCATTCGTAGTCGCCCGCGACGCGGAACACTTCCCTGCCCTCCTCGTCGAACAGGATCGTGGTCGGCATCAGCCCGCCTTGGGTGAACTGCACCGCGAGGTCGGCATCGGGATCGAGCCACGGTTCGAGATTCTCGAAATCGTTCTGCGCGAAGAACGGCGCGACCACTTCGGCGCCGCGAATGTCCTGGCTGATCGTCAGCACTTTGAGGTCGTCGCCCATCACGCTCGCCAACTCGTCGAGCAGCGGCATCTCCACCCGGCACGGCGCGCACCACGTCGCCCACAGGTTCAGCAGCACCGGCGTGCCTCTCAGATCGGCCAGCGCAAGCGCTTTTCCATCCGGGTCCTGAAACGTCAATTCGGGGATTTCGGTGCCCGCCTGCGCGCGCACGATCCGGCCAGGCAGCGGCGGCGGGGCAGGCGCTTCGCTCGTCGCGCTTTCGCTCTCCCGTTGCGAAGTCTCGTCCGGGGCCGTATCGCACCCCGCCAACAGCAAGGCCGGTGCAAGAGCGATGAGCAACGAACGGGACATGCCAAACTCCGATAGTGGCGCCTCCAACGCGATGTGGGGCGGCAGGTTCGCCGAAGGACCTAGCGCGATCATGCGCGAAATCAATGCCTCGATCCCGTTCGACAAGGCGTTGTGGCGGCAAGACATTGCAGCCTCGCAGGCGCATGTTGCGATGCTGGCGAAGCAGGGTATCGTCAGCGCCGAGGATGCGAGGGCGATTGCCGATGGCCTCGCGCAGATTGCTGCCGAGTACGAAGCGGAGGGCGTGCCCGAAGACTGGGACCTCGAAGACATCCACATGACCACCGAAGCGAGGCTGGCGGAATTGATCGGCGCCGCAGCGGGACGCCTGCACACCGCGCGCAGCCGCAACGATCAGGTCGCGACCGATTTCAAACTTTGGGTGCGCGAGGCGCTGGATACGATGGATGCGGGGCTGGCCGACCTGCAGCGCACGCTCGTCACCCGTGCGGGCGAGCATGCCGACAGCATCATGCCCGGCTTCACCCACCTCCAGACCGCGCAACCCGTGACACTTGGGCATCACCTGATGGCGTATTGTGAGATGTTCCGCCGGGATCGGTCGCGGCTGTCCGATGCGCGGGCGCGGCTCAATGAGAGTCCGCTCGGTTCGGCGGCGCTGGCCGGGACCGGGTTTCCGATCGACCGCGATGCGACGTCCGAAGCGCTCGGTTTCGACCGGCCGACCGCCAACTCGCTCGACGCCGTGTCTGACCGAGACTTTGCGCTCGACTACCTGTTCGCCGCCAGCCAGTGCGCGCTGCATCTTTCGCGGCTGGCCGAAGAGCTGATCCTGTGGGCCAGCCAGCCCTTCGGCTTCGTGCGGATGCCCGACGCGCTTTCGACCGGTTCTTCGATCATGCCGCAGAAGAAGAACCCCGACGCCGCCGAGCTGGTGCGCGGGCATGCGGGGCGGGTGATCGGCTGCGCGGCGGCGTTGATGGTGACAATGAAAGGCCTGCCGCTGGCCTATTCGAAGGACATGCAGGACGACAAACCGCCGGTGTTCGAAGCCGCTGGGCTGATGGAGCTCTCCGTCGCCGCGATGACCGGGATGATAGCCGATGCGACCTTCAACGTGGAGCGGATGCGCGAGGCAGCGGAACTCGGCTACGCCACTGCCACGGATCTGGCGGACTGGCTGGTAGCCGAAGTCGACATTCCCTTTCGCGAGGCACATCATATCACTGGCGCGGCGGTGAAGCTGGCCGAGCAACGCGGCGTGGCTCTCGACGAACTGCCGCTCTCCGACCTGACGGCGATCGATAAGCGGATCGACGAAAGGGTATTCAAGACGCTTTCGGTCGATGCCTCGGTCGAAGCGCGCTCCAGCTATGGCGGAACAGCCCCGGAGCAGGTAAGGTTGCAGGTGCAGAAGGCGCGCGCCGAGTTGGGAATGGACAGGTAATGCGGAAAACACTGCTTCTCGGATGCGTCCTGTGCCTCGCTGCCTGCGGCTCGCGGGCGCAACTCGCCCCGCTCGAAAACGCGAGCCTGCCGGTTGCACCCTACGGCGCAAACGAAAAGCCGAGTTCTGAGCAATTGCTCGAACTGGAAACCCTTGCCGCGCCGGAGCGTAGTGTTGAATTGCGTCGCCGCTCGGAAGAGCGCGAAGACGATCCGTTCGACCTGCCACCCGAATAGACTGACACAAATATGGACCATTTTGCCCTGAAGGACGGCGTGATGCACGCCGAGGACGTGCCGCTGCCGCGCATAGCGGAAGAGGTCGGCACGCCGGTTTACGTCTATTCGCGCGCGACGCTGGAGCGTCACGCGCAGGTGTTTCGCGACGGCTTGGCGGGCGTACCGGACAAGCTGATCGCCTTTGCGGTAAAGTCGAATCCCAACCTGGCGGTGCTGAAAGTGCTGCAGCGCCAGGGCTACGGCGCTGACGTCGTTTCAGTCGGAGAGATGCGCCGCGCGCTCGCCGCCGGAATGGCTCCCGACAAGATCGTCTTCTCAGGCGTGGGAAAGACTCGGCGCGAAATTGCCGAAGCGCTCGAGGCCGGAATCGGGCAATTCAACATCGAAAGCGAGGAGGAAGGCCTCGAACTTGCCGAGCTCGCCGCCGAGATGGGCGTGACGGCGCAATGCGCGTTGCGGATCAACCCGGACGTCGATGCCGGGACGCATGACAAGATCTCGACCGGAAAGGCCGACAACAAGTTCGGTGTCCCAATCGATCAGGCCGGGCAGATCTTCGGACTGCTGGCGAGCAAGCCCAGCGTAAACCTGCGCGGCGTGGCGGTGCATATCGGCAGCCAGTTGGGCGACCTGGCGCCGCTCGAACGCGCTTTCACCAAGCTCGGAGGGCTGGTCACCTCGCTGCGAGGCGCCGGGCACGCCATTACGCATGTCGATCTCGGAGGAGGTTTGGGCGTACCCTACAAGGCCGGTGAGCACCCCCCCTCCCCGTCGGAATACGGCGAAATGGTCGCACGGGTGACGAAGGACTGGGGCGTCACCCTGATTTTCGAGCCCGGAAGGGTGATCGCAGGCAATGCCGGGGTCTTGCTGACTCGCGTGGTGCGGATAAAGCGCGGGCTCAACAATCCGTTCGTGATCGTAGATGCGGCGATGAACGACCTCGCCCGCCCCGCCCTGTACGGCGCGTATCACGATTTCGTCGCAGTCGGGCCGAATGGCGCGAAGATGACGGCCAACATCGTCGGCCCCATTTGCGAGACCGGCGACACTTTCGCGATGGGCCGCGACTGCGACAGGCTTGAAAGCGGCGATCTCGCCGTCTTCCGTACGGCCGGGGCCTACGGCGCAACCATGGCATCGAGCTACAATTCGCGCGGTTTCGTCGCCGAGGTGCTGGTCGATGGCGACAAGTTCGCGGTAGTTGCCGACCGGATCGAGGCGGGCGCAATCATGGACGCCGAACGCGTGCCTGAATGGCTGGCCTGATGCCGCATGGCTGAGCTGCAAAGCCTCCCGCTGTTCCATCGGATCGATGGACAGAAAGTGTTGGTGCTGGGCGAAGGCGTGGCGGCTGAACCGAAGAGGCGACTGGTCGAGCGCGCCGGCGGGATCGTGATCGACGAGCAGGCTCAGGCGGTGGACGAAGGGGTGCGGATCGCATTCGTCGCCTTCGACGATCCCAAGGCCTGCGAAGTGGCGGCGATCAATCTTCGCTGCGCCGGAATGCTCGTCAATGTCGTCGACCGCCCCGAATTATGCGATTTCACCACGCCGAGCATTCTCGATCGCAACCCTTTGCTGATCGCGGTGGGCACAGGCGGTGCATCTGCCGGCCTCGCCAAGCATGTCCGATTGCGGCTCGAACGGTTCCTTCCTGCGACAATCGGCAAACTCGCACAGGCGCTGTTCGCGGTACGTCCAAAGCTACGCCAGCGAATTCCGGAGAGCGGCGAGCGCCGACGCGCGATCGACGAAGCCTTGCGCCAAGGCGGCACACTGGACCCGATCGATCCCGAATCGCATCTGCGCGTGGAGCACTGGGCCGAGGGCAATGAGATCGAGGAGCTTGCCGGCTGGCGTGTGATCCATGTTTCGAGTGACGATCCGGACGACCTGACGGTGGGTCAATCCCGGCTACTCGGAGAAGCCGATGCTGTTTGCATCCGTGGCACGATCGCTCCGGCCATTCTCGGGCGAGCGCGGGCCGATGCGGAACGCATTCATTGCGATCGGACTTCGTGTTCGGGCGATCCTGCCTCGGCCGAAGCTGATCCGGCCAAGTATCCCAAATGCGTTGACCACGGCTCGGCATCGCCCTCTCGACTCACTGTCATTCTGCAGGGCATCGAATAGCGCCAAGGTCGCAAGTCACTAACGGCGCTGGACAAATTGACCGCTTCAGCAATACCGTCAGGCCGGAAGGAAACGGCCTATGATCTCATGGATGATTGTCCCCGCCCTGGCATTTCAGCTCGTCTTCGAGCCGACGCCCACGCCTCCACGGTCCCCGGCTCCCGGCACCGTCAGTTTCGAGCGAGAAGTCGAGAGGAGGCGAGAGCGGCTGGAAAGGCAATGCTATTCGCAGCAAGCCGTCGAAATCATGATCGAGGACATGACCGAGAAGCGAGTAGAACACCTCGCGACCAACTTCAATCTCTACCAGGATGAGGTCAGGCAAGCCGCCTGGAGCGACCCATTCGATGCCGAGGCCTATCGCAGCGCGAGGCGAAAGCGAGCCGAGTTCCTCGCCGAAGTCCACTCAAAGCGCCGATTGGACGACATTAAGCTATTCGAAAAGCTCCCGCCTGAGGATCAGGTCGTCTTCGCAAGGAACAGCACGGTAAGCACGCCTGTTGGTATCAAGCGAAAGACCTGCTGATCGGTCCGCCTTGTCGCGGAGATCGTCCTGAACCGACAATCGGTGCGGGCTTAAGCCGCTGCCGCCAACGGGTTCTCGATCGCAGCGAAATACCGGCCCATGGCGTCGACCGTCCGATCGCTGAGCGCGATAAAGGCGCGGCGTTTGTCCGATGCATCGGCGATGCGTTCGAAAATGCCGCTCTCGACCATCTGCTTAACCCAGCGAAGCGCGGTGGTCGCAGGGACGCCCGCCGCGATGCATAGCGACGTAACGGAAACGCGTTGATGTTCGGCGTGCGCCGCCGTCAGGTCCAGCAGCATGTCCCACGCCGGATCGGCAAACAGTTCGCTATCGAAGAACCGCGCACGTGCCTGACGATTGGCGATGATCCGACGAACGAGGCGGGGATCGGGAAGCGGATGGTTGGCCGTACGACCAAGCGGCTTTCCCAGAGGCGGCGATATGTCCTGCGGGCCACGCCATTCCTGCTTGAATTCGCTCAACCGCTTGGGTTCGGCTTCATCGCCCGAAATCCGGTCGAGCTCCTGCGCAATTGCCTCGACCTGCTGCGACAATCTCAGCAATTTGAGCCGGTCTTCCTCGGTCATTTCGCGCACGCGTGCTTGCGACACATGGCCGAGCACACGACCCACCGCCACGACTCGTTCGGCCCGGCTCGGTTGCACGAGAATCTGTGGATTCGACTGATCGAGCGCGGCAAACACATCGTCGAGAGCTTCGAGCGATGTCGACACGATCAACTGTGCTCCGGCCCGAGCTGCACGCATGTCGAGCCGCGCCAGCGCCGCCAGAGCTGCCCCATCGACCACCGGGCAATCGACCATCACCACATCCCCAAGCATGGTGATCGGCCCGTCGAGCAGCACGGTGATCTCTCCACCGTCCAAAGTGCGAAATCCGGCCCCGGCCAAGTCATCCGCGATTACGCGACGCGTGATCTGCCTATCCGCGAAAATCGCAACGCGCGCAGGCAGTCCGGCCGAATCCTGCGCCACGTCATATGAGAAGTCGGCCTGCTCGCACTCAGCGTTGCCCATCGAATCGCCTCCATCAATGAGAACAATAGTAGAACAAAACGTGTCTAGGTCAAGAAAATCGTAGGCTTTACCGATTTTCCACCGCCAGAATTGAACCTTTGCGGCTTCGCGTCAGACTACCGGAGCAATGACGCAATCGCCGCACCTCGATCCCGTCCTGAAATCGGGCGGAGCCTTTGACGAGTTGCTCGTCCTGCTTTCCCAGCAAGGTGACAGGCGGGCGCTCGAGCGGCTCCATGCGCGCTGGAACGGTAGATTGGCGCGTGCGGCCCTGCGATACACCGGCGATCCCGAACTGGCCCGAGACCTGGTCCAGGAGTGCTGGATCGGTATCTGGAAGGGCATCAAGCGGCTGCGCGATCCTGCCCGATTCCGATCCTATGCCTTTGCCGTCCTGCACCGGCGCGGGGCGGACCATGTTCGCGGCGCGATCCGCGATCGTTCGACCCGCGCGCCATTCACCGTCGAGGAGATGCCGGAACAGGCAGTGCCTGCCAGGCAGGCCGAGCGGATAGCGCTCCAGCAGGCATTTGCCGCGCTTTCACCCGACCAGCGGCTCGCCGCGCACCTTCACTTTGTCGAGGGTCTGACCCTGCGCGAAATCGCATCGGTCCAGGACATTGCCGAAGGCACCGCCAAGAGCCGACTGTTCCATGCTCGCCGCAAGCTCAAGGAAGCTCTGGGCGAGGCCACACCCGAACCCACCGAAGGAGAAACCGTATGAACACCCATGACGAACGGATCGCCGCCGCGCTCGATGCCGACGACCGCGCCTTCCTCGACAGCCTCGAGACCGATCGCGGCATGTTCCAGCAGATCGGCGACAGCTGGCATGGCCCGCTTGGTGGATGGGCGAAGCTGAGCTTTGGCTTTGCGATCTTTATCGGCCTCGGCCTTGCCTATGTCTTTTATCGCGCGGTGACCGCCGATACGACCGACCAGATCATCGGCTGGGGCCTAACCTGCATCGCACTGCTGATCATGCAGGGTTTCCTAAAGGAGTGGATGTTCGCGCGGATGAACATGCTGACCGTGCTGCGCGAGGTGAAGCGACTGCAGGTGCAGGTCGCGTTGCTGGGCGAGAAGTGACCTACTGCCGGATTTCGATCGGTGTGCCGTCGGGCACGATGCTCCACAATTCCTCGATCTCGGCATTGGTCAAGGCGATGCAGCCGTCGGTCCAGTCGCCCCGCATCCGGCGGTTCGACGGCAGCCCGTTGGGCTGGCCGTGGATGAATATATCCCCTCCCGCCGACCGTCCGTAACGTGCCGCGAAGGTACGGTCGGCGGAGTTGGGATAATCGATCCGCAGGCTCAGGTGATAGGAGCTGTTCGGGTTGCGCGTGTGGATCGTGTAGATGCCTTCGGGTGTCCGCTCGTCCCCTTCGAAGCGCTTGTGCCCGATCGGCGCATCGCCGAATTGCAGTCCGTAATAGACCCGGATCGGTCGGCCTCGTGAATAGGCGACAAGCATCCGGTCCGATTTGTCGACCAACAGGTAATCTGCGATCCGTGACACGCGCTGCTGCGGATAGGTCGGATACGAGCGTGAGGCTACGCGCGGTTCGGGTACCACCGCACTGTTCTCACGCTCGGACCCAGAGTCGCCCGCGGGACTAACGCAGGCGGCAGTTGCCAGGAAGACAAGAGCAATCGCTTGCTTCATGAAAAGCCAGATACCCCTCGGTGCGAGCGCATGCAATTGGGCGCGATAACAGGTGTCCCTCGTAGGGACTTTGAAACCCTAAGATCTCACCAATGCGCAGGCCGGTGGTCGCCGATCAATCCACGAACGGATCGCGCATCAGGATCGTGTCTTCGCGTTCCGGACTGGTCGAAACCAGCGCCACCGGGCACTCGATAAGCTCCTGGACCCGCTGGATGTACTTGATCGCGTTGGCCGGCAGGTCGGCATAGCTCCGTGCGCCGACCGTGCTCTCGCTCCAGCCTTCCATTTCCTCGTAGATCGGCTCGACCGCAGCCTGGTCGCCCGCGTGGCTCGGCAGGTAGTCGTAGACGTTGTTGTGCAGTCGATAACCGGTGCAGATCTTCACCGTTTCGAGCCCGTCGAGCACGTCGATCTTGGTCAAGGCGATACCCGTCACTCCGCTGATCGCGCAGGTCTGCCTCACGAGCACCGCATCGAACCAGCCGACCCGGCGCTGGCGTCCGGTGACTGTGCCGAATTCGTGCCCGCGTTCGCCGATCCCCTGCCCGATTGCATCGTCGAGCTCAGTCGGGAACGGGCCGGAACCCACGCGCGTGGTGTACGCCTTGACGATCCCGAGCACGAAACCGGTCGAATTCGGTCCAAGTCCCGAACCCGCCGCCGCTGTGCCGCTGACCGTGTTCGAGCTGGTGACAAACGGGTAGGTGCCGTGATCGACGTCGAGCAGCACGCCCTGCGCGCCTTCGAACAGGATCTTCGCGCCAGCCTTGCGAACCTTCTTCAGCCGTTTCCACACCGGCTGAGCGAACCGCAGGACAAACGGCGCAATCTCGCGCAGTTCCTCGAGCAGCGCCGCGCGATCCACGGGCGGCTGGTCGAACCCGGCACGCAAAGCGTCGTGGTGTGCGCAGAGGCGATCGAGTTGCGGTTCGAGATCGTCGAGATGCGCGAGGTCGCAGACGCGGATGGCGCGGCGACCGACCTTGTCTTCGTAGGCCGGTCCGATCCCGCGCCCGGTTGTGCCGATCTTGCCCTTGCCCGCCGCCGTTTCGCGCAAGGCGTCGAGATCGCGGTGCAGCGGCAGGATCAGCGGGCAATTGTCGGCTACGGCGAGATTGTCGTCGTTGATGGTGACGCCCTGCCCTTCGAGTTTTTCCACCTCGTCGCGCAGCGCCCAAGGGTCGAGCACAACACCGTTGCCGATCATGCTGGTCGTGCCCGAGACGATACCCGATGGCAGCAGCGAGAGCTTATAGGTCGTGCCGTCGATCACCAGCGTGTGGCCGGCATTGTGCCCGCCTTGGAACCGCACCACCGCATCCGCGCGGCTGGCGAGCCAGTCGACGATCTTGCCCTTGCCTTCATCGCCCCATTGGGCGCCGATTACGGTGACGTTGGCCATTGGTTTCCTTTGCTGAGCCCCATGCCGAACTTTGCGCCGGGACGCGCAAACCGCGCGGGATTAGGCGCTGGTGTGTGCAAGGGCAAGCCGGATCGACGCAACTCCCACGAATTCGCGCGATACAATTCGCGACATCGTTTTCATCGACCGTACAGAGGGTTTTCGCAACACACCCGTCTAGCGAGTGCAATAACGGGAGCCACAGCATGAATCGACTCACAGCAGCAATGGCAGCGGGCCTCGCAACAACGCTGGTCGCAACCCCGATTCTCGCCCAGCAGAACAACCGTCCCTCGCGCGAATGCGTCCGCGAGATCGTGCAGCTTTGCGGACGGGATCGCGCAAAAATCCGTGCCTGCCTGCAAGAGAAGGCAAACCAGCTCTCAGAAAGTTGCGCAGCGGAAGTTCGCGAGCGCGCACAGCAACGCGGGCAAGGTGGCCAGCGCGGTGGCCGGCAAAGCGGCGAGGCCGCTCAGTTCCAGTCCTCCGCCAAGGTCGATCGCACGATCATCTACGGTCAGCACCAGCGCCAGCAAATCGACGTCTACGAACCCGACGATGCAGTGGACGAACTGCCGATGGTTCTCTTCGTCCATGGCGGCGGCTGGTCGTTCGGCAACCACAAGACGACAGTCCAGAACAAGCCCAATCACTTCAACGACAGCGGCTATTACTTCGCTTCGACGGGCTACCGAGTCCTGCCCGATGCACCAGTGGAGGAACAGGCAAAAGACGTCGGAGCGGCGGTCCAGGCTTTGCGCGGGCAGGCTGGGGCAATCGGGTTCGATCGCGACCGCATCGTGTTGATGGGCCATAGCGCGGGCGCGCATCTCGCGGCGCTGGTTTCGACCGATCCGCAATATGCAGGCGACGCCTTTGCGGCGATCAAGGGCGTGGTGCTGCTCGATGGTGCGGGCTACGAAATTGCAAGCAGCATGGCGGCCGCGGAGCCGCGAGCAAAGAACCTCTACCGCGATGTCTTCGGCGAAGATCCCGAAAGACATTCGGCGCTTTCCCCGGTCACCCATGCAGGCGGTCGCGATGCGCCGCACTGGCTGGCGCTCTATGTCGAGGATCGCGAGCGCGCCAAGGTGCAGTCGGAGAAGCTGGTCGCAGCCTTGTCGAACGGCGGTGCCTCGGCGCAGGCCGTAGCGATTTCCGGAACCGACCATAGGCGATTGAACCGCGAATTGGGCACCAAGGCGGGCACCGCACAGAACGAAGTTGTCGGTGAATTCCTGGTACGGATCTTTTCTTGATTCTCTGGATCTGGATACAGTTAAGTTTGTATTCAAACAGAAAAATTTACTCCCCGTTTCGAACAGGAGGTAGATTATGGAAAAGAGCACAAAGAAGAATCTGGGCATGGGAGCCATTGGAACCGCGGCAGGCTATCTTTCAAAAACTGCTCCGGATCCCAAGGCAGTCCACGGCATCGGGGGATTGGCCGCACAAGCCGGCCAGGGGGCTGGAGCCGCTCTGGCCGCTGGTGGAGGTGCCTTGGCAGCCACGCAAGCCGCCGGTGCAGCAACTTTGGGCGCTGCAACTGCAACGGGCGCCGGGATCGCCGGCGCGGTGGTTGTCGCGGCACCTGTCATTGCAGGGGTCGCTGCCGTCGGTGCGATCGGCTATGGCATCAAGAAGATCTGGGACAGCTGACGCGGCACTTTTCGCGCCCCAGTCCGATGGAAGACGGCTCAGATTTTCACGAGCTCGGCACCATCGAGCCGATACGAGCATCCCAGCGCCTTGGGATCATCATCCTTGGATAGCTGCGCAATCGTCCTGCGACCTTCTGCACGCAGACGATTGCCCGTCTCCGCATCATGATCGAACGGTAAGAAC
Organism: Erythrobacter sp.; assembly: GCA_030065195.1. Taxonomy (GTDB): domain Bacteria; phylum Pseudomonadota; class Alphaproteobacteria; order Sphingomonadales; family Sphingomonadaceae; genus Erythrobacter. The sequence goes on along the minus strand of JASJDE010000002.1, from coordinate 10,002 downwards.
ACGGTCCCGGCTATCGCCGGCTCCGGAGCCACTTCCGCCAGCCGATCGACATACAGGGTGAACCCGGTCGCGGCCTCGTCGCTGCCCCCAATCCGGTAGGTTCCGCCCCGCCCAGCCGCACCGCGCAAACCTTCGGCATAGAGGGTGAAACCGAACCAGCTCTGATATTCGAAACCATAGCGTTCGGTCGGGTCGAGCGTAATCCGCGCAGCTTGGCCGACGCGCTCCGCGATCGCCTCAAGCCCGTCGAGCCGCGTCGCTAGCGCACCGCCCGCATCGAGCTCGCGCAGCTTCGCCATCGCTTCGGCGAAAGACCCGGTTGCATAAAGCAGCGGCAAGTAGGCTTCGCCGCCGACAGCTTTCAGCCCGCCAGCATCTTTCGTATCGAGCTCGCGACGGATCGCTTCGACGGTATCGGGCTCCAGCGAACGGTCCTGAGCGGCAATCGTATCGACCAGGTCGGGCAAGGTGAAATCGACCGAGATCCCGGTGATCCCTGCCGCCAGCAGCGCTTCGATCGCGACCATGACGATCTCGCTCGCCGCTGCGACCGTGTCGGCTCCGATCAATTCGCCGCCCAGTTGCAGACGCTCGCGTGCCGGATCGAGCTGACTGGCCCGGATCAAGGCTGTGTCGCCGCAATAGGAAAGCCGTAGCGGGCGCGGTGCCCCCTTCATGCTGGTCGCCGCGATCCGACCGATCTGCGGAGTGATATCGCTGCGCAAGGCAAGCGTTCGCAGGCTCGCCGGATCGACGAAGCGGAACATCTTGCGCGTTCGTACACCCTCCATCCGGCTCGATAGCGAGCGCTCGAATTCGAGCAGCGGCGGACGGACGCGGTCGTAGCCATGTGCGCCCAGCACATCGAGGCAAGCGCGCATGGCAGCGGTGATCCGCGCGGCGGACCTCGGCAGTCGATCTTCGAGCCCTTCGGGCAGCAGGTCGTCGGGTTGAGTCATTGCGTCACTCTTCTGAGACTGGCGCGCTTGCCCCAACCCGCATCAAAATGCCAGCGCCATTGCCAGCTTCACACCCTCGACCCGTTCGGCCTCGGAAACCACTTCGGGGCTCATCGCTTCGTCGAGGCTGAGCAGCAACACCGCTTCCCCGCCCGCATCGCGTCGACCGAGATTGAAGGTGCCGATATTGATTCCGTGATTGCCCAGCAACGTCCCGATCCGACCGATAAAGCCCGGTTTGTCGTCATTGACGATGTAGAGCATATCGCCGTCGAGATCGGCTTCGATCCCGATACCGAAAATCTCGACCAATCGCGGCGCTTCGTTGCCGAACAGGGTGCCGGCGACCGAGCGCGCGCCTTGCGAAGTCTCGACCGTTACGCGGATCAGCGTGTTGAATGCGCCCTCGCGCTCGTGGCGGATTTCGCTGACTTCGAGTCCCCGCTCCTTCGCCAGATACGGCGCGTTGACCATGTTCACCGTGTCAGAATAGCGACGCATGAAACCCGCCAGCACCGCCCCGGTAATCGGCTTGCCGTTGAGCTCCGCGGCCGCGCCTTCGCGCTCGATGCTGATCTTGGTGAGGTTTCCATGGGCGAGTTGCCCCACCAGCGAACCGAGCTTCTCGGCCAGCGCCATGTAGGGCTTGAGCTTGGGTGCTTCCTCGGCGCTGAGGCTCGGCATGTTGAGCGCGTTGGTGACGCCGCCATTGACGAGGTAATCGGCCATCTGCTCGGCAACCTGAAGCGCGACGTTGACCTGCGCTTCGGTGGTCGAGGCCCCGAGGTGCGGAGTGCAGATAAAGTTGGGCGCGCCGAACAACGGGTTTTCCTTGGCCGGTTCTTCAGCGAACACATCGAGCGCCGCGCCGGCCACCTGGCCGCTTTCGAGGCAATCGCGCAAGGCCGCTTCGTCGATCAATCCGCCGCGCGCGCAATTGACGATGCGGATTCCCGGCTTCGCGTTCTCTAGCCGTTCGCGGCTGAGAATGTTGCGGGTCTCGTCGGTCAGCGGGGTGTGAAGCGTCACGAAATCAGCACGCGACAGCAGCGTGTCGAGATCGACTTTCTCGACACCGAGTTCCACGGCGCGATCTTCGGTCAGGAATGGATCGTAGGCGATCACCTTCATCTTGAGACCCTGCGCGCGGCTGGCGACGATCGAGCCGATATTGCCCGCACCGACCAGGCCGATGGTCTTGCCGGTAACTTCGACGCCCATGAAATCCTTCTTGGGCCATTCGCCATTCTGGGTACGCGCATTCGCGGCGGGGATCATTCGGGCGAGCGCCAGCGTCATTGCAATCGCATGCTCGGCCGTGGTGATCGAGTTGCCGAACGGAGTGTTCATCACCACCACGCCCTTGCCGCTGGCGTAAGGGATATCGACGTTGTCCACGCCGATCCCCGCGCGACCGATGACCTTGAGGTTGGTTGCCGCGTCGAGGATTTCGGGCGTGACCTTGGTCGAAGAGCGGATCGCAAGGCCGTTATATTCGCCGATACGGGCCTTCAGTTCTTCGGGCGTCTCGCCGGTGATCACATCGACGTCGCAGCCGCGCTCTTCGAATATGCGCGCAGCGTTGGGGTCCATCTTGTCGGAGATGAGTACTTTGGGTTTGGTCATTGGAATTTCCTCTTCGGAGCGCGGTTTTGCACCGGTCCGATCAATCTTGGGGAGGAGGCGGCTCGCTCCCGAGCCGCCGTAAAATCAGCCGTTCTTGACGGATTCGTAGGCCCACTCGATCCACGGCAGCAGGCGCGAAATGTCCTCCTGCTCGAGCGTGCCGCCGCACCAGATTCGCAAGGACGGCGGGGCGTCGCGATAGCCGTTGAAATCGTAGCCGACCGCCCGATCTTCGAGCATCTTGACGATCGTCTTGGGCACCCCGGCCTGATCTTCGACCGAGAGGCTTTCGTACCAGTCTCCGGTGAACTTCATGCACACGCCGGTGTTGGTTCGCTTGGCCGGGTCGGAAACCATGTTCTCGAGCCACGGCGTCGCTTCGATCCAGTCCTTGACGATCTTGGCGTTGGCGTTCGCCCGCTCGATCATTGCCTTGCGACCGCCGATCGACTTCGCCCATTCGAGCGCGGCGATGTAATCCTCGGTCGCGAGCAACGAAGGCGTATTGATCGTCGCGCCTTCGAAAATGCCGCGATTGAGCTTGTCGCCCTTCTTGAGGCGGAACAGCTTAGGCAGCGGCCAGGGCGGGTCGTAGCTTTCGATCCGCTCGACCGCTTTGGGCGAGAGGATCAGCATGCCGTGCTGCGCTTCCGAACCCATCACCTTTTGCCAGCTGTAGGTCGTGGCATCGAGCTTGGGCCAGTCCATCTCCATCGCAAAGATCGCGCTGGTGGCGTCGTTTATCGTGATACCTTCGCGGCCGGGTTCGAGCCAGTCGGTGTCGGGGATCATCGCGCCCGAAGTGGTGCCATTCCAAGTGAACACCACATCGTTGCGCTGCGGGATGGTGGTGAGATCCGGAATCTCGCCGTAATCGGCTTTGAGAACCTGCAGGTTGGGCAGTTTGAGCTGCTTCACCGCGTCCTGGATCCAGACATTGCCGAAGCTTTCCCACGCTGCGACCGTTGCCGGGCGAGCGGGATCGAGCATGCTCCACATCGCCGCTTCGAGCGACCCGGTGTCCGAGGCCGGCATGATGCCGACGAGATAGTCGTCAGGGATACCCAGCAATTCGCGCGACAAATCGATCGCGTATTTAAGACGGCCCTTCGCATGCGCCGAGCGGTGCGAGCGTCCGAGCGAATCGGTCTTCAGCTTGTCGAGCGACCAGCCGGGGAACTTGACGGTGGGTCCGGAAGAAAATTGCGGGCGCTCAGGTTTGAGCGGGGGCTCGTGCGAGAGCCCACGGATGTGGTCAGTCATGTATTCTCTCCTTGCAGAGAGCTCGCGCGGCGTTGGGACCGCGTGGCCCACGCGCGGCACTAAAGTTGCGTGCCAAGGAGTCAATCTGAAATTGTACTCATTCGACAGGGAGTGTCGGCGCAAGGACGAGAGGCAACCCTCATATCTCTCGCCAATCGGCTTTTCGTCGCCTAAATGGGCCGCTCCATGGAATTCACCGATCTTCGCATTGCCCTGTTCAGCGGCAACTACAACTATACCCGGGACGGGGCGAATCAGGCCCTCAACCGGCTGGTTGCCTCTTTGCTCGATCTGGGTGCAGCAGTGCGCGTCTATTCCCCCACGGTCGAGAAACCGGCATTCGAACCGACCGGCGATCTGATCGGAACGCCTTCCGTCAGCATGCCGTTCGGGCGCGGCGAATATCGCATGCCCACCGGCCTGGGATCCAAAGCCCGGCGGGATCTGGCGCGCTTCAAACCCAATATCGTGCATCTCTCCGCGCCCGACCCGTCCGGCCACGCCGCCTTACGCTGGGCGCAGGATCACGATGTCCCGGTGTTGGCTTCGGTGCACACGCGGTTCGAGACGTATCCGCGATACTACAAGCTCGGCTTCATGGAACCCATCGTCGTCAAGATGCTCAAGCGGTTCTACAATCGCTGCGACGCCCTGGTGGCGCCGTCGCAAAGTATGATCGACGAATTGCTCAAACAGGAAATGCACGACGATATCGGCCTGTGGTCGCGCGGCGTGGACCGAACGGTGTTCTCGCCGGAGAAGCGCGATCTCGAATGGCGCCGTTCCCTCGGCCTCGCCGACGACGATGTCGCGATCGTGTTTCTCGGCCGGCTGGTGATGGAAAAGGGGCTGGATGTTTTCGCCGAGACCATCGTCCAGATGCGCAAGCGCCAGATCCCGCACAAGGTGCTGGTGATCGGTGACGGTCCCGCACGCGGATGGTTTGAAGATGCGCTTCCAGGCGGAATCTTTGCCGGGTTCAAGACCGGCGCGGAGTTGGGCCAGGCGCTGGCGAGCGGCGACGTGTTCTTCAACCCGTCGATCACGGAGACGTTCGGCAATGTCACGCTTGAGGCCATGGCGTGCGGCCTGCCAGTGATTGCGGCAGGCGCCACCGGAGCCTCTAGCCTGGTCGAAGACGGCGTCACAGGCCGACTATGTCGACCCGGCGAATGCGGCGATTTCGCCGAAACGATTGCGCCGTACTGCACCGACCATGAATTGCGCGCTCAGCACGGCGCGGCAGGCGCTGCCAAAGCGAGCGAATTCGATTGGGAAGCCATCAACCGGGTGGTCGCGGACACCTATGTCAGACTGGTTGAGGATCGCCGCGCCCTGCAGGAAGCCGAAGCCGCAGAAGCGGCCCTGGCCAGCTAGGTCACCGAAGCACTCCGGTCGACTTCATCCGCATAGCGTACCACAGCATGAACAACGTCGTTACCCAGATCAGGATTGCGAGCGCGGGATTTTGCAGGCTCTCGGGCGTTTGCGTGAGGACGTGTTGATAGAGCGACGTCCCGATCAGGCCGACAACCGATATGGCGATTGACGTCACCGCCCAGCGCGATCGCAATAAGAGCAAGAGCGATCCGACGAACGCGCCCCAAACGCCAAGGGCCCAAAACGTGTTGGCCCAGACCGGGTAGCTGTTGAAATAGGCAATCTGGTCGGGCGTCATCCCAAGCGATTCGAGCATGCCCAAACGCGTCGTCATATAGCTCATGATGCCGACACCGTTCCAAAGCAGGGTCAGCACTCCCACCACCCAGAGGTGCCAGGGCGTCTTGCGCGTAAGCGTATTGTTCATGGGTTCCCCTCCCCAAAAATCGGTGCGACCCGATCCATGGGGAGCGAAACTAGGCGGGTCGGCCCTTTGCGACAAACCCGTTAACGATCAGCGTCATCTGCTTTTCTACCAGGGACTTGCCACCCGCACGCCAACAGATTGGGTCAGATCCGCTCGATGCGCTTGGCGACCTCGTCGATGATGTCGACGATTTCGTCCATCACCTCTTTATCGAGTTTGCCTGCCCGCGCGCGGTTCTTGAGTACATTGGCAAGGTTGCCCATCGCCCGGAACAAGTCCGGCGAGCGAACTTTCTCCGCGCGTTCGCCATGCTCGTTGAGACGGCCCATCAGGGTTTCGACCTCGGACGCACGCTCTTCGAGCTCGGCCTTGCCTTCCTTGGTCGCTTCGAATGGCTTCTTGCCGCCGGTATCGGCATCCTTGGCTTTGCCTTTCGGCTTGGCTTTGGCCGGTTTGATCTTGCCTTCGTCTTCCAGCAGTTGGAGCGTCGGATAGACCGCGCCTGGGCTGGGCGCATAGCCGCCGCCGGTCATGTCTTCGATCGCCTTGATGAGTTCATAGCCGTGGCGCGGTTCCTCGGCGATCAACGCCAGCAGCGCGAGCCGCAACTCACCGGTGCCAAACATCCGGCCACGACGGCGACGACGACCTGAGCCACCGTGGCTTCCACCCCAATCACCGCCCCAGTCGCCCCAATCGGCGTTCCACTTGCCTCCGGCCGCCATCATCGCCATCAGCGGGCCATACATTTGCCAAGCGGCGTTGCCGCGACGATTCTTGCGTCCATTCTTCCAGGTCATGTGTCTCTCCAACGAGTCTTCGATAGGCCAAAGATATATCGCAAATACGTCGATACAAGGGGGCGATGGCAATTTCTGACAAGTGGCCTATCTGATCCGATGAATGGCAGACCTGTTTCACGATGATGCTCCTCCGCCCGCGCGCAAGGACGAACCGCGCGACGATGCCCCATTAGCGGACCGGCTGCGCCCAGGCTCGCTCGGCGAGATCATCGGGCAGGACCACTTGACCGGAACCGAAGGCGCGATCGGAAGGATGGTCGCTGCGGGCAAGCTCTCGAGCATGATCCTGTGGGGGCCGCCCGGTACGGGCAAGACCAGCATCGCGCGGCTCCTTGCCGACGCGGTTGGGATGCGCTTCACTTCGATCAGCGCGGTGTTTTCGGGCGTCGCCGATCTCAAGAGGGCGTTCGCCGAGGCCGACAAGATGGCCGATGCGGGCCAGCGAACCCTGCTGTTCGTGGACGAAATCCATCGCTTCAACCGAGCGCAACAGGATGGCTTCCTTCCCTATGTCGAACGCGGCACCGTGACGCTGGTGGGCGCGACGACCGAGAACCCGAGCTTTGCGTTGAATGCAGCGTTGTTGAGCCGAGCGCAGGTGCTGATCCTCGAACGCCTCGATCACGCGGCGCTGGAGGCTCTTCTCGTCCGGGCAGAGGAACTTGAAGGCCCCCTCCCGCTCGATGAGGATGCCAGAGCCGCGCTGATTGCTTCAGCCGACGGCGACGGACGTTTCCTGCTCGGACAGGCCGAAACACTCTACAACGCCAAACTGGCCGAACCGCTCGATCCGGCAGGCCTTGGCGCCTTCCTCCAGCGCCGCGTCGCGGTCTACGACAAGGATCGCGACGGCCACTACAACCTGATCAGCGCGCTGCACAAATCGTTGCGCGGCTCGGACCCCCAGGCGGCGCTCTATTATCTCGCACGCATGCTGACGGCGGGAGAGGAACCGCTCTACGTCGTGCGCCGGCTCGTGCGTTTCGCCAGCGAGGATATCGGCCTCGCCGATCCGCAGGCGCTGACACAATGCCTCGCCGCAAAGGACGCCTATGAATTCCTCGGTAGCCCGGAAGGCGAGCTGGCGATCGTCCAGGCCTGCCTCTACCTCGCCACGGCGCCCAAATCGAACGCTGCCTATGCCGCGCAGAAATCCGCGTCCAGATCGGCTCGCGAGACAGGCAGCCTGATGCCGCCCGCCAATATCCTTAACGCACCGACCAAGCTGATGAAGGATATCGGCTATGGCGAAGGCTATTCCTACGATCACGAGGCCGAAGACGGCTTCTCCGGCGACAATTACTGGCCGGAAGGGATGGAGCCGCAGATCTACTACGAACCGGTCGAGCGCGGCTTCGAGCGCAAGGTGAAAGAGCGGATCGATTACTGGAAACGGCTGCGTTTGGAGAGACAATCCAATGCGTGAGTTCGACCATTTCGTTGCAATCGACTGGTCGGGCGCGCGCGGCGAACGGCATAAAGGGATTGCTATCGCCATTGCCGAGGCTGCAGGAGGGCCGCCGGTGCTTGTGCAGCCTCCGGTCGGAGGCTTTTCACGCATCGAGGTTCGCGACATCCTGCGCGACGAACTCCCGGCCAATTCGCTCGTCGGTCTCGATCTCGGAATCAGCCTTCCTTTCCAGGATTGCGGCGCTTTCTTCCCTGGCTGGGACCGGACCCCCAAGAATGCCAAGAAGCTCTGGGCCTTGATCGACGCAATCTGCGACGGCGACGAACATCTTGGCGCGCACAGCTTTGTGAACCACCCCGATGCGCGCCGCTATTTCCGGCACGGCAAGGATGAGGTGGGCGACCGCTTCCTCCTACCCGATGCGATCGGCCGGGAAGGCCGTTTTCGCGAGGCCGAAACCGCCCAGCGTGCACAGAAATGCCGCCCTGTCAGCAACTTCAACCTCGTCGGCGCGGCGCAGGTTGGAAAGAGCTCGCTCACGGGTATGCGAATGCTGCACCAATTGCGCGGGCATGTGCCGGTCTGGCCGATGGACCCGGTTCCGGACAAGCGCATCACCCAAGGCGGATCGATGATCGTCGAGATCTATACCGGACTCGCTTCTAGGGAAACCGCGGCGTTGGGCGGTCGCACCAAGTTGCTGACCTATGCCGACCTCAATTCGGCGCTCGAAGTTCTCGATTGCCCGCCGGTCGACGAGATCGGCGAGGTCGACGATCACTCCTCCGACGCGCTGCTGACCGCCGCATGGCTGCGCAAGGTCGCGCCGGAGCCAGAACGCTGGGAACCGCGCTGCCTGACGGCACAGATCGCTTACACCGAGGGCTGGACTTTCGGCGCATTGTAGGCATGCCGTGGCGTTGTCGCTGGACCTTCAACGGTCGCTGGGCCAAGCTCCGCCAATGAACGACAGTGCAGCCCGCGACGATCCCGCGATCGAGTTCCTGTGCGATCCCGAACTCGAAGGCACCATCCCTGTCCCCCAACCGGCCGTTCGCTTTGCGCCCGAATGGTTCAAGCGGCTCGACCGCGAGATGGGTATCCCCGATGCGCAGGGAATGCCCGGGCTGACGGTCAAGGCGTGCCTCCCCGTTACCGACGCCTTCTCACTCGGATTTGTGATCCCGCTACCCTACGATTTGACCTTCGGCGGTGGCGACCAGCCGGTGAACCTCGATATCCGCTGGCCCGACGATTGCGCCTTCCGGCCGATCGAGCAGCATCATCCGGGCCAGCTCGGTGCACCCCATCCGCCTTTCGCCGGAATCGTCCCTCTCAAATTCGTCAATCCGTGGCGAATCAAGGTGCCCGAAGGATATTCGGTGCTGTTCCAGCCGGTTCTCAACCGCCCCGAACTGCCTTTCTACTGCTTTTCCGGACTGGTCGACTGCGATCGGTTTGCAACGACCATCAACTTTCCGTTTATCTGGACCGGCGGGTTGCAGGAATTTCGGCTTGAGGCCGGGACGCCGATCGTCCAGCTCATTCCGATTAAGCGCGACACGCTTATCAAAGGCCATATCGCTCGAGCTTCGAGCGAAGAGGAATTGCACGAGCAGGAAACGGCGAGACACCGTAAATACAACGAGGAATCGACCTATCGGAAGGAGTGGCGCGTCAAGAAATGAGGCGCACCGATCACCGGTGCGCAGGCAGTTTCCGATCTCAGCGTTCCAGGCGCGAAGTGTCAAGCCGATTGCGACTGAAGCCCGTGCGGCGCAGATCCTCCAGCATCTCGGCACGACGCCGATCTGCGGGCGTGCGCGGGTTGGCGAGCCGTTCTTCGGCTTCCCGCGCGGGATCGTAGGTGATCTCTTCGATCAGCTGCATGTTGTGGTCTCGGACCATGCCCGGGATCAGGAACAGGTCAACGAACAGCCACGGCAATAGAACCAACCAGCCGACAATCGAAAAGAGCAAGGCAAGCTGGATCACGCCGGTCCTCTTGCTGCCGGCGTAGAATCGGTGCGCACCGAAGACCCCGACGAAAAACCACAAGAGGTAGGTCGCCGCGACCGACTTGCGGTTCGCTTCGAACAGCATCTGCTTGTGTACGCTTTCGTCCATGATCGG
>JASJDE010000051.1 GCA_030065195.1 Erythrobacter sp. | reverse complement strand
CATACCGCTCGGGATCGGCCGGCATCCGCGCAAGCACCGAGAGGCGGAAATCGGAGTTCTCGGGCAAGTCTTCGAAAACCCCGGCGACACGATATTCGCCATCGTCGAAAAACGACACCGAAAGCGCCTGCCCAATCGCATCCTCCGCCCCGAAGAGCCTCCGCGCCGCGCTTTCGCTGATAAGCACGGAACTGACATCTTCCAGTGCACTCGATCCGTCGCCTGCAACCATCGGCAATTCGAAGACATCGAAGAAGTTCGGATCCACGAGCGCGACGTCTTCCGTAAGGACGACGTTGTCGCGCCGCACGATACCGCCATCCTCACCGCCCAGAATTCGCGTGCCTTCAACCCCCGGCAGGTCCTCCTTCAGTTGGTCCAGCAAACCGCCCATGGTGCTGTTATGCGCACCGGTAAACGGGCTTCCCGGGACCTTCCAAACCGACTGGACCGAATAGACCTCGTCGTAGTTCGGCACCCACCTTTCGTAGCTGGTCTCGAAGCGCAAGTATAAGCCAAGGACAATGAAGACCGCGATCCCAAGCGCGAGTCCGCCGATATTGAGGGCCGCATACAGTTTGTGCCGCAGCAGTGAACGGTAGAACGAGATGAGGGCGATGCGGTTCATGAAATGGCCTCAGGTGATTGGAAATTCGACGTCGGGCGGGTAGGCGCAGTGGGCTGCCTGTCTGGGAACCTGCGTCACATCGCACGCATCGCAGACGCGACGATGCGACCGTCCAGCATGTCGATCCTGCGCTTGGCCATGTCGGCGTGACTGGGAGAGTGGGTGACCATCAGAATCGTCGCACCGGAATCGTTCAACGCAGACAGGATATTCATCACCTGTTCGCCATTCTGGCTGTCGAGATTCCCGGTCGGCTCATCCGCGAGGATCAGTTTTGGCTCGCCAACGATCGCGCGCGCGATTGCCGCACGCTGTTGCTGTCCCCCGGAAAGCTGGTGAGGGTAATGACGACGCCGGTGAACGATTCCGACGGTATCCATCGCTGCCGTGATCCGCTCGGACTCGTCGCCCTTCTCAGTCCGATAGGCGAGGCCCAACGCCACGTTTTCCTCGATCGTGAGTTCGTCGATCAAGTTGAAGCTCTGGAAGATGAAACCGAGGTTGCTGCCGCGAAACCGCGCCAACTCGGGTTCGGGGTAGGAAGCGAGGTCGGTATCGCCGAACCAGTATTCGCCGCTCGTGGGTCGGTCGATCGTGCCCAGCGTGTTCAGAAGTGTCGATTTTCCGCATCCGGACGGGCCCATGATCGCGACGAATTCTCCCTCGTCCACTGCGAGGTTCACCTTGTCCAGCGCGACCGTTTCAACTTCGTCCGATACGTAGCGGCGTTCTATCTCTTCGAGACGGATCATGGGGCGATTCTCCTTAGCGGATGTTGATGATGTCACCCTCGACCTGCGGCAGGTCGCTGGTGATGATGCGATCCCCGGGCTGGGGACCCGAGATGATTTCGACCTGGCGCGGGTTCCTTCGTCCGATTTCAATCGGCATGCGTCGCGCATGGTCGCCGTCTTCGTCGAGAACGAACACGCTGTTTCCGCCCTTGTTCAGCCATCCGCCGACAGGAGCGATAACCGCCTGTTGCGAAGCGCCCAGAGTTATCTGCACATCGAGCGCCTGGCCCCGATTGAGTCTTTGGTCGGGAAGTGTCTCGAATGTGAGTTCGACCCTAAATCGACCTTCCGTGACGGTCGGTAGAACCTTGGAGACCACCAGTTGCGTGCCGTCGGATGCAGTAGCAGACTGGCCGATTTCGACCCGTCCCAGATAATACTCGTCGACATCGGCTTCGAGCTTCCATTCGCCTTCGCTGTCGACCTGACCGGCGGGATCGCCCGGTTCCAGCGTTTGACCGGGCTGGAGATCGAAATTGGTCAGCCTGCCTGCCCGAGGCGCCCGAATGGTGAGCGCATCCAGGCTTCCGCGCACGGCCTCGAGAGTGCTTTGCAGCCGACGCCGGGTCGAGTTGAGCTGCGCGCTCTGGTCGGCCGTAATGCCAGCCTCAGCGGCGCTTCCGGACCGCAATTGCGACAGGCGTTTGCGCTGGTATTGGACTTCCTCGCGGTACCCCTTCACGCCCGCTTCGGACACGAAGCCCTGCTCTCGCAATTGCTCGCGAATATTGAGCTCTCGTTGCGCCTGGATCAAATCGTATTCTGCGGCCGCAACCTGGCCGGCGCGATCGATACGCGAACGCTGGATACCAAGGTTTTGCCCCGCCACTCCCCCGAGCTGGCTCGCAATCTGGGCCTCTTGCGTGAGCACCTGCAATTCAAGATCGGGGTTCGCGATCCGGGCAAGCGGTTGCCCTTCGGTCACAAGGTCTCCGTCTTCGACGAAGCGTTCGGCCACCTGGCCCCCGCTCAGCAGCCCAACGAGCGTGGTAACCGCTGGGACCACCTTTGCTCTTACGGGCAGGTAATCGTCGAACGGGGCTCTTTGGACTTCGCCGGTCTGGATGTCGTCGCCGGCGACATCTGTCGAACCCTGTGCCGGCAAGGCCTGCCAGAGGAGGATGGCGACAGCGACGACGCCGTAGGCGGCAAACGCTTGCCGGGTCCGCCACCATGGCTTTTTCGGCGTGGATACTAATCGGTCCATCCCGCTGCCAGGCGACGCTTCGATAGGGGTGCTCGGCAAGGACTTTATTTGTGCGGAACCTTCAGTCATCATGGAACGATGATCATCTATATTGAGCGTTTCGTCCAATTCACTGTAATAGAATGGAAATTATAGTTTGAGTGTGACGTATACCGTTCGATTTCGGACGAGCTGTCCAAAAATGGACGGTCGAATAGGGAGTCAAGATTTGTGTCGAATCTGCAAGTTCTGCTGATCGACGACAATCCCGCCGTCGCAAATGCTCTGGAACTGGCCTTTCGCGTGGAGGGGCACAGTCTGAAGTCGGCTTCCAGCCCGGAACAGGCGCATTCCCTGCTCGCCCGCCATCATTTCGATGCGATCCTACTCGACCTCAATTACAGCGCGGGAAGATCCGATGGCAGCGAAGGCCTCGCGTGCCTTGGGCAGCTCCTGACGGAAGACCCGGCAGCCTGCATCGTGGTCTTGACTGCGCATGGCGGCATGCGGATCGCGGTGGCGGCGATGCAGGCAGGCGCCCGCGATTTCGTAGTCAAACCTTGGAACAACGCGGAACTGATCGAGAAAGTCGCCGCAGCGGCGCAACGGCAGCCCGTTACCGTTTCCGAAGCTTCAGGGACGGATGGTGGGTATCGCGCGCCTCCACAGCGTTTGCTCGGTAACAGCCCACATATTGCCAAGTTGCGCGACTTGATACGCCGTGTCGGGCCGACCGATGCCGGAGTTGCAGTTACCGGGCCATCCGGATCGGGACGAACGCTCGCTGCCACCCTGATCCACAATGCGTCGGCCTTTTCCGAAACGCGTCCAGTCGCGATCGATCTTCGCACTGAGACTGCGTGGCAGCCATTGGCGGATGCCACGGGAACGGCAATCCTTCGCCATGTTGAACAGCTCGGTGAGGTGGAGCAGGAGCAACTGGTGGCACGATTGCCCGATAGCATTCGCCCCATATCAATCCTGTCGAGTGTCGATCCGTTGATCCCGGCACTGCGACGGCGCATCGCCACGCTGGAACTGCGGATGCCACCGCTAGCCGAGCGAGAAGAAGACGCACCCTTGCTTGCCCGGCACTTCGCCGAGGACGCTGCGGCGCGTTTTTCGCGCCCGGTCCCGGTCCTGGAGGAAGGGGCGCTCGACCCCCTTCGTGTTGCAGGGTGGCCCGACGAGGTGCGCGGCTTGGCGCTCGCGATCGAGCGCGCCGTCCTGCTGTCCGACGATGACGGAGTTATCGACCGGATCGAGACCGAAGCGGACGAATTCGAACCCGTCGCTCAAGCGGAACCGGAACACGCACCGGTCTTCAATCTCGACAGAGTGGAGAAGGCGCTGATCGAACGGGCACTTTCCGAATACAACCACAATGTCAGCCATGCAGCACGCGCATTGGGATTAAGCCGTGGAGCTTTGTATCGCCGGATGGAGCGGCACGGATTATGAAGGAACGATTGCCTCGGGCTGTTCAAGCCGTAGGCATCACGCTCGCAGCCTCCTTTTGCGGTGCGATACTGTACTATGCTTGGATCGAGGGCCTCTGGGGATTGGGGGTCGGCGGATTGCTTTGCATCGTCTGGTCGTGTGCCGTCGCAGGGCACAAAGCCATTGGAAGATCAAAACTCTCTCACAGAGAGGAAGCGGACCGGGAGATCGATGCGTCGGGCGATCGCACCATAGTCGAGCGGTTGTTGCTGGACGCGGTTCCGGTTCCACTGGTGGCGATCCATGGCGGCGCGCCAAGAGCAATCAACCGCGCATCGCGCAGCCTGTTCGAGACCGACGATCGCATCCTTCCATTCCCACCGGCACTGCTCGATCCGCAAACCACCCAGCTTACATTTGCCAATCGCGCCTGGCGTATCGACCGCGTGTCGGCGGGCTCAGGCGGATCCGACCTTGGACTGGCCGTTCTGATCGATGTGGAAAAGGATCGTCTCGCCGCTGAAGATGCTGCGAGCGCAGAGCTTATCGAAATCCTCGGCCACGAACTGATGAACGGCTTGTCACCGATCGTATCGCTCGCCGAAACCGCACGTTCGGCTGCCGAGCAACAGCAATCGGACAACACGCTGCTGCTCGAGATCCTCGGGCCCCTGTCTCGCCGTGCAGAAGCGCTCCATCGCTTTGCAGCGAGCTATCATGCGCTTGCCAAGCTGCCCGATCCGGATCTGCGCGAGGTTCCGATCGATAGTCTTGCCGACGATCTGCGAACGGCGTTCGAGCACACCTGGCCTTCGGTTGCCCTCGAAATCACCTCGGATGATGACATCGTCTTTCCGATCGATCCCGATCAGCTCTACCAGGCCATCTGGGCCATATTGCAGAATGCCGCGGAGGCGGTCGCTTCCCAGACCGAAGCACGGATTGAAATGCGCTTCGATCTCGGTGACGAATCGCTCGCGATTGTCATCAGCGATTCCGGGAATGGCATTTCGGCTGAAGCGGCCCCGCATATCTTCAGGCCCTTCTTCACCACCAAGCGAACCGGTTCCGGAATTGGCTTGGCCCTGGCGCGCCAGATTGCACGGTCCCATGGAGGAACCTTGGCACTGGCCGGATACAGCCCAGCCGAATTCCTCCTAACCGTGCCCAGACGGCTGTCGACTCCGGCGTTCCCGTCAAACTGACGGCCCGATCCGCAGCCGAATTGGGCGCGCAGGGCTGTCTTTGCGCATGTCGGTCCTGCCGAACACCGGCCAACTGCGTTCCGTAGAAATACTGAATAAAGACCGAGATAGGGAGATTCAGATCCGCCTTTTGATTGCATTTATTGCAAATGTAGCAATCAAGGTAGCATTTATTATCGTAATTGCAGCACGATTCAGCGTATTTCATTCAAAATTACATCCCATCCAAATACCGCTTTGACCCAAGTAGAGTCTTGAAAAGTAAATCATTACAACGTGCAAGATTTCATGATTCTCTTGCTTGACTCATTTTCATCCTCAAACATAGGATGAGAATCATCAGGAACAAAAATATCCGTCAAAGCATTACTCGATAACAGAAACTGTCATCTCTTCTTATCTTTGACAGTAAAGTTTCGTATTTGGGATGAATTAATGAGTCGCACTCCAGATTTCATCACCGTTTCTCCTCATGATTCGGTAGTAAATAGCCTCGCACTGGATCCAACCGATCCCGGCAACGCAGCCCCAGAATACCGCGACCTCAGGCCGTCGCGGTTCAATGTGCAAACGACCACGCAGGATGGCTGGTTGCTGTTGTGGAACACCTACACGGGCAACATGAACGCGTTCAGGCCGGAGCAGCGGCCGCGAGTTCTCGACCTGCTGGCGCAGGAAGGCGTGGCAGGGCAGGTAGCCGGAAAATTCGGACAATACCTGGAAGATCGCGGCTTCCTGATCCCAAGCGATGCCGACGAAGTTCGCCGTGTCCGATATGAATTCGGCAAAGAAAACTACCGAACAGATATCCTCGAATTAATACTCCTGCCTTCCGAAGACTGCAATTTCAGATGTACTTACTGTTATGAAGACTTTCGCCGCGGGACGATGAAACCCGAAGTACGGGATTCTGTTAAGAAGCTTGTCGAAAGCCGGATCAAGAATATCAATGAACTCACGGTTGGCTGGTTCGGCGGTGAACCACTCTACGGCTTGAAGGCAATCGAAGATCTCGCCCCTTTCCTCGCTGAGATCTGCGAGCGCGAAGGCGTCGATTACTTCAGCCACATGACCACGAACGCGTATTTGCTGACGGACGAGGTATTTGAGAAGCTGCTGTCCTGGAAGATCACGGACTACCAGATCACTCTCGATGGCCTTCCCGAGCATCACAACCAGCATCGGCCACGGCGCGACGGCGAAGGAACTTTCGACGTAATCTTTCAGAATCTCGCGAGCATGAGCAGGCGAGAAGAGGACTTCTCAACTGTCATCCGTGTCAACTTCGACCAGACCAATGTCGAAGGGTTCGACGAATTCCTGAAACTGCTCGAATCCGAATTCAAGGACGATGATCGGTTCACGATTTCCTTCCACGCCGTCGGTCGCTGGGGTGGAGACAACGACGCGAACCTAGACGTCTGCGGGAAGAACGAAGCACATTCGGTTCGAATGCGCTTCAAAGCCGCGGCACGAGCGCTTGGCTTAAAGGTAACAAGCGGCTGGCAGCCGGGAGCGGGGGTGGGCTCGCAGGTTTGCTACGCGGTCCGGCCCTACAACTTCATAGTCGGAGCGCATGGCGATCTGATGAAGTGCACGATCGATCTCGACAAGAAGGATCGAAACATGGTCGGCAAGCTGCTTCCCGACGGCACTCTCGACCTCAATCTCGACAAGATGTCGAAATGGACCGAACCGGCTTTCGAAAGCGATACCGGTTGCCAAAGCTGCCACATGCTCCCCGCTTGCCAGGGCGTGCATTGCCCGCAGATCCGCATGGATCACGACAAGGCGCCCTGCCCGAGTATCAGGCGGACGGCCAAGGAAGAGATGGCCGACTACTTCCAGGCCAAGCAAGCGAGCGCCGACGGGACGGAGCCGCTGGGGCGCAAGGACGAACCCGTTGGCTGGATTTCCAAAGCGTCGGAGTAAGAACAAATGGTCGCGCGTACCGGCTTGGCAGCCGCCAGCACGAAGCTCGTCTCCGACCCGCCTCGGCGCAGTCTGGAGAAGCTCCTGGAACAGGATGGAGAACCTGTAGCGATATCCGCACAGGTCAACTCCGCCACGGATGAAGAGCTGAAGCAGTTCGGGCTGAAGGCCTACACCATGAACCTGATGTCTCTTTTCGGAGAGAGATGGGAGCCGGCCCGCATCCGCGCCACCGCAAGAGCGGCGACGATCAGCAAGATGTTGGGAGGGTGGGAATATCACCACCATTACCTTCCTTCTCTGACCAGCAAGCCAGACGCGCTGCGGCTGGAAAACATGCCGATTGATCTGATTGAACAGGCGCTTGACCGGGGTCGCGGCGCGATCGTCATGACCTTTCACCTGGGCCATATGCGCTATCTCCCATCAGACATTGCCCATGCCGGCATAGGAGTCCTTCTTCCGTTGGCCGGAGATGCCTTCGCCGACTACACGACGGCGCGCCAGGCGAACCCGGATGCAAGCCTCTGGAACAACCTCCGGTTCGAGAACGTCGAAGTCGCGGCCGGCTCGATCGCACTCGCGCGTACGCTCGCCAAAGGCGGCTGCATCCTTTCGGCAATCGATGGCAACACGGGAATCGACGGGACGAGTGGCGATCAGCAGCGCGTAAAGGTGCAGATTCACGGAGTGACGGCCCAAGTCAAAGTCGGGCTGTTCACCCTCGCAGCAAGGTTCGGCACACCCATCATCGTCGCTGCCGCGCACGAAAGCGGCGCACAAAGGGTCTGCAGTGTTGGTCCGGTGATCGATCCGGGATCGCGCCTCAAGGGCGAAAGAAAGGACGCCTTCGTCGCCGCATCGGCTCAAACCGCCTATTCCTTCTTCGGGGAGATACTCGAACAGCATGCCGACGAATGGTGCGGCGGCGACCTGTTTCACCAATGGCGGGTTCCCGGCCATGCGCCCCAGATTGAATTGAGCGAAATCGAACCCGCGTTGGAACGGATACTGAAGGCTGGCGGAAGGCTGGCGATCAACACCCGGCGCATAGTTCCCCTGCACTCAGACGATGACCTCGTGTGGTCCGACGCGCGCAGCGGCGGTTGTTTCAGCCTGCCGGCGGCGATGGCGAACGTCGTCATGCGGCTGGCGGACCCGGGTGTCGGCGTGGATCGCGTCTGGTTGAACAGCCAGCCGGAAGCGGAGCGAGACCAGGCCTGGCGACTGCTCTGCGCCCTCGCGTCGAGACAGGCTGTGGTCGAAATCGCCTCCGATCCCACCGATTCAGAACACCGACGAGAGGTCGTCGCATCGGTTTGACGAATTGTTTGCTCGATGGTGCGCCGGGCAAATGATCTTGAGAGTAGAGTGCACCGCAACGCCGACTTCGACCCCGATCGCAGTCGGTACTTCCAAGGAAAGGGAAGAATATGAGCGAGAAGACACTGAGCAACAACGCTCTTGGCCAAGACCTGCTGATCGACGAGTTCGAAATCATCGAACTCGAGGATCGTCTCGAATTGGCTGGCCGTTGCAACGGTCGCTGCGATTCGGACGCTCTGGCAGCAGCATAAGAAGAAGTGGGGCCGGATTCTTGCCGGCCCCACTTGTTCGTTGGGCCAACCCTTTCTGCACTGAAGGCACTTGATGGACGAGTTGAAGAACCCACAAGCGAATCCGCATCTCCAAACCTCGGCGTTTGATTCCGATGCGGGCCAACCGATGATCTTGTGCGTGGTTCCGAGCACCGCAGACGACGTGCGCTTCGCGGTGCCGGAAAAGTATGTCGAGCTGGTCCGCGCATTCGACGGCAACCGCTCCGAAGACGAAGCGATCGAACACTTCCAGAATGCCAATCCGGGGTTGTTCGAGAAGGAATGGCTGCGACGCCTCATCCAGAAGTCGCTGATGCCGAAGGGCCTGATCGTTCGTCCGGATCAGGACGCGGCCCAAGCGGGCACGAGCGTCCAGCCGAAACGCGGCTTCCTCTATATTAAGCTTCCGATCCTGCCCTCGAAAGTCGTCGATCCGATAGCGAGGATGTTGAGCTTCATGTTCATGAAGCCGTTGATGGTGATTGGCGGCCTGCTGTTCATCATTTCGCACGTTTACGTCTACGGCTTCCTGATCCAGCTCGATACGGTCGATTTCGACGCCCTGGACACTGGCAGCATCCTGCTGATCCTGCTTTTTTCAACGCTCGCGACGATGTGCCATGAATTCGGTCATGCCAGCGCAGCGGCGCATTATGGCTGCCGACGCATGTCGATCGGGTGGGGCGTCTACATCGTCTACACGGTTCTGTGGACCAACGTTTCCGAAGCTTGGAAACTTCCGCGACGGCAAAGGGCCGTGGTCGATATCGGCGGCGTGTATTTCGAGTCCCTGGCGCTGGTCGCCCTGCTTCTGGCATATATGCATACCGGCAACCCGGTGTTCCTGTTCGCATTCGTCTTTATCGACTTTTCGATCCTGACCACATTGAACCCGTTCCTTAGGATGGACGGATACTGGCTGGTCAGCGACATTTTCGGGATCGTGAATCTGCGCAAACAGCAGACCAACTGGTTCCAGGACATCGCACACAAGATTTTCGGCGATGGCGACCAACCGCCGACCACAAACTTGACCAAGACCGCCAAGCGCGTTCTCGCGGTCTACTCGGTGCTTGGGGTCGTTTTCCTCGTCTATCTCCTGTTCGTCCTGTTCGACATCGTCGTGCTTAACGTGGCTTCCGGATTCCCGGCGCGTGTGACCACGTTTGCGCAGGATCTGGCCGCCGGCATGGATTGGCTCGAGATCGTGGGCGGCGCGCTTGAGATTTTCTGGCGGGCAATGATGCTGATTGGCGCGACCTACATGCTGATAAGCCTGGTGCAGCGGGTCGGCAGAATGTTTGCAAAGGTGGGAGCGTTGCGACGCGCCGCATTGCAACCTTCGGCCAACTGAACGATGCTCGATCCCGGCTCTTCTTCGACACCTCCCGATCCATCGTTCGATGCTGACGCTCGGACAGAACCTCGCGACGACGATCGGTTGCTTGTCTTGTCGGACGACGTTGTGATCGAAAGCGAAGGCCCCGGTTATCTGGTGCTCGCCAACCTGGAGCTGTCCACGCGAGTGCGGCTTTCGCGGCCCCTATACGAGTTCGTCCGCTTGTTTCGCGAACCGAGCAGGGTCGCAGATCTCGTTCCGGGAGAAGTCCGCCAAAGGCTCAAACCGCAGCTCGAGATGCTCATGGCGAAGCACGTACTGCTCGATCCGGATGTCGAAGGCCCAAGGCGCGAACTGCGCCTGCGCAGCAATGTTGCCTATCGATTCTGCAATTCCCCGGCATTCGACCCACGCAGCCCCACCGATTTCACGATAATCGGCTTGCCCTGCGATTCAGAATCCGACTGCGACAGCCGACTTGCTCCTGAAGCTCTGCGTCGCAAGTCGCTCGACTATCCCTTCCGTCGAGCGATCGAGAATAACCTTCCGTGCGGCTGGTTCGATGCCGACACCGGTCGATGGATCCTGAAGGGCGCCTCCCTTTCGGATGCGGGCGACATCGCGATTGAACACGGCGAATCCCAAGCCAGTCTGTTCGTTCGCGTGGACAAGGTCCTGGAAGAGTGTCGGCAAGGCGGTTCCACACCGATCATCCTTGGCGGAGATCGGGGCGCAACGGAGACTGCGCTCAAGACTGTGACAGGAAACGGTGCACCGACAATTGCCCGATTACGCGCGGACGGGTCGCTGGCCGTGCCGGATATCGGCAAAGCCATCTATCTCTCTATCGATTTGGCGATCGCCAGCGCAGCATATTCCGATCCGAGGTCAAAGGCGGCCGAGACGCTGGCTACGCTATCGGACTTGAAAGAACGGGTCGTCGCCTTGGGCCGTACAAATCCGATTATCGCGATCGACTTGGTTGGGCTCGATATGCGTGGCGATGCAGGCCGCCTCGGCGCCGCGCTTGGCTGCGAGCTCGCACTCACAGCGATGGAGGCGGCTTGTGGCAGCTCCTGAACCTGGCGCCTATCCTGCAGATGGGGGCCGCGCCACGCTGTTTGGATGGCCCGATGCGCTTGCAGTCTCGCCCCAGCCGGGATCGCTTTGTGCATTCGGGGCACCATCCGACACCGGCAACGCCATTTCGCGCGGAGCTGCATTGGCGCCGGCAGCAGTTCGCAAGGCAAGCCGCAAGCATGACGTCCCAGCCGAGTTCGCGAGCGATTTCGGCGACGTCGATTTCCGCGGCAGGACGGGTTCTGCACAACATCTTGAAGTGACGGCCGAAACTGTGCGTCGCATCATGGAACTCAAAGGGATACCGCTGCTGATCGGAGGCGACCATTCGCTGACATTCGCGCCGATTTCCTTGCTCCAGGAAACGCGAGATATCTGCCTGCTCTGGCTGGACGCGCACACCGATTTCAGTCCTTGGGACGGCCAAGAGTTCCACAATCACAAACAGGTCCTGCGCCGGATCGAAACCTTGCCTGGCGTCACCCGCATTCTGCAGTTCGGCTATCGCGGTGTGACGGTTGGCGATGAGCGTCGGCTTGGTCCCAAATCGTCGGTCGTAACCAGCGCCGAAATGCAGTGCCGCAGCCCGTCGGAGCTGCTCGAAATGGTTCCCCCAGCCATGCCTTGCTACATTTCGATCGATATCGATGTCATCGATCCGTTTCATGCACCCGGGACCAGTGCCCCCGTGCCGGGCGGGTTGGTCCCCGATACCGTCATCGCATTGCTCGGGCTTCTCGCGCGCAACCGGACGATCGCAGGAGTCGACGTGGTCGAAGTCAATCCCGCGATGGATCGAAAGGACGACACCGCCCGCATCGCTGCGCGCCTGATCGAGACGCTGGCGGCCAATTGGAGCTTCCAGATCGAGCGCCAGCGCTTCCCCGCGAACGGTGCGCCGGAAATCCAGCAATCGCCCAAGGAGACCGCCCCATGAACGTGCTTGAAGCCGAACCAAAGGAAGCGGGGCCGCCAGCGGCTGTGGCTTCGCAGGAAATCCCGACATTCGAATATGCGGAGTTCAGCGCGCTGCTGAATCGCGATCCCGAAGTGCTGCTGAAGCACCCTTGTGTGGTTAGCGGCTTTACCGACCACTGGAAGGCGAGCGAACTCTGGAAGGATCTGGCTCGTTTGAAGGATGATTTCGGTAGCTTGCCGGTTACCGCGGGAGCGCCGCAGTTCACCACGAACACGGCGATGCAGATGTGTCAGGTTCGAACCGATTTCGGAACCTATATCGACTACGTCCGCCAACCTGAACGGGTTGGCGACTTGTTCGACGGCAAATGGTGCAAGGGAGACCTGGAAACGTTCCAACGCCTCGGCCTGCCGCTTTACAGTGGCAATATCCGGATCGTCAGGCATTCGCGAGAGCCCGTGTTCGAGATGGTCGATCCCGTCGTTCCGGCATCGTTGCAATGCCTCAACGACGCGATCCCCTACTACTACCAGACCGGCAATCACTTCTGGCTCTACGTCAGTATCAAGGGGGCCCTTACCCCGCTGCATCAGGACAACAACAGTGTGATCGCATATCTGGCGCAGATCAGGGGCCGGAAACACGCATTGCTTTTCAGTCCCGACGACAAGCGGTGTTACTACAAGCAAGGCGTCGGCTACATGGATCCGCTGGATCCGGATGAATCCGATTTCCCCGACTGGCGGCAGGCGCGCAGGTGGGAGGCAATTCTCGAGGAGGGCGAACTGCTTATCTGGGGCCCCGAATGGGCCCATCATGTACGCACGCTTTCGGATTCAGTTACGGTCAGTTTCGATATCGTCAATTCTACCAATCTCGCCGGATTCACCCGTTCGCAGGACTGGCGCGAGGAGCTTGGTAACTTTGCCCGTAAGAACGATGCACTGATACGCGAACGCGTGCGCGATCCTGAACTGATTGCCTTGCTGGACGAAGGCACCAACTCCGCAATCGGGGCGAGAATGATGATTTGCGTCCTTCGGGCAGCGCTTGAATCGGGCACCGACCCGATCAAGCAGGAAATGCTGGACATCCTGGAACATGAGGGATGAGCGTCCCGAATTTCATGGACGCTCCGGCGCACGATATCGAACGGGGCAATCGAGGGGCTGAGCCGGCCTTGGTGATCCCAGACACCCTTCATGTCGAACAGACGGACGACACTTCGGCGACTATCTACCTCAGCGATACCGGAGCTCGCATCCGTATTCCGCGCAAGCTCTTCGAAGTTGTGCTTAAACTCGAAACGCCGGACAATCTGGCGTCAGTTTCCGGTGGGGACCAAAGGATCGCGAGTGCCTTGGCGACCTTGGCCGAGCGCGGTTTTCTTGTCGCACCTGGCACGGCCGCAAATCCGGCGACGCCGCGACTGTCCACCGACCCGTCGATAAGGCTGTTTGATTGCCCGGCGCGCAAGGACGACGGTTCTTTGAGCGACATTGCGATCTTCGGCGTGCCCTATGACTACGGCGATCCTGGTGCAGCGGGCGCGCGCGGCGGAGCAACGGCATTGCGCGAACTCTCGCTGCAACTGCTGTATCGCACCCACCGCCTCACCGGTCGGCCGCTCGGCTGGTATGACGCAGACGGTGCGCGCGACATACTCTCCGGGATTTCGATCAGCGATGGCGGCGATGCCAGAATTGACCACGGGGAACCGCAAGCGACGACATTCAGGCGCGTTTCCGCGTTGATTGAAGATGCGATCGAGCGCGGGGCTCTGCCCGTCGTGCTTGGGGGCGATGCAACGGTCGGCCTGCCCGTAGCCCGGTCGCTGGCAGCGAACCGGTCGATCGGCGTCGTACAAGTCTGCCAGAAGGCTGCGAGGCTGGCTCAACGCAGGACGGATTTCGTTTCGATCGCTTCTCTGACCGAGGCATTCGGCGATCTGCCCGGAGTCGAATTTGTCGAGGAAGTCTCCGGCGATGCCGCAGCTGCGACGATATTCTCAAACGGCCGCATCGCGGCGCCGAAGAAAGGCCTTCCGGTCTATCTCAACCTCGACATGGCCGCCATTCAAGGCGGCTGGGACTACCCTGGAACCTGTTCCTTCATAGAACGGTTGAGCGCGACGCATCCGATCTGCGGGATCGGGCTCTTGGGACTCAACCCGGCCAGACAAGGCTGGGCCACGGCCGGGATGACAGCGCTGCACCTGCTCATGCAAGCCATGGATGCAGCAACAAGGAATGGCGAATTGGAGAAAGCGGCATGACGAAAGCAGGCTTGTTCGGCTGGCCGAAGGTCCGGGACTGCGACACTGCCGCCGGCATCGAGGTGTTCGGCGTGCCAAGCGACCTCGGCCACAGCTATCTATCCGGGACCCGTCAAGGACCGGCTGCCATTCGCGCGGCAAGTCAATCATCCCACATTTCCCTCGCGGGCGTCGATCACGGCGATTGCGGTCGGCCATACGAACAGGACTGGAAAGATGTAATCAGCGACGTCGAGGCTAAGACGGCCGAAATCCTGTCGCGGGGAGCGTGTCCCGTCATACTCGGCGGAGACCATGCCGTTTCCTATGCCGCCATTGCAGGCGCCGGGATGTTCGATCCGATCAACATTGTGTGGTTCGATGCACATACAGATTTCTGCAGCTGGACGCCCGCGGACTGGCACAATCACAAGCAGGTTCTGCGTCGCATCGCCGAACTGCCGCATGTCGGGCAGATCGTCCAAGTGGGACACCGGGGCATCACATATTTCGACGAGATCGACCGATTTGACCGACTGCGCGTGATACGCGCTGGGGAAGCGGAGGCATCTCTTTCCGCAGTTCTCGGCGCGCTGCCCGGGCACGAGCCGGTCTACATGTCGATCGACATCGACGCGATTGATCCACGACTCGCTCCGGGCACGGGCCATCCGGTGCCCGGCGGATTGAGCGTTGAAACGCTCAGCGACCTGGCTTGTGCAATCGTCGACGAACGGAAGGTGATCGGAATGGACCTCATGGAGGTTAACCCGATGCTCGATTGCGACGGCATGACATCCGCCGCAGCCGTTTCGATCCTCGAATCGATCATTGACCGGCGAGGGGGGCAAACGGGAACCTCCGATCATCCAGCGCTGGCTCGGCCAACCCCTGAGGTAGCAGGTGCCCTGACATGAATGCGATGGAAATTCCGAAAGTCTCGCACAGGGAATTCAAGCGACTTGCATCAAGAAACCCCAACCTGCTCCACGAGAATCCCTGGATCGTCGACGGCTACATCCGCGATTGGCCGGCCTACGATAAATGGCGCGACTTCGATTGCCTGCGGCAGGCATTCGGAAAGCTAGAAGCCTTCGCCAAGGCACCGAATTTCATAACCCATCGAAAATCCAGCCTCGTCAGTGTGAAGACGCGCTTCGATCAGTATCTCGACTATATCGAGGATCCCGAGCGCGCCGAACAGATTTATGAAGGTTGCTGGCTCGAAGGCGACTTTGCGGAGTTCTCCAGGCTTGGCCTCCCGCTCTACTGCGGCACATTGCGGATGATCCACAAAGCGGACGATCCACTATTCCGGGAGGTGGATCCCCTCCTGCCGGAGCCGTTGAAAGAGTGGAACCACGCTCTCCCCTACTATTACACCCTGTTCAATCACTTCTGGCTGCTCGTCAGCCTTCCCGGCGCTTTGACCCCTTTGCATACCGACAACAACGGGACGATCGCGTTGATCGCCCAACTGCGGGGCAAGAAACGCGCCACGCTGTTCTCGCCAGCCGATTTGCAGCACGTGCGGACGGCGAGGGGCGACTTCTTCGATCCCAAGGAGACCGCAGACCCCGAATTTCCGACCGCTTCGCTCGCGACCCGGTGGCACGGCGATATCGAGGCGGGTCAGGTGCTGTTCGTCGGTACGAATTGGGCGCATCACGTGGAGACGCTCGAGACCTCGGTTTCGGTCAGCTTCGATTTCGTCGACAAGACCAATCTCGATGCGTACGCCACCTCAAGTGCATGGGCCGCCGCGTTCGGCCTCAGGCTGAAGCGCAAGCCGGAACTGGTCATGGAACGGATGCCGGGATTGTTCGCACACAATTCCCTCGCCGAGTTGGACGACATCACGATCGGTCGAATGGCCATGGCCGAAGTGTTGCAGCAAAGCCTGGAACGACAGCCCGACGCGGAAGCCCGCTCCGTCTTGCGGACCTACTCCTCGGCGCTTTCCAGAATCCTCGAGCCAACGGCCACGGTGCAAACCGCGTAATCGCACCTCGGAACCCGGTGCTTGGGCCTGCTCCAATCTTGCCGACCATCCTGGCGAAAGCGGTGCCGAATGAGGACTGCTTCTGGGGATGTGAGCAGATGAGTTAGACTGAGCCCGGCGCGCGCGCTAGGCGTGGGAGTATGGGCGAAGAAGCCTCCTCGATCCGCCGGGACAAAGCGTTCGATCTGTTGGTCGTGTGCGCCGACTGGCCACGAACAGACAGGCAGAGAGCCAGGATCCACGACGCCTTTGCGAGCCTTGGCGGCGACTGGGATTCCTTCCTGGGCGAAGTCGATCGACACCAGCTAACGGTTCACGCTTTCGATAGCCTGCGAGACGCAGGGATCGAGTTGCCCGAGAACCTTTCCCGCAGGGCGGATATGGCGCGAATGCGCGGACTTGCGCTTTCCGGCGAAGCGGTGCGCATGACCGATGCCCTTAAGCAAGCGGGGATCCGTGCGGTTGTCCTCAAGGGACCGCTTCTCAGCCAAACCCTATATGGCGACCCGACCGTGCGACAGAGTGTCGACCTCGACCTATTGGTTGGTTGGAACGATTTCCGCGATGCCCGCTACGCATTGGAGGAATTCGGCTATTCGCTCCTGGGCAACGAGCCTCCATGGGACGATTGGCGGATCGACCGCTGGCGGCGCATGGCCAAGGATTTAACGCTGGTGAACCGTCAAAAGCGCTTTGCGCTCGAACTTCACCACCGGCTCAAATCGCCGGCAGCATTGCTTCCCGACCTTGGGTTGGAACAGGCAACTCATGCCGAAACCCTGGCGGGAAGGTCGCTCGCGACTTTTTCGACGCAGGACCTGTTTGTCTATCTCTGCACCCATGCGGCGACATCGCTTTGGGACCGCCTGAAGTGGCTCGCGGATATTCGTGCCTTGCTGGCCGACAAGGACGTTCAAGAAATCGAGAGACTGCAGGCCCATTCGCAGCGGAATGGCACCGAACGCTGCACGGCATTGGGCCTCGCATTGTGCCAACGGCTGTGGAACCAGCCCTTGCCGTCCTCGCTCGAGGAATTGTGCAAAAGCGACCCGGAGCTCTCACGTTTGATCGATGCTGCTTGGAAACGGTTGCGCGGACCGGAACGGCATCACAGCAGCTTCGCTAACAGCTTGCAAAGAAGGCACCTCGTCCACCTCCGCGACGATCCGGCCTATCGGCGGGCGATGTCGGCCGAGTTTTTCTATGATCGCGAGATACTCGAGCGCTTCAAGCTGCCACACGCCCTGCGCGGTCTTTACCTGTTTTTGAGGATCGGCGTTTTCATGCGGCGGAAGCTTGAGCTCTTGCGTGCATCGCGCCGCATTCCGGCTTCCGCTCAGTCCTCAATCCGGCAAAATCGCCCCGCGTAGAATCCGAGTGGGCGCAAGTCGCCGCGCGATTGCAGCGCGGAAACCTCACCGAAAATCATCGTGTGGTCGCCCGCTGGATAGCTTGACCAACGCCGACATTCGATATGGCCGATCGCATCGGCGATGATTGGCAAGCCGGCATCTGTCCAGGCGAAGTCATTGGGTTGCATCAGCGTATCTCCACGCGACGCGTAGCGCTGCGCCAGATGCTGCTGGTCTTCATTGAGTATGCTGATCGCGAAGTTTTTTGCGTTGGAAAAGGCATCGAACTGGCTCGATCCGTTCTGAATGCTCCAGCACACCAACATCGGATCGAGCGACACCGAAACGAAGGAGTTGGCGGTAATTCCGCTCGGTGAACCGTCGGTCCGCGCGCGCGACACGATACACACTCCGGTCGAAAACAGGCCCATCACCTGCCGGAACGCGGCCGGATCGACCGGTGCTGTCGAGACTGTGTCGCGCAATTGCGTCTCCGGTGAAAAAACGGATGATACGGGCGAATGCATGCATGCCGCGCCCAATGTCAATCGAACGAGCGATATAGGGATCGGTGCCCGCATGGCCAG
>JASJDE010000050.1 GCA_030065195.1 Erythrobacter sp. | reverse complement strand
CGCAACGAAGAGCGCGTCAAGATGACCCGCATGCG
This sequence comes from Erythrobacter sp., assembly GCA_030065195.1. Classification (GTDB taxonomy): domain Bacteria; phylum Pseudomonadota; class Alphaproteobacteria; order Sphingomonadales; family Sphingomonadaceae; genus Erythrobacter. The sequence continues at coordinate 18,015 of JASJDE010000050.1, read as the reverse complement.
CCAGACCATCGCCCGCCGCCTCAAGGGCGCGCAGGAAGAGGCCGCGCTGCTCACCACCTTCAACGATTGCGACATGAGCGCGGTCATCGAAGCGCGGACCAAGTACAAAGACATGTTCGCCAAGAAGCACGACATCCGCTTGGGCTTCATGGGCTTCTTCGCCAAGGCCGCCTGCCTGGCGTTGAAGGACGTGCCGAGCGTCAACGCCTACATTCAGGGCGAAGAGATCGTCTATCACGACTATGTCGACATTTCGGTCGCCGTGTCAGCGCCCAACGGTCTGGTCGTTCCCGTGATCCGCGACGCCGACAAGAAGGGCTTCGCACAGATCGAGAAGGACATCGCCGATTTCGGTGCGCGCGCCAAGGAAGGCACGCTGACCATGGAAGACATGACCGGCGGCACCTTCACCATCTCCAATGGCGGCGTGTTCGGGTCGCTGATGTCGACCCCGATCATCAACCCGCCGCAAAGCGCCGTGCTGGGCCTCCACCGTATCGAAGACCGCCCAGTTGCCGTGAACGGAGAAGTCGTGATCAAGCCGATGATGTACATCGCGCTGAGCTACGACCACCGCCTGATCGACGGCCGCGAAGCCGTGACCGCGCTGAAAATTATCAAGGAAGCGATCGAAGATCCGACCCGGATGCTGATCGATTTGTGAGGGAGCAATGGCGCGTATTGCAACGACCAAAGACTGCGGGAACTCTCCCAAGAACCTGGCGGCGCAAGAGCTCGCGATCGCGTTAGAGGGCGGCGAATTTGCGTCTGTGTTGCTTGATGAAAAGAGTGTCTGGGTACAGAGCGATGGAAGAATGCATAAAGGTGTATCCGAAATCGAAGTCGCCAGCCGTGCGGAACGAACTAACATCGCGGTTCACAGAGTTGCTACGCATGGCAAGGCTGGTGCCGTATCCGGTGTGACCGATGGCGAAGCGTTTGCCCATATTCTGACTTACACAACCGCAAGTGCGAAACGCATTCTGCGAATTGAGAGCTTTAGAAAGAACGGGTTTCAGTAATGTCTGACCATTCCTACGACTACGACGTCCTTGTCATCGGAGCCGGACCCGGCGGTTATGTCGCGGCGATCCGCGCGGCGCAGCTGGGGCTCAAGACCGCTTGCGTGGAATCGCGCGAGACGCTCGGCGGCACCTGCCTCAATGTCGGATGCATTCCGTCCAAAGCACTGCTGCACGCGTCCGAGCTGTTCGAAGAAGCCGAAGGCGGGCATTTCGCGACCTGGGGCATCGACGCCAAGGCGAGCTTCGACCTCGACAAGATGATGGCAGAAAAGACCAGTGCGGTTGGCGAGCTCACCGGCGGGATCGAATTCCTGTTCAAGAAGAACAAGGTCACCTGGCTCAAGGGCCACGCCGCGTTCGAGGATGCGCACACCGTCAAGGTCGGCGATACGACGCACACCGCGAAGGACATCGTCATCGCCACCGGTTCCTCGGTCAGCCCCCTTCCCGGTGTCGAGGTCGGCAACGACAAGAAACGCATCGTCGATTCCACCGGCGCGCTCGAGCTTCCCGAAGTGCCAGAGCACCTCGTCGTCATCGGCGGCGGCGTGATCGGGCTGGAGCTTGGCAGCGTCTGGCGTCGCCTGGGCGCAAAGGTCACCGTCGTCGAATTCCTCGACCAGATCCTCCCCGGCATGGACGAGGAAGTCCGCAAGGAATCGAACAAGATCTTCAAGAAGCAGGGCATGGAAATGATGCTCGGCCACAAGGTCACTGGCGCCACGGTCAAAGGCAAAAAGGTCACACTGACGATCGAGAAATCGGCCGGTGGCGACGAGCAGAAGCTCGAAGCCAGCCACGTGCTCGTCTCAATCGGACGGCGCCCCAACACCGATGGGCTCGCGCTCGACAAGGCGGGCTTGCAGGTCAACAATCGCGGCCAGATCGAGATCGACCACGATTTCCGCACCAAGGTCGACGGCGTCTGGGCGATCGGCGATGTGGTTCCCGGACCGATGCTGGCGCACAAGGCCGAAGACGAAGGCATCGCGGTCGCCGAGAATATTGCGGGCGAGACCGGCATTGTGAACCACGATGTGATCCCCAACGTCGTCTACACCATGCCGGAGATCGCAGGCGTCGGCCTGACGCAGGAAGAGGCGATCGAGAAAGCGGGCGGCGACAAGAAGGCGATCAAGGTCGGCAAGTTCCCGATGATGGCCAACAGCCGCGCCAAGGCCAATCGCGACACCGACGGTTTCGTCAAGGTCATCGCCGATGCCGAAACCGACCGCGTGCTGGGCGTGTGGATGGTTAACTCGCTCGCCGGCACGATGATCGCGCAGGCGGCGCAGGCAATGGAATTCGGCGCCACGTCCGAGGACATCGCCTACACCTGCCACGCACACCCGACCCACGCCGAAGCCTTCAAGGAAGCGGCGATGGCGGTGCAGGGCAAACCGATCCATATGTAAAAGGGACGGGGGCAATTGTGCTCCCCGCCCCAATGCTCGGCTAACAATTGAAAAGCTATGCTGTCTGGAGCGGCACTTCGAAGATTGTGGCCGAAATCTTCTCCCAAGCCGCATCGGCATCTGATGATGAAGAACTCACCCGGTAACGGTTGTCGCCAATCACCAACAGATGACTCCAGTGATCCAGCGCGTGTTGGCGAATACCATCAGCAAATGCATCACCGTCGGGAAGCGAGCTACGCTCGCAGTCGAGAATATGCCAATCGATACTGGCAAGGCGCTTCGCCATATCGTCAAACTCGATATCATTCTCTTTGCAGTGGAGAAATGCTCGTGCGAAAAGAGCCATGCCTATTCCGCGCAATGCCACGTCACCACCGCGGACATCGCGAAGTGACCCCGTAGTAACGGTCGAAGAAGGATCCTTCCGCGCATTGTCCAAAGCGCGCAGCTGCGCCAAGTGAGCCACCAGCGAAGCGAAGAAAGCTTCGGCACCTGCCGTCTTTTCCTCTTCGCTCAAGTCCGGCTGCTCATGGTGATCGACAATGTGAGCCACGAACATACGGATCGCAGACATTGACCAGATCATCTTGGATTTGGACGATAGATTTACGTTCGAGGCAGTTGCGTCGACATAGTGCGCCAAGAACTCGTTCGCTTTGACCAAATCTCGGCTGCGCTTGTTACGCTTGTCACGAACGTCAAAGGTTGTGACCAACGACTTCGGGATTGCCTTCGCCTTACCGCAGTCCGCGAAATCCTGATGGCTGTCCATACGGCTGCTCTCGAAAACAATCTTCACATCAACTGCGTTTGCCCGCAACGCATCACGTTCGTCATCGCTCACTTTGCTGCGATACAGAATATCCTCGATCTGCGAGCGCCGGTGGGCGCCATCTGTAGTATCGAGTTTCGCACCTTGGGGTAGCAAAAGGATGCTCGGCCAGCTGCTCGTTCCGTCATCTCCGCTCGCGTACAGGATCAAGGTTGCAGTAGGCGAATCGTCGTCCAAACCGACGCCATAATTGAATGTGAATGCAGGCAGGATGAACTTGTCACCTTTGCATGCGGTGCCAAGCAAGTAGGTCTTAAGGTGACGGCCATGAGTCGCTTCTTGGGGACGATTCGAATGCTCTGTCACCTCAACCACGGTGTCTTTCTTCTTCGAGCGGTCCATGCGGCTAACATCGACCATCTTCTGCACCGACATCGCGGTGGTGAACTGCAAACGGGAGCCTTGGATAAACGAAGTTCCAAAGAAACTCTCGCCCGCATATCCCATCATCGTGCGACGACCGATTTCGGCGAGCAACTCCTCAAAGTTGTCCATCGTCTGAATCTGAACGTGAGCGGGAATGTTGATATCGGCCAGAGCCGGGATTACATGAGTCATGCGATGTCTCCTTTAGGTATCGCGTCAACGGAAGCTGCTCCTGGTTTACGGCTGGGGCAGCTTCTTTGCGTTTACGCTCGATTTCGAAGAATGCAACAGCGAAAAATGAATATTTCGAAGATTTTTTATCGAAATGTGCATTTTCCGCCGCTGAATCGACCCGCTGCCTATCCCTGGGATCTGTTCGACTACGAAGCAGAGGACCGCTTTTTCGGATCGCTCTGACGCGCTACACTCGCGCCACAGGGGGCAGAGGATGGCAGCAGATTGGGGCTTGCGGGTGATCGCGTTGGCTTTGGCCATCGCCCTGTCGTCCTGTTCGTTTCAATCGAAGGTCGAACCTCCGCCGCGCTCCGCCGAAACAATCGAATTACCCGAAAGCCAATCGACTTTTGCCGCCGACATCGATGTTGGCCTTGCCACATTGCGCCGCGCGCTCGAACGTGAGGTGCCGAGGCGCCTGTGGTCGATCAATCAGTCGGGGGTCGAGTGCATCCCGCCGCAACGCACCGAAGTCATCGGGATCGCTCTCGAGTCTCCACCCATACGCTGCGACCTCAAGGGAGGGGTAATGCGGGGCAATCTTGCGCTAACGGGCCGCGGTCGCGATCTTTTCGTCACCATGCCGATCCGCGCCGAAGTCACCGCCAGCGACATAGGCGGGATCATCAAGCGCAAAACCGCGACGGCCGACGCCAATGTCACTGCCGTCGTGCGGATCTCGATCCAGCGCGACTGGAGCGTGCGGGGCAAGGTCGATATCCGCTACGACTGGACGCGCCCGCCGACGGTCAAACTGCTCGGCAGGGAAGTGACATTCGCCGACGAGGCCGACGAGCGGCTCGCATCCGTCGTCGCGAAGCTTGAACGAACGCTGCAGGAAGAGATAGCGCGGCTCGATCTGCGCGGTGAAATCGCACCATTGTGGGAGCGTGGCTTCACCGTTCTCGCGCTCAACCGCGAGAATCCGCCAGTGTGGTTGCGCCTGGCACCGCAGGCTGTTGGCTATGACGGCTACACCGCTTCGCGGCGGGCACTCTCGATCAGGGTGAAGCTCGCCGCAAGGACCGAGATATTCGTCGGCGACAAACCAACCGCGCCCGTGTCCGTTGCCCTACCAACGATGGCACCGGACATCGCGTCCACATCGGGCATCGCCCTGACGCTCCCGGTTGCCGCACAATATTCCGAACTCGAACCGGTGGTCGAACGGGCGCTGAAAAAACGGGCTAAGCGCCCCTTCCCGGTTCCTCGGTTGGGCGATCGGATGGTCGAATTCGGTTCGGTGACGGCGTATGGCACGACCGGCAATCGGATTGCACTCGGTGTCGAATTCGAGGCCTGGAAACCCGGCGAGCGAGACGATCCAGCTACGGGCACTGTGTGGCTCGCGGCGCAGCCATCCAACGCGCCGAACTCGCGCACCGTTCGCTTCCGCTCGCCGGAGTACCAGGCGGAGACGAGCCGCTTTTCCACCAATGTATTGTTGGAGATTGCCAAGACGCAGGATTTCTCGGACTCGATCGAACAGGCGCTCACGCAGAACTTCGAAGAGGATTACGAAGATCTGATCGAGAAAGTCGAAACCGCGCTGGCCCGGCAGAATTTGGGCGACTTCTCCATCTCGACCGAGCTCGACACAGTCTCGACAGGAACGATCGTAGCCTATGGCGATGGCCTGTTCCTTCCGGTATCGGCAAGCGGAACCGCACGGCTACGATACGCGCCGCGCTGACGCGCCAGGACCTGAGCGAAAGAGGGAGAGAGTAACGCCGATGGCCTATCCGCAACTGACCGACAAACCGGGCGCGCTCGAAACCGCAGCCGCGATCCGCGCCGGCAAGCTGAGCGTGGTCGAAGCGGTCGATGCGGCGATCACCCGGATCGAGCATTTCGACGCCGAGATCGACGCGCTGGCGGTACCCGATTTCGAACGCGCCTATGAGGCAGCCAGAGTGCTCGACGCAGCAGGCCCGGCCGAAGATCAGCCGCTGTTTGGCGTGCCGATGACGATCAAAGAGAGCTTCGACATCGAAGGGCTTCAATCGTGCTGGGGACACGAGCGACTGACCGACTACGTCGCACCCCGCGACGCCGACCTCGTGCGCCGCCTGAAAGCGGCCGGGGCGGTGATACTCGGCAAGACCAACGTCCCCGTCGATCTCAGCGACTGGCAGAGCTTCAACCCCGTCTATGGCCGCACCCGCAACCCGCACAATCTCGACCGCTCGCCGGGGGGATCGTCGGGCGGCAGCGCCGCCGTCGTCGCCAGCGGCATGGTGCCTTGCGAATACGGCACCGACATCGGCGGATCGGTCCGCGTCCCTGCGCATTTCTGCGGCGTCTGGGGCCACAAGACCAGCTGGGGCCTCGTCAGCAAGCAAGGCCACGATCACCCGCAAATGGCGCGGCGCGAAGGCTTCGTGACCGCCCATGACGGCGCGCTATCGATTGCCGGGCCGCTGGCCCGGAATGCGGAAGACCTCTCGATCCTTACCGAAATCGGCGCAACCGTTCCGTTGCGGCACCACAACAAGCCGCTCTCCAGATGCCGTTTGTTGGCGATCGTCGAACATCCTTCGAGCGAACTCGATGTCGGCGTCGCCGAGCCGACAAGGGCCGCCCTTTCCGCGCTGGAAGCCGCCGGTATCGCGATCGAGTACGAAACCGACCTGATGCCCGATCTCGCGCAGCAGCAGGCCGACTACCTGCGCATGCTCAACACCGTGATGGCGCGAGGAGCACCCTCGCCCAACGGCAAACGTGCAACGGCGACCGACTGGTTCGACCTGCTCGATGCGCAGGCGGTGGTAGAGTTCGCCTGGACGCAGGTGTTCGAACGCTACGACTTCGTGCTTTCACCGCCGGCTCCGGTCCTGGCTATCCCGCACCTCGAAGGGTCGGTGTTCAATTCGACCCTGCGGATCAATGGCAATGATGTGCCGGCGGGCGGCGGCCTCGCCTGGCCCGGCCTTGCAACCTTCCCCAATCTGCCTGCGACGGTTCTGCCGATCGGCAAAGGGACGACCGAAGGCGTGACCCTGCCGTGCGGCATGCAGGTGATCGGACCGCGCTGGGCCGATCTCGACTGTATCCATGCTGCCGCGCAAATCGGGAAAATCTTGCACGGCTGACCGGCCTGTCCCATGGGCGCTCCATGGCAGCACAACCCTTCATGCAGCGTCTCGCCAAGTGGCATATCTGGCTCGGTTGGCTGGTCGGCGTCCCGATTGCGATGTGGACCGCGACCGGACTTTTCATGGTCGCCAAACCGATCGAGGAAGTGCGCGGCGAACATCTTCGGATCGAGACCGAACAACCGCCTCTGATCCTGCCCGACAGCGACATCGCCAGCGCCGAAGCCCAGTTGAAGGAGATGCGGGTCACAATGCAGGATGGGCGCGCCGTTGCCACTGTGACAACGCTCGACGGCGAAGTTCGCCGTATCGACATGGCCAGCGGCGCGGCAATCGCCCCGGTCGACGCCGAAAGCGCGCGGGCCATCGCCGAGGAGCGGATCGTCGGCGGCGGCGATGTCCGTTCGGTTACCTTCTTTGCAGCCGATGAAGTACCATTCGATTTCCGTCGTCCCCTGCCCGTCTGGCAGGTCGCGCTCACCGACGGCACGCATGTCTATGTCGGTCGCGATACCGGCGAAGTCGAAGCGGTGCGCACGAGCTGGTGGCGCTGGTTCGATTTCATGTGGGGCCTGCACATCATGGACCTTTCCGAGCGGGAAGACACCAGCCACCCGATCCTGATCCTGTTCGCGGCCCTGTCGCTCACCGGCGCACTGTTCGGCTGCGTGCTGATGTTCCGGCGGCGCAAGGTACGCTCGAGGACAGGCATATGAACGGGGAGATCCTGACGCCGATCCTCGATTGGCTCGACATAGTGGGCATCGCCATCTTCGCCTTGTCCGGGGCGGTCGTCGCAGCACGCGAGCGCCAGACCTTCGTCACCATGGGCTTCTTCGCGTTGGTCACCGGGGTCGGGGGCGGAACCGTGCGCGATCTCCTGATCGGCGCGCCGGTGTTCTGGATCTCCGACGCCTGGGTTGCGGCGGTATGCCTGGGCTGTGCGTTGATCGCGTGGTTCACGCCGGTCCGCTTGTGGCAGGGCAAGCTGTTCGACCTCGCCGACGGTGTCGGCCTCGCCGCCTACGCCGTTCTCGGCAGCGCCAAGGCGATGGCATACGGTGTTCCGCCAGTTCCGGCGATCCTGATGGGGATCATCACCGGATGCGTCGGCGGAATCATCCGCGACGTCGTCGCCGGTCGCCCATCGATCATCATGCAGCCGGAATTGTACGTCACCGCCGCCGCCTTGAGCGCGGCTCTGACCGTCGTCGGAATGCTATCAGCCACCGCACTGGGGTTGGCGGATTTCGCCATCTGGATCGCGGCCTTCGTTGCCGGTTTCGCCTTGCGCGCTGCAGCGATACAATGGGAACTCGGCTTGCCGAGCTATCGCGGAAGCGAAAAGCAAGACGGGGCCGGTCCCGGAAAAGAGACCGACCCCGCCGCTTCCTCAACTCGCGATTAGTTCGGCAGGTCTGCGTCCACCTGGGCGAGCGTTTCCGGATACTCTTCTCCCGGCAATGGACCGCCGGGATATTCCGGAGTGCGTTCCGCGGTGAGCGGCACCAACGGCTCAGACGGGCGCTCCGCGCCCTGTCCTTCGGTTCGTTCGGCTACACGCTCGACCCGACGCGGTTCGGGCTGTGACGCGACCCGTCCGCGTGCAGCGCGATACGCGTCGTCGTCGAGCTGACCTTCGGCCCGCGTCGATCCTTCAAAACGATTCTCGCCGTAATCGCTTTCCTCGAAATCGTTGCGGCTCGCAAAGCCGCCATACTCGACATCGGCGATCCGACCGTCATTGCCGATGCGGCACAGGAAGCTCGAACCGTTGAACAGCGAACCGGCGACCAGCCAGCCCTCGCCGGTACGGTCGACGCTGTCGACGCTGTCGACGCGGATGTCCCGTTCGATCCGGTCGACGCATTGCGAAACGGCGCTTTCGAGGCCAGACGTGCCCGAGCGACGCGGATTGTCGCGCCGATCGTCGCGGCGGCGCTCCTCGTAGCGATCCCGATCGCGATCGCGCTCCACGATCACCACATCGCGCTCGCGACGACGATTGTTGTTGGCGGCGCTGGCTACGGCTGCGATCCCGCCAAGGATCAGCACGCCGGCTAGAACGTCGCCCGCGCGCACTCCGCGGCGGTGACGGCGCCACCCCCGACGCCAGCCGCGGCGGCCCCAGCCGCGACGCCATTCGGCGATGTCGGTGTCGCTATCGTAGGTGCTGGTATCGAAGCGCATATGCACAGCGCTTGCGTCAGCGGGCTGGATCACAAGACCGGACGGCATTTCGGCAGCGAATGCGGGCGTCGTTGCCATTGAGGCTGCGGCGAGTAGGCCAGCGAACGCCCCAAAACGAGATTGTAGAGCCATTAATGCTCCCTCCTGTTTGGTACGAGCGGCCACCAATCGCTCAAAGATGCGAAAACGCTTAGGCGGAACAGGCTTACACTCGCCTGAACCGCCTAAGCCCAATGCACGGGATCGGTGCGGGTTTCCAGTCTGGGAAAAGACCCTTGGAGGCTGCGCGGCAAAGCGCTCAGGAGGAAAACCCCCAAGGGTCATTGGGTCGCGGGTGCTTAGCGCAGCCCGCGAATGCCGCGGAATTCGACCTGGGGACGGCCCCGACCGTCAAACCAGCAGGTGAAACGTCCGCGATCGAAGCCCCGATTGCCATAGCCGTAGCCGGTCCCGCGCAGGCCTTCGACCTGGATCCGGCCCTTCACGCGGAAGCCATAGCGCGTCCGGTCGACGTCGCGGATCTGGGTCACGTCGGCATAGCGGTATCCGCCAAACCTGCGCGCTTGTCGTTCGGCCACTCGGACGCAGCGCTCGACTGCGCGTCGACCGTTGTAACGGCTGCCGCGATAGCGATCGCCACGGTAACGGTCGCCACGATAGCCGCGATCGTAGTGGCGGTCGCGATAGCGCCGGTCGCGATAGCGGTCGCGCTTGTCGCCATCGAAGGCACCCGCCAAGGCGGCGATCCCGCCGATAATCACGGCTCCGGCAATTACGTCACCGGCGTCGATACGATCCTTGTGGCGATAATTGTCTGCCATCGCGGGAGTGGCGGTCGCAAGGGCCATCGCGCCAGCCGCGACAGTCCCGAGCGTGCCTTTGGCGAGAGTCTTTTTCAGCTTCGTCATTAGGTATCATCCTCGGGTTTGGCCGGAGCGGAATTGCCCGGCGTCGAGAGCCTTATGGATGATTCGCCGTGAGGTGAGCCTGAAGGGGTCTGGCAGCGTTTGTTCAGATTATAGGCATTTTACCTGAACAAACGTATCGGCATGTCGCAAGCTCGGCGTTCCGCTATTCGCCGAACGTCCAGTCGACAACCCCGCCCTTGCGGTTTCCGGCACCCGGAAGCTCGAGCTTTCGGAAGGGAACCTTGAACGACAGGTTGTCCCGGCAGTAATCCTTGGTCAGCAGCCCAAGGCCGTGATCGACCACATGCCTGAATGCGATGGTCGGGCTGTCCATGATGCAATATTCGTCTTCACCCCCATCGCCGCCCCACCTCTTGCCGGAACCGATGGTAACAGCGCCGCCGAGCACACGGGTCCGGAAGGCTTCGCGCGTCTGGCCATAGATATAGGTGGGAGACATGAAGCCATACGCCCGCTCTTCGTCGCCGCTGGGAAGACGCACTTCCGTCCGCCAGTGTTGGCTAAGGTTACGGATTTCGCAGCTGCGCGGCGCAAGCCGGGTCCAACCGGTGGAAGCGTTTCCGCGCATACCGTCGTTATAGGTGTCCATCGCCAGCGCGTAATAGACGGTTTCGGACGTCGCATTGCAGAGGTTGGCCAGCACGGCCGGCTTGAAATACTTCTCGTCTCTGGAGATGCGGGTTGTGACGGTGTCGAGCATTGCACGTTTGAGGTCGACCGCTTCCGTGGCGCCGTCAGGATAGGATACGACCAGAGCGTTGCCATAGCGCTCCGAAAGGACGGCGCGCTTCAACCCATCGTGCTTGCGGACGAAGAGGGGATCGCCGGGCTCGAATGTATCGGGGCGAATTCGGGTCGTCGGCAAAGTCGCAACGTCGCCATCGAGAAACCTGATCCGGAAATTGTCGCCCACCGCGCTGACGACATGACCGGGATACCACCTGCCATCGCCCCATTGGGCAATCACCTGATCGTCGGCCGCGTAGCGCGCGGACTGGGCGGCGAGCGGCGTAGAGCCGAATGCCAGCATCGCAGCGAGCGCGAGTGCGGTTCTGGTGGCGGTGCCGAGCATGGAAGTTCCCCCTGAATGCCAATCCGTCGCGACCCGGCAGCATTGTCGTCCGGTTTCCTAACCGCCACGCTCTAGCACAGGATTGAACGACGCGGTTGGCTTTCGTTCATCTTGCAAATCGTTTTACTGAACGATTTGGAGGTCTAGTCTTCGAGTGCCGCCAAGACATCGCGCGTAAACGCGGCGATGTCGAAACGGGTGCCGACCATATCCTCGCCCCGGCGAACTATGACGATGTTGCGAGACGGAACAACGACCACATATTGCCCGCGATTTCCGCGCGCGGCAAAGGCGTCGTCGGGTACGCCCTCAAACGCGTTGCCTTCGGGCCGGCGGAAGGTCCACCAACCCGCGCCGTAACCCCATTGCCTGCCTTCGGGCTGCGGCCCGGAAGGGTCGGACACGTAATCGCTCCAGCCCTCGGGAAGCATTCGCTCGCCGTCTACCATTCCATCATCGAGATGGAGCTGCCCCAATCGCGCAAGATCGCGCGCCGTGGCCCACACCTGAGACGACAGGACATAGCCGCCACGCCAATCGGTTTCGGCAATGGTGCGATGCATGCCGAAGCGTTCGAGCAGGCCTTTGGCGCCGTAATAGCCGATATACCCCTCTACGCCCTTGATCGCCATCAAGGTGTCGTTGTTGGCATAGCGATAGACCGTCCCAGGGGGGTGGATCACCGGCCAGGTCGTCGCCCTTTCATCGACGGTCGCGCCGCCCCAATAGAGCGGATCCGTTCTGTTTCCCGGCGTATCGGTGTAGCGACCGGTCGCCATTCGCAGCGCGTGATCGATCGTGATCGCGTTGCGCGCATCGAAGCCGCCGCCCGAACGCCAGTAATTGATGCCGATCGGGTCTGCCACCGCGAACTCGCCCGACTGCACGGCGGCGCCTACCAGGGTTGCGGCAATGCTCTTTGCGACCGACCATGTCCTTTGCGGCGTGGCGGCGTCGAAGCCGGGCGCATAGTTCTCCATCACGATCTGGCCGTCTTTGACGATAAGAGCCGCCGTCGTTCGCGAGCCCTCTCCGTAGGTGCCGTCGAAAGCTGCGGTTCCGAGCCTCTCCGCCGCTCTTGCAGAGATTGCGGAAGGATCGCTGCTCCAGCCATCTTCGGGGATCGCTTCAGCCTCGTAATCCGAAGGCAAGGCCTGCGCTTCCGGCACTGGAGCGCCGATTGGCTGAATGAAGCACCCGTCCCCGGGTATGTGACCGGCAACGCGCGGCGGCATCTGGTCGCTCCACGCGACGCGGACATGGTCCACCGGCCCGTCGCTACCATCCGCAGCCTGGCGGCGCACGATCTCGAAGGGAAGGTCGCGGACGATCGGATCGAGCTTGGGATATATTCCGGTGAGCTCCCACTGATGGATGCTGTCCGCCGTCCTGCTCCCATCCAGGCGTTCGGCGTTGGCCGTCGCGCTGCACAGGAACAACGCCTTGTAGCCGGCAGCAAGCGCGCGGTCGTAGCGCGCGTCGAGACGGTCCTGGGCGCTCTGGGCGGCGAGCGGTGCGGCGAGAGAGAGAGCTGCTCCGGCGGCAGCGAGGATTGTGGTCTTCATGGACACAAACCCTATCGCGGCGCACGCAAAAGAAAAGGGCCGGCGGATTGCTCCGCCAGCCCCTCTATGCCGTTCGTCGAATGGACGCGCTTACGCGTCTTCGTATTCGTCGGCTTCGCTCATGTCAGGGCCGCTGTCCTGGCCCTTTGCTTCTTCGTCGCGATCCACGAATTCGATGATCGCGAGCTGCGCGCTGTCGCTTTCACGAAAGCCCGCCTTGATGATGCGGGTGTAGCCGCCATCGCGATCGCCGTAGCGCTCGGCCAGCACATCGAAGAGCTTCTTGAGCTGGGTCTCATCGCCGAGGCGGCTCATGGCGAGACGTCGGTTCGACAGGCCGCCGCGCTTGGCGAGCGTGACCAGCTTCTCGACGTAAGGGCGCAGTTCCTTCGCCTTGGGCAGCGTGGTGCTGATCTGCTCGTGCTTGATCAGCGCCGCCGCCATGTTGCGGAACAGGGCCTTGCGGTGGCCCGACTTGCGGCTCAGCTTACGCTGCGAGATTCCGTGACGCATTGCATTCTTCCTTCAGTTCGAAAAGGGCCCGTATCAGGTAGCCCAGTGCCGGCGGCGCTTATGGGTGCGCCGCCATGACCCTGATTAGCCGAGAAGTTCCTGTTCGAGCTTCTTGGCCATTTCCTCGATGTTCTCCGGCGGCCAGCCCGGGATGTCCATCCCGAGGCGCAGGCCCATGCTGGAGAGCACTTCCTTGATCTCGTTGAGCGACTTGCGGCCGAAGTTCGGGGTGCGCAGCATCTCGGCTTCGGTCTTCTGGACCAGATCGCCGATATAGATGATGTTGTCGTTCTTGAGGCAGTTCGCCGAACGCACCGAAAGCTCGAGCTCGTCGACCTTCTTGAGGAGGTAGCGGTTGAGCTGGTTGGCGTCGTCTTCCTGCGGCTGAGCAGCGTGGCCGATCATGGCCGACTGCGGCTGCGGGATGCCGTCTTCGAAGTGGACGAACAGCGTCAGCTGGTCCTGGAGGATGCGCGCAGCATAAGCCACGGCGTCTTCCGGAGTGACGGTGCCGTCGGTTTCGACGGTCAGCGACAGCTTGTCGTAGTCCAGTTCCTGGCCGACACGCGCGTTCTCGACCTTGTAGCTCACCTGCCGAACCGGGCTGTACAGCGAATCGACCGGGATCAGGCCGATCGGCGCATCGGCCGGACGGTTCTGGACGGCCGGAGCGTAGCCTTTGCCGACATCCGCAGTCAGTTCCATGTTGAGCGTGGCCCCTTCGTCGAGATGGCACAGGACGAGGTCCTTGTTCATCACTTCGATGTCGCCGGTGACTGCGATGTCCCCTGCCTTCACTTCGGCCGGGCCGGTGGCGGAAAGCTGCAAGCGCTTGGCGCCCTCGCCTTCCATCTTCAGCGCGATCTGCTTCACGTTCAGAACGATATCGGTCACGTCTTCGCGCACGCCGGCGAGCGAAGAGAATTCGTGCAGCACATTTTCGATCTTGATCGAGGTGATGGCAGCGCCCTGGAGCGAGCTGAGCAAAACGCGGCGAAGCGCGTTGCCGAGCGTCAGACCAAAGCCGCGCTCAAGCGGTTCGGCGACGAAGGTCGCTTTGCGGGTCTTGTCGCCGCCTTCCTTGATGTCGAGGGTATTGGGTTTCTTGAGTTCCTGCCAGTTCTTCGTGTTGACGGACATGGATTTCCCCTAATTCGCTCTTCAGCGGTTCAAAATGTCGGCGGACCGGGTCGCCTGAGTGGCGCGTCCGGTCCGAGGAAGTCTCGGCGGCCAGGACGACCGCCGGGGCAAGTTCGGATCAGACGCGGCGACGCTTCGACGGACGCACCCCGTTATGCGGGATCGGCGTCACATCGCGGATCGACGTGATGTTGAAGCCGACAGCGGCGAGACCGCGCAGCGCGCTCTCACGGCCCGAACCCGGGCCTTTCACTTCGACTTCGAGGGTGCGAACACCGTGCTCGGCGGCCTTCTTGCCGGCATCGTCTGCAGCGACCTGCGCTGCATACGGGGTCGACTTACGGCTGCCCTTGAAGCCCATCATGCCGGCGCTGGACCAGCTGATCGCATTGCCCTGCGCATCGGTGATGGTGATCATGGTGTTGTTGAAGCTGGCGTTGATGTGAGCAACGCCGCTGGTGATGTTCTTTCTGTCGCGGCGCCTTACTTTGCCGGGTTCGCGTGCCATTTCTCGTATTCCTTATCTTGTAGGAAGAAGGGAAAAGCGTCTGGTCGAAACCAGAGCTTACTTCTTCTTGCCTGCGATCGGCTTGGCCTTGCCCTTGCGGGTGCGGGCGTTGGTGTGCGTGCGCTGACCGCGAACGGGCAGCTGGTTGCGGTGACGCAGACCACGATACGAACGCAGGTCCATCAGGCGCTTGATGTTCATCGCGGTGTTGCGACGAAGATCGCCTTCGACGGTGTAGTCGCTGTCGATCGTTTCACGAATGCGCAGGACTTCCTCATCGGTGAGGTCCTGAACCCGTGCGGAATGCGGAATGCCAAGCTTGTCGGCGATCTGGACAGCCGTCGTGCGGCCAATCCCGTGAATATAGGTAAGCGCGATGATAACACGCTTGTTAGTGGGAATATTTACCCCGGCAATACGAGCCACTTAATTCTCCATGCTCCACAGGGGATTGCGGTCAAACCGCAAGCGCCCCTATCTCAACGCTCAAAACACCGAGCATGTTCGCAATCTGCCTAAAACGGCAAAAGTCCGGATGGCACACCACATTGGCGGTGCCTGCCGGACAAATTTCGAACATGTCGAATGAGCGGCGCGCTTACGGTGATTCGAGCCTGTCGTCAACCGGGCAAACGCGCATTATCGACCGAGCGGCCGATATGGGCCGCTGCGGCGTTGTTTCAAGGGCTTGAATACACCCTTCCCGCTCGCCGGTCAAAGGCGCGCCGGAACGCTATCAACCGGGATCGCTAAGATCACCGAAAGCTTCGTCTACGCTTGGACCTTCCGACGCTTCATCCTCGGCCTCGTCATCGCTTTCTTCGAGCACGGCTTCGGGGTCGATGGAGATCATCGCCTCCTCTTCGACGGGCTCCTCCCCTTCGGAAGCTTCTGGCTCTTCCTCAGGCGGCGGGGCAGGCGGTGGTCCTGTGCGCGGAGCCTGGATCATTCCGAGCGTTTCAGCGAGGCGCGTCAATTGCAGCGTCATGACGCCATCAACAGCCTGCGCGATAACCGGCTCCTCATAACGCATCTTCCCGCCGACATTGTATTCCCACACAATCCGCGTGCCCTCTTCCACCTCGGAAAGAGCAATCGTGAGGATGCCGGTCACAGGCTCACTCTGTAGCGGGCCGAGCGCGCCTTCCATGCGCAAGGCGACCTCGGGATAGGCCTGAAGCACGCGCATATGCTCAACGCTTCCCTCAAGAGTGAAGCGCCCCGGTTCGTTGACCTCGGGGATCTTCTCGCAAAAGCATCCGCCCGCTTGCGGCATCAAGGTGAGGTTGGCCGCATCTGCTGACCAGGTGTGTTCGCTCGACCACCAGCGCGCCGGTGAAATCAGCGCCAGCCACACCGCCTTGGGATCACCTTCGACAATCGCCTCGGTGCGGGTGATGAAGTGATCTTCGTCAAGCGCAATCACTTCGGCCGTTGCCGGAGTGGCCGTAGACGCGAGCGCCAAGCTTGCGATGGATAATACTGTCTTGCGCAAAATGCGGTCCTCCTCGTCAGCGTCTGACTAAGGGAACAGTGCGCGCGTGGGAACCCCGTCGGGATTACTTTGCGAGGATTGCGTCGATAGCGCCCGCGACTTCGTCGATACCGTCCATTCCATTCACGCGGCTGACGATGCCGCGCTCTTCGTAGCCGGGAAGGATCGGTGCGGTCTTGGCACGGTATTCCGCCATGCGAGTGCGCACGGTCTCCTCATTGTCATCGGGGCGACGCTTGAATTCGGTCGAACCGCAATTGTCGCACACGCCCTCCTTGGAGGGCGGGTTCGCGGTGTCGTGGTAGAGCGCGCCGCAATTGGCGCAGGAGAAGCGGCCCGTGATGCGTTCGACCAGCGCATCAACGTCGACTTCCAGCTCAATTACGCGATCGAGGCTACGTCCATTCTTCTCAAGAATGCGGTCAAGATCCGCAGCCTGAGCGGCGGTACGGGGGTATCCATCAAAGATAGCGCCCTGCCCTGCTTCCATCGCGGCAAGATTTTCGTCGATCAGCGAAGAAACGATCTCGTCGGAAACCAGCTCACCGCGATCCATCACGGCCTTGGCTTCGAGGCCAACCGGGGTTTGTGCCTTCACAGCTGCGCGCAGCATGTCTCCGGTGGAAAGCTGCTTCATGCCGTGCCGTTCGACCAGACCTGCGCTCTGAGTGCCTTTGCCCGCGCCCGGAGGGCCAAGAAGAATGATATTCACGAAAGCAAACCCCTTTTTGCCGCGCCGAAACTCATCGTCGCGAGTTCGTGTCGCTGGATCAGCCCTTCATGCGTCAGCGCATGCGGCCTTTCAACTTAGCCTTCTTGATGAGATCGCCATACTGGTGCGCCAGCAGGTGCGATTGGACTTGGCTGATCGTGTCGACGGTCACATTGACGACAATCAGCAGGCTGGTGCCGCCAAGGAACAGCGGGATACCCGTTTGTGCGATCATGTATTCGGGCACCACGCAGACAACGGTCAGGTAGATAGCGCCGACCACCGTGATGCGGGTCAGGACGTATTCGAGGTATTCAGCGGTGCGCTTGCCCGGACGGATACCCGGAATGAAGCCGCCATTCTTCTTGAGATTGTCCGCCGTCTCTTCCGGATCGAACACAACCGCGGTGTAGAAGAAGCAGAAGAAGATGATGCCGACCGCGTAGAGCAGCATGTAGAGCCACTCGCCCGGACGCAGGTAGAAGTTGAGCTGCTGAACAAAGCCGCCAGTTGCAGCGGCAACATCGCCTTCGGCACCGGTTACTCCGCCACCTGCAAAGGACGAAATCGTCAACGGCATGAGCAGCAGCGAGCTAGCGAAGATCGGCGGGATCACGCCTGCGGTGTTGAGCTTGAGCGGAAGGTGCGAGCGATCCGCCTGCATCATGCCGCGCTGCGTCGCGCGCTTGGGATACTGGATCAGCAAGCGGCGCTGTGCGCGCTCGACAAAGCTGATCAGCAGGATCAGCACCACGACCATGACCAGGAAGCCGATGATGATGCCCGGTTGGATCGAGCCGGTGCGACCGCCTTCGAACAGGTTCGAAGCAAACATCGGGAATTGCGCGACAATACCCGCCATGATGATCAGCGAGACGCCGTTACCGATGCCGCGCGCGGTGATCTGTTCGCCCAGCCACA
>JASJDE010000049.1 GCA_030065195.1 Erythrobacter sp. | reverse complement strand
GGTCGACCGGCTGCATAACGACATGGTGACCGATCGGCGCACGCCCGACCATCAATTGGATTTCGTGATCTAGCTCATTCGAGGATCTGGTTGAGCTCGATCAGGATTCCATCCGGGTAATGGGCTGCAACTTCTTCGACCCGGACGGAATCCTGATCGAGCTCAACCAGATCCTCGAATGAGCTAGATCACGAAATCCAATTGATGGTCGGGCGTGCGCCGATCGGTCACCATGTCGTTATGCAGCCGGTCGACCGCACGGCTCGCGGTGCGCTCGAACAGGAAGGGCAGGAGTGCATGGACGAGGCACGCCAGTCCGCAGCCGATCATGCGCAGCCCGAAGCCCGTCGCCTTCAATGCATGTTCGGCGTAGCTTTCCCCGACCGAAGCCGGGTGGCGGGTAAAGGCTGCGTGCCAGTCAGGCATGCAGGTCCGGCCCGTCGATCAGCAGCACCTGCACATCGGCCAGCCCTTCGCGCAGCTTCTTCGCCTCAGCATAATCGGGGCTGTTCCAGAACGCCTTTGCCGCCGCACGGTCGGGCCATTTCGAGATCACCATCGAAGCGCCCTCTCCAAATTCACCTTCGAGGCACTCCGCTCCCGGCCCGCGCAACAAGTACTCGCCACCGAACTTCGGGATCAATTCGGCCGCCGCCGCACCGTAACCCGAAATGAACTTCTCACGGTCGGAAATGGCGGCGGTGACGATCATGTAGGCGGGCATGGGGTTGGTCCTCAGAAGGGTTTGACGGCGCCAAGGAAGCAGACCGAGGCGATTGTGATCCAGTAGATGTAAGCAGAAATTCGGGCCATGCCGATCTCCTTTTCAAGCGCGGCCTCCTGCTCGGCGTTTGGTCCCATGGCGAGGATGCGAAATCGCTCGGTCCAGCGCCGCATCACAAGCCGCAGGAACAACCCGATACACAGCGCAAAGGCGTAGAGCGCCATCTTGGCCGGATACCAATCGTTGCCCTCGCCCGATGTGATCGGACCTTCGCCGCCAAAGGCCATGAACGAAACGATGAACAGCGCCGCGATGAGGGGGTATCGTAGCAGTTCTTCGGCTCGAGTGACCTTGATCCCGATATCGGTCTCGCGCTTGATGAAGGCTGTCCAGGTCATCGCCAGCCACACAGCGAAGAACAGCCACATCCACCACACGCCCATGCCGTCCAGCATCGGGACGAAGCCGTAGATCTTGCCCATGTGAAGACCCAAGGGCAGCAATAGAACAATCCCGGTACGCGCGAGGATGTCGATACGATACGCGGTTTCCATATGCCGCTTGCGCTCGTCGAGCGACAGCGCCGGGTTTGTCACGTGGTAGCTGGTCTGGAACACGCCCCACTCGCCGCCCAACCAATAAACCATCGCGAGAATGTGAACCCAGCGCAGAATGCTGAGCTCGTTCAGTATCAGAAACTCCATGATCCCTCCCCAAGGACGCGGGATCCCTTTCGCGCCCCGTCATTCCGAATTCATCACTCGCGCGAAAGGCGGTCCACCACGTCCATGATCGGCGGATCGTCTGCTTCCATCGCTTCGACGTGCTGTTGAAATCCGCGCATTATCCGCGCGACATAAGCGCGGGTTGCGATGCCGCGCTCTTCGCCTGCACCGCGGTCAGGCGTGTAATTCTCGATATCCTCGCGCTTCACGACCCCGTTCGCCTCAAGCAATCGCTCGATCGTGTCTTGGCGTTCGCGCAGCGCGGAAACCTCTGCAGCCAAGGCGAAGACTGTCGAATAGAGTCGGTCCAGCGCCGGATCCTCGAAATATTCCGGGCGTTTGCCCTTGGCGCGCCTCCCCGAAAGCGCGACCCAGTCGAAATCGTCGTTCATGCCGCAACCGCCTGTTCGGAAGGTTTCCAGGCCCCATACGCGTTCCAGATCGCCGCCCGGCCGAAATCCTCTTCCCCGTCATCGGGCGATGGCGGAAAGATTTCCGGGTCGACCACTGCGCGAACACCGGCGACAAACTGGCATTCGCGCGGGAATCCGGCGTCGGCCATCACCTGCTTCAAATCCTGCCCGTGCATCGCCGACCAGAACGGCTCATTGTTGTTGAACGCGTCCCAGTCGCGCATGAACTGCTCGAACAGCGGCATTTCATTCGAATATTGCGGCTGTTCGATGTGGAGGATCAGGCCACCAGGCGCGAGCACCCGGTTGGCCTCGGCGAGTATCCTCGGCATGGCCTTCGAGGAAAGCTCGTGCAGGAACATCGTGGTCTGCACCCAGTCGAAACTGCCGTTCGCCCAGCGCGAGAGATCTTCGCCCGACGCTTGGACGAACTTGATGTTTGTGACACCAAGCGCGGCTGCGCGAGCTGCTCCATATCGCAAGGACGCCGCGGCCGTGTCGATCGCAATCACTTCCGCGTCGGGATAGGCTTGCGCTATCGGGACAGCGTTGTGGCCGATCGTGCACCCGATATCCAGGATACGTTTGGGCTGCCAATCGGGACGTTCGGTCTTCGCCCACTCAACCACAGCCTGGCCGCCGCCATCGTTGAGACCGCCTAGCGCTCCACCTGTTGTTGCAAACAGGCCGATATCGTAGTTCGCCCCGACTGTGACGTCGTCGGGCCGCTCTTCACTGTGGTACCCGCCAGGTTGGCAGTGAATGTCGACCGCAGTCTGGTAGTGTGGCTGCTCCACCGAAGAGTCGAGTTCCAGCAGCCCGTAATGCTCGTTGAACTGCTTGGCCATTGCATCGAGCTCGTCAAGCTGCCGGAGAACTGCTTGCCGACCATTTTGCTGGCGCATCTCCATCGAGTTTCGTTTCAAGGCCGACCACATGCGATGCCAGTCGTTGCGGCTCATTGCATCGCGGATCTCGTAGCGATGTTCCGGATCTCTACCATGCTCGGCACGGAACGCGGGTAATGCCTGCTTCTCGTAAGCCAGCTTGTTGCCCGCACCAATTGGTCCGGAGAGATAACGATTGAAATGGGTCAGGAAATTGAATCGCGCCGCTTCATCGTGGTTCGTGCGCGGCATCATCGGATGACGAGTTAGCGCAGTATAGGGAGGGGGAAGATCGGATGCCATTTCGCTGCCTCAAAAGTTGTCCGGACAAATTTGCCCAGCAATGCGACCCGTGTCAATCGGAATAAGGACAGATCGCACCGATTGCCTATGTGAAATGTCCAGACCCGTAAGCGATACGGTTGTATTTGCCGCTATCGCTAGCGGAGCGGGGACCCCCCACTGAACCGTTTCGGTCAGCCGTAGGTTCCGTGCCCATCCATCTACCGTCTTCAAAGGATGTCTCTCTAACCGAAACTGATTGCTTGACGTGGCGAGAATCCAACCGCTTCCGCAGGAACTGTAAGCGATTGCGGCAAGCGCACCCATTTTTCCGGATCGATTACCCAATTTTCGGCCACGCTATGGCGACCATCACGGAGTTGCGGCACACTCCAATCATGCTTGCCGAACGAGACACCGAACTGGCGCGTCTGCACGAACTGCTCGCCACTTCTGTCCAGACTGGCCATGTGGCTGTAATCGGGGGCGAAGCCGGAATCGGGAAGACCGCCCTTCTGCGCGAGTTCACTGGCCAAATTGCGGCCGACGTCCGGTGCGTCTGGGGAATGTGCGATGCCCTGTTCACTCCGCGACCGCTTGGTCCCGTGCACGATATTGCGGCAATACTGGGCGACTTGGGGGAAGACTGGCAAACTGCGGGTGGAACGGCACTGTTTTCGCGCCTTTTCGCGCAACTGGCCGACAGTTCGCAACCGGTGGTCCTCATCCTCGAGGACGTCCATTGGGCCGATGCTGGAACGCTTGATTTCATCCGGTTTTTGGGCCGACGGATCACCCTGTGCCGCGTTCTACTGATTGTCAGCTACCGCAATGACGAATTGGGGCGGGGCCATCCATTGCTGCGCGTGTTAGGCGATATTCCCAGCGCACAATTGGAACGGATCGAGCTCCAGGCGCTCTCGCTTGGCGCGGTCGCGCGGATGGCCGACGAAAGCGGACGCGATGCGCAGGATTTGCTTTCAATTACCGGTGGAAACCCCTTCTTCTTATCCGAAATACTCGCCGATCCCGAAGGTGACAGACAAGTCCCGGTTTCGGTTCAGGACGCCGTAAACAGCCGACTCACTCGGCTCTCGAAAGCGCATATCGGGTTGCTCGAAGCGCTCAGCATTATTCCCGTCCCTATCGATCCCGCATTGCATTGCGGGTGGATCGAGGACCACGAACGCTTGCTGCAAGATTGCATCGACCTATCCATCCTCACGGAAGACACCGACGGTCGCATTCGCTTCAGGCATGAACTTGCCCGTCTTGCGACCGGAAATCGCTGTTCATCGATCGATCTGCGCAATCTTCATCATCGACATTTGACTTTCATGCTCCGGCAAACCGAACGATACGACGCCGGAGAGCTGTTGCATCACGCCCGCGGTGCTGCGGACGCCCAAAGGGTCCTCGAGTTCTCGCCTATTGCAGCGGACAAGGCCGCTGCGCTCGGGGCCCACAAGGAAGCCGCCGACTATCTGGAAGCCGCGCTCGAATATGTCGACGAAGCGGATCCGGCAGAGGCGGCGCAGCTCTACGAGAGTTGGGCTTATGAGGCTGCCATCTCGCATCGAATCGACGACCGCGTGATCGAAGCGCGCCGGCATGCGCTAACTATGTGGCGCGCACTGCAACGAAATGACAAGATTGCCGACAATTTACGCCATTTGTCGCGTTTGCATTGGTATCGAGGCGAAGCGGTCCAAGCCAATCGATATCTCGACGATGCCATCAGGTTGCTTGAACAGGCTGATGCCTCCGAACGGCTGGCCCTGGCCTATTCGATGCGCTCGCAAATGCACATGCTCGCCAGCAGGATGGACGACGCCATCGAATGGGGCACGCGCGCATTGGAACTCGTCGCCGAAAACTCGACCCCCGAAGTGGAGGTTCACGCGCTCAACAACATCGGGACGGCGCGCCTGTTTCTTGGAAATGCACTTGGGATCGACGATCTTCACCGCAGTCTGAACATTGCGCTCGAAAACAACCTTCACGAAGATTCGGCGCGGGTGTTCACCAATCTCTCCGAATACGCAGTGGACTTACGCAGACTCGATCTAGCCGAGGAAACCCTGAAACAGGGACTCGCGTTCGACACCGAACACGACCTGGATAGCTGGACATTCTACCTTCGTGGGCGTGAAGCTCAGTTGAGGTTGGAGCAAGGGCGATTGAAAGAAGCAGAGGAAGTCTGCCGTGCGGTTATCGGAACGCCAGGACAGACTCTCCTGATGAAGTTGCCTGCCCGGATCATGCTCGCGCGCGCGCAGATCCGGATGGGAGAGGAACCGGCGGCGCGAACGCTCGAAAAGGCCCACAAGGACGCATTGGCCACGGGCGAGATCCAGTACTGTATCCCGGTCCTGATCGGGATGCTGGAGCGCGCGTGGTTGATCGGATCTCAATCGCTTGCGTCCGAGGCTTGTCAGGCGCTTGATCGCATCGACCAAGCATGTTTCAGCCACTGGACTAGGGCGGAATACGCGTTCTGGCGACACCTGACCGGAATGAGCGAAAGTTCCAACGACAACCTTGGCGATACGGCCTTTGCTCCAGCACTTTCCGGTGATTTCGTGGAGTCCGGCATTCAGTTTGCCAAGCTAGGCGCTAACTATCTGGCCAACGTTTGCTTTGCCCTAGCACCCACCGCACAAACCGTCTCGTCGGGCCTCGCCGAACTCAACCGGCAGGGTGCGAAGGCGGCCGTGGCGCGCGCGACCGAACTTTTGGAAACACGTGGCCTTTCGCGCGACGATGTTACACTCCCGCGCGGCCCCTATCGCGCTTCGCGGGAGAATCCCTTCGGCTTGACGGCAAAGGAGATGACCGTGCTGGAATACCTGGCACAGGGGCTGAGCAACGCCGAAATCGCCGATGAGATGTCGCGGTCGCAGCGAACAATCGAACATCACGTGTCCGCCATCCTGCAGAAACTCGAAGTCGAAAACCGGCTCGCCGTATTGCTCAAGCTAAGGGACGAACCTTGGATAGTCGGTGAGGCGGAGCGAAAAACCGAGTTGCACCGCTAACTGTCAGTCTGTGCTCCGCTCCGAAGGACCGAAAGTTGGGTGTTCTCCAATCGAAAATTGGGGGTACGCACCGATGACGGTAACGGCCGCTCGCCGCATCGTATCCGAGTTACGTGAATCGACCTGGAGACGTTGCGATGCGTGCTTTCGTGCCCCTACGCCATTCAATCCTGCCGCTATGCGCAATCGGACTCGCCGCCGGTTCCCCTCCCGCTGCGGCGCAGGATTCCAGATTGGATCAGTTGGAACGGAACCTCGCACAGGAGTTCCAGCGCAAATTCGTCGGTTATTCCGTGGCGATCGCACGCCATGGCAGGGTGAAACGGACGCTAGTTTCGGGCCTGGCCCGGCGCGAAGCCGATGGACGCAAGCTCTGGGGCAAGCGCACTCGGGGCAATGTCGCCAGCGTCTCCAAGTCGATTACAGCGATCGCCGTCCTCCAGGCGCTGGATGCTAACGGACTGACGATCGAAGCGCCGATTGCCCCCTATCTGCCCGATGGATGGACCAGGGGACGCGGGTTTCGCGATGGTCAGAGCGTCACCTTCCGCCAATTGCTGACGCACACTTCCGGCATGGGACAGCGGTTCGACCGCTTGAAGGCAAACGGCAACGAAGGACCTTGGGGTAACGACTGGGATGGACTCAGGTTCGCTGTCGAGAAGGGTGTAGCCGCCCAGTTTCTCGGGCCCGACAAATACGACACGGGCAATCGCAGTTACAAGAACTCGAACTACGCCCTATTCCGCATCATCGTCCCCAAGCTGTGGCGCTTGGCGCAAGGAACCGACGGTACCGGGGTGACCAAATCCAATCATGGTGCGCTTTTCGCCTTGTATGTCGGGGAACGCATTATGGTTCCGAGCGGCGTCGAGGGAGCAAGCTGCACGGAGCCTCCCGCCGGTGGGCACGCCTATGCCTATGACTGGACCGATCCGACCGGGGCCGGTTCGGCATTCAACGGTACGTTGCAGAATTGCGGCGCGCATGCCGGTTGGCGGCTTTCGGCATCGCACCTTGCGCGAATAGCCGGGCGCGCGGATTGCAATTCGGCCAACAACTGGCCGGATAATCGCCAGCTGCTTTCACCCGGTGCCTGCTTTGCGCGCACGGTCCGCAGGTTGGGTTGGGACGATGATTCCAACGGAACGAGTGACCGCACTAGAAACCGCTACTGGCACGGTGGCACCTTGTTCTCGCGGAAGGAGCGGCCACGTCGAACACTCCAAAGTTGCATGGTGGTCCTACCGGACGGTTTCACCGTCGGGGCGATCGCCAATTCCGACAGCCGCGACGGACAGAGCGTATGCAGTAAGATCCTCGATGCGGGAGAATTCCTGTGAAACGGCTGCCCATCTTCTTCGCCGTAGGCCATACCGCACTGGCGGCATTTGCTCTCACGCCCGCCGCTTTGCTCGCGCAAGATAGGCCGGATTTTCAGTCACCGACCCATTGCGGACAGGTCTGGGATATTACCACCTACACCACCCACAAGCCCGATCCCGACAGTCTCGACTTTGCGATGCGCAGGGACGATGGCTTCAATATCAGCCGCAATCAACCGGTATTGGCGAGCGCCGCCGGTGTTGTGCAGGTCGATCAAACGCTGCCCAATGGGCTGCGCTATGTGATGTTGGATCACGGCGGGGATTGGCGAACGCACTACTTGCACATCGAAGACGAAGAAGGGCAGCCGCGCCTCAGCAAGGGACGCAAGGTAGCAATCGGGGAAGTGATCGGGCGCACCAGCGACAGCGGATCGAGCACGCTTCATACCCACTACACCCAGGTAGAAAATACTGCGCTGGATCAGGCCGGACTGGATGCGGCCGGATTCTGGGCCAAGCTTAACGATGGCGATGCCGTGCGCGCGCGATTTGATGGTTCCGCGGTAGCAACTCACCAAGCCGATACCGATTCCTGGGGCCATTGGAGCGATGACTCCGCTGAAAAGCTCGTCTCACGAAATTGCCCCGGCAATCGCTTCCTGAGCTGGAAAGAAAACGGAAAGCGCTTCATCCTGCGGTACCGACCTGCCAATGGCCGGGTTCGGATCAATCGTTTCGATCAACCCGTCGGGCAGCAAACTACGCAAACGGCCGAAAGCGACTGGGGCCACGGTTGGAACAACTTCATCGAGTTTCTCCCCACCGGATCGAACCACCGTCACATCTTGGCCTACAATTTCGCCACGGGCGCGGTTGGCTTCTGGGAAATCGTGCCCGGAGCAGCGACCATCAATAAGATCAATGAGGTGCAAATCTATGCCGGCTGGACGCATATGGAGAAAATCCAGATCGCCGGGAGAGATCACCTGATTTCCTACGATTCGCGCTACGGCCACTTTAATGTCGATCGGATCAACAGCAGCTTCACCGGTTTCGATTCGGCGCTGAAGACCAATATCGGGAAAGGCTACACCCATTTTGCGCCTTATTGGGAAGGCAACAATCGCTATCTCGTTGCCTATAAGGGGGGCAGCGGAACGATCCGGATCTTGCGTCTGACCCGATCCGGCAGCGATGTCCGCGTTAGCACAACCTGGAATGCCTCACGCGCCAACGGCTGGACCCATCTCGCCACCCTGCCTCGCGGCGGTAAGATGTATCTGTTCGGCTATCGCTCGGACACCGGCAAGGCCAAGCTGTGGGAACTGGAGCAAGGTGGCACCGGCCTGACTGCAGTGCGCAATCTCAACTGGAGTTCGGACTATTCGAGCATCACGCCCTTTGCGCACAATGGGGTGGGTCACCTGCTGGTGCAAAAGATCAAAGACGGTTCGACCAAATCGGTTCGGCTGAAGAGCGATCTTTCCGGTTTCAGGACAGTGATGGACGAGAACTGGGCTGCGGGTTGGAGATAGCGCATTCCGCGCCCCTATGCGCGCGGGGGCGTCTTCTTCTTCCGCATTCGGGGAAGCAGGAAAAGGTAGATCCCTGTGCCCCACATGATGACCAGCATTATTCCGGTTGGCAGGAACAGGTAGAGTTTCACTTCGTCGGAGAAGAACGAACCGTCATGGATGCTTTCGATAAGGTCGGAACGGCGATAGGCGACGTTGCGCACTTCGGCGGTGGCCGTGTCGACTTGCACTTCCCAGCCCGAATGCGCCCTCAGTTTGGCAATGCCCTTGTCCACCCGCAGATCTATGCGGTCGATGTCCGACCATTCGGAAATTCCCGCTTCAGGATGGAGCCTTGCTGAGGCTAGCATTTGTTCGAAGGTTGCCGCAGGGATTTGTTCTTCGACGACGCCGCGCTCAGTGGAAGGTTGGATCCAGTCGATCTCCTTTTTGAGCATCAAGAAGATGCCTGCCGCGAAGATAATTCCGGCGGGCAGGAATACGGCAAGCGAAAGCCAGTAGTGTACCTGTCGCAGCAGGCGCTTGAGGTTCATTCGCTTGGCAGTCTGCTTCCCGGCACCCAAGGCGCGCCCGCTGCTTCAAGCTCGGCCTCGAAAGCCGGAATTGTGCTCTCGGTCAGCGTGCGGAGCCGATCGCGGATCGCTCCGAATTCTGCCTGGGCGTAGCCGAACTGTTCGCGGTGGGTCTGGGTCGGGCCGTAGGTCGATCCGAATAGCCCAGTCATGATGGTGCCAAGGCGGCTCCGAACAGTCGGTTGAGTGCGTTCAAACAGTGCGTTGCGCGCCTGATTACCGTTGAGCAAACCGTCGAGGATGTTGACCTCGTTGCGGATGGATTGCCAACGATTGTCGAGCGCGGTCGGATCGCCGCCAGTTGCACGGGCGACCGCGATTTCCATCAGACCGACTTTATTCTCCACTTCGCCCAGCGTCAGCGCAGTCGCCGTCACGGATCGATCAAAAGCGGAAATGGCAGCCCAGAAATCGGCCGCATCGGCCTGCACGGGCAGTGCACCATCGCGGAGACGTTCGACCGTGAAAGGCTGCGGCCCGACTAGTTCCTTAGTCTGGCCACGAACGCGCTTGGACAGCGACACCGTGTACCGACCGGGGCTGACTAGGAACCCAGCGGGTTCCTCACCATCCGGCCCAAGCGGTCGCGCTGCGGTCGTGTCAGGATAGCGCAGATCCCAGTTCACGCGGTGGAAGCCCTTCTTTGCCGGCCCTTTAATCCGCCGGACCAGATTGCCGTCCGTGTCGCGCACGGTCAGCCAAATCGTCGGTGCAGTCTCCTGGAGTTCGGCGGTCATCGCATCGAAGCCCGGGAATGGCGTGTCGGCACCGTCTTTTGCCAACGGTTTTTCGCGATCCTGCCGGATTTGTTTCAGCGACTTGACGTCGTCCGAAAGATAGTAAGTGAAGTTGGCACCGAATGGCGGGTTGGGCGCGCGGAAATAGCCATGTCCTTGCGAGCCACCTTCGGAAAAAGCCAACGGATGCTGTTCGATATACCACCACGCCTTGCGCCCCGGAAACAGCATCGCTTCCTGTTCTAGGCTCGCTTCACTAAGCGTCCGTAGCGGCGAGATGTCGTCGACGACAAAGAACCCGCGGCCGAAGCTTGCGGCAACCAGATCGTCCTCACGCCGCTGGATCGTGACGTCGCGGAACGCGATGGTCGGCGCATCGCCCGACATTTTCACCCATTTGCGCCCACCGTCGAGCGTGAAGAACAACGCGAATTCGGTCGCGGCGAATAACAGGTTCGGGTTCTCGTGATCCTGCACCACGCGCCAGACCAGGTGGCGGTCGGGAATGTCGCCCGTTATGTTCGTCCACGAACGGCCGCGATTGGTGCTCTTCAGCAGGTAGGGTTTGAAATCGCCATATTTGTGATTGTCGAGCGCGACGTAGACCGTGTTCTCATCGAACAGGTCGGCGCGGATGTCGTTCACATAGGCGGTTGAAGGAACACCCGGCAGCGAACCCGTTTCGATCCGCCGCCAGCTGGCACCGCCATCCTCGGTCACCTGGATCAGGCCATCATCGGTTCCGACATAGAGCAGGTTTTCGTTGAGCGGGCTCTCGCCGATATTCGCAATCGTGTTGTATTGCGACATGGCGCGCAGGTCCCAGCCTGCATCCCAGCTCCATTTGCGGCCCTGGACCGGCAATTGTAGCCGATCCTGATTGCGGGTCAGGTCGGGTGAGATAGCGCGCCAGCTGTCGCCGCGATCGTCGGAACGCCAGAGGCGCTGCGAGGCGTGGTAGATCGTCGTCGGATTGTGCTGGCTGACGAGGATCGGCGCATCCCAGTTCCAGCGCGGAATGTCGTCTCCGGGTGCAGGTTGCGGCTGGATATGGACAATCTCGCCGGTGATCCTGTCGACCCGCGCAAGGTTTCCTTGCTGCCACTGGGCGTACATCACATTGGGGTTGCCCGGCTCGGTCGCCGATTGGTGGCCGTCTGCGAACAGGGTGATGAACCAGTCATCATTGCGGATGCCGTGGCGGTTGTCCGTGCGCGACGGGCCGCCTTGCGAGTTGTTGTCCTGCGTGCCGCCATAAACAAAGTAGAACGGCTCGGCATCGTCGACCGCGACCTTGTAGAACTGTGTGATCGGCAGGTTGTTGATGAACCGCCACGTTTTCGTGTGGTCATAGCTTTCATAAAGTCCACCGTCGGAGCCGAACAGGACGTATTCGGGGTCGTCTGGGCGGAAGGCGATCGCATGGTCGTCTACATGCTTGAGCTCGTTGTTAAGATCGGTGAAGGTCTTGCCGCCATCGTTCGAGATCTGGGACGTGTTTGAAACCAGATAAATCCGGTCAAAGTAGTGCGGGCTTGCATAGAGCTCTTGGTAGTAATGCGGGCCAGTTCCACCTGCGACCTCGTCAGACATTTTGGTCCAGCTTGAGCCGCGGTCGGTCGAGCGCCACACGCCACCTTCGCGACGATCGAGTTCGATCGCTGCGTAAAGGACATCGGGTTGCATTGGAGAGAGGGCTATACCGATCTTGCCCATATTGCCTTTGGGCAGGCCGGTCTTGAGCTCATTCCATGACTCGCCTCCATCTTCGCTGCGCCACAGACCGCTTTCCGGGCCGCCGCCAACATAGGCTGCGACCGTCCGGTGACGCTGCCACATCGCAACATAGAGCCGGTCCGGGTCGCGAGGATCGATCATCATGTCGCCTGCGCCGGTATACTCGCCCGACGAGAGTACGAGTTCCCAATTCTCACCGCCATCCGTCGTCTTGTAGACGCCTCGCTGGCCTCCCGGTGACCACAATGGTCCTTGGGCTGCGACCCAGACGGTGTTTGAATCTTCTGGATGGACAATGATCTTCCCGATCCGCTCGGTGCCTTCCAATCCCTTCTTCTGCCAGGTTTGGCCGCCGTCTTCGGAGAGGTAGATACCGTCGCCAAAACCGACGTGGCGACCGCCGTGGTTTTCACCGGTGCCTACCCAGATCCGGCTTGGATCATTGGGGTCCAGACCGAGTGAGCCAATCGAATAGGAGCCTTGGCCATCGAACAGGCTCTTCCAGGTCGTGCCTGCATTTTCGGTCTTCCAGACACCGCCAGAACCAACCGCGACATACCAGGTGGCCGGATCGTCTTGCACGATCGCGATGTCGGCAATGCGGCCCGACATGAAGGCGGGGCCGATGTTGCGAAGATTGAATGCCTCGAAAGTCTTGCTGGAAAGCGCCGGCTGGTCTTCTGCGTCCTCGTCATCCGACTGCGCTACCGCTGCCGTTCCCAAACCAAGCGCAACCGCGCAGCCGACCAAAACCTTCAAGATTTTCATAAACGCCAGTCCCCGTATCGCGTTCAGTCTCCGTTACCTATCACAGCCCGTTGGCCGCGCGGCTATTCGACTACATCCATTTCGTCGATCAGTGCCTGCGCTCCGTCGACTTTGTCCATGACCCACAGCATGTAGCGCGTGTCTACATGGATCGTGCGAGTGGTGCGTGGATCGAAATCCCAGTCGGAATTGACGCTTTCGAAAGTGCCGTCGAACAGCAAGCCAACCAATTCGGCGCGCGAATTGAGCGTCGCCGAGCCACTGTTGCCGCCGGTGGAATCAAGGTCAGAAAGGAAGTTAACCGGCACCGATCCGATTTCCTCAAGTGCGTAGCGCCCGTAGTCTTTGGCCTCGATCCGCTCGAGCAGCTCAGACGGCGAGTTGAAAGGATCTTCGCCCGTATCCTTGTCCGTGATACCCTCCAGCGTAGTAAATGGGAGGTACGCCATCCCGTCGCGTGGACTGCCGCCGAGTACGTTTCCGAACGTCACGCGAAGAGTGCTGTTGGCGTCAGGATAAGTGAGCGTGCCATTCTCGCGCTGCCACTGAGTGATCGCTTCCATGTAGGTTGGCCGCAAGGCTAGAGAACGCCCGGATCGGGTTTTGCTCTCGGTCTCGAGTTGAAAGCCGTAATCGTACATTGCAACCGCGAGTTGCATGAACGGATCTTCGCTGGCTTCGAGTTGCTCGGTCGTCGCATCCATAAGCGCGAGCCGGGTCTCGACATTGCCAAGCGTCGTGTTGGCATAGAACCGATCAACAAGGTCCGGCAGTTCCTCGGCAGTCGTTTCTGCTGTCAGTCCGAGCGCCTGGTCGAATGCCGCA
The DNA here is from genome assembly GCA_030065195.1 of Erythrobacter sp. Taxonomy (GTDB): domain Bacteria; phylum Pseudomonadota; class Alphaproteobacteria; order Sphingomonadales; family Sphingomonadaceae; genus Erythrobacter. Next base: position 9,864 of record JASJDE010000049.1, on the reverse strand, counting down.
ACCCGTTCACCAATTGGCTGCCCGATATAGCCAGTGAGGAAAAGAACCCATTCCGCCTTGTCAACCGCGGGATCGAAGCGCCGATCCAGCGCCTGCAGACCTTGGCGGAAGAACGTCATGTCTCGTTCCTGATAGCCGGACTCACGCTCGGCATTGGGTTTCTGGCGCTCTTTCGAGAGGCGATACAGCCGGCGGGCCGCCGAGAACAGCGATGGACGCGAAACGTTGCGATACCAAAAGCTGGTGCGCGAGGCCGCTGCGCTTTCTTCGGACAGATCTGCGAGCTCTTCAATCGCCACGCCATAGGCAGCGCGCGAGGCGTCTGCGGCTATCCAGTCCGCCAACGCCGCTTCGCGTGCGCGGCGGCGATCCACCAAGCCCACCCGGCGCGCGCCGTCGATCTGACCGCGCAGGTTCTTTTCGAAGTTGTTGAGGCCAGCTAGGCGGCTTTCGTACTTCACGCGCGCGTCCGAGCCTTCCGGAGCTGTGGCTTCAATGGTCGCAATCCAGTCTGTCAGTAGGGTCTGGAATGTCGGATAGGTCCAGTTGAACGTGTTCTCGACTTCGGCGAGCAGGGTGTAGCGACTGGTCGATCCGGGATAACCGGCAGCCATGACGAAATCGCCGTCCCTCAGACCGGAGGCACTGACCTTCAGGTGATGCTCGGGCTGATAGGGAACATTGGCTTCGTCGAAGTCTGCAGCCGAGCCGTCGGGCGCGACATAAGCGCGATAGAATGCGAAATCGCCCGTGTGGCTGGGCCACTGCCAGTTGTCGATATCGCCGCCATATTTCCCGATCGAATCCGCCGGAGCGTAAACGATCCGAACGTCTCGCACCTCCAGGCGCTTGATCAACTTGTACTGCTCACCGCCATAGAAGCTCGCAACCTGGCAGCGATACCCCGCTGTTTCCTCGCACCCGGCGATGATATCCTTGCGGCGTTGCTCGACCAGTTCGTAGCGTTCGAGCGGTTCGAGGCTCTCGGTGCCTTGGCGGACTTGCTCCGTCACGTCCGTGACTTCGGTGGTCACGTAAATTCGCGATCCCGGCGCAGCCGGAAGCTCTTCCGCTTTCGAGGCAGCGAGAAAGCCGTTCTCGAGATAGTTGTTTTCGGCCGTGGAATTGTACTGAACCGAACCACGTGCACAGTGGTGATTGGTTACGACCAGTCCTTCGGGCGACACAAAGCTGGCCGAACAGCCGCCCAACGACACCACCGCCCCCATTGGAAATCCGGTAAGGTCTGCGAGCGCGTCCGGATCGATTTCGAGGCCGACCTCGCTCAATTCCTGACTGATTTCCTGCAATTGATCGGGGGTGAACATCCCTTCCTTCGCGGCAAGAGGTGCAGCAAGCGTCGATCCGGCCAGCAAAAGACCGAGGGTGAAGAACTTTGTGTTTTTCATGAAGGGACCTTGTGAGTTGCGGCAAATGACGTTCAGACGTCGAAGCCGATGAGATAATGTATCTTCTAGACGGTCGCGTCCAGACCTTTGTGTGGTGGGTGAAATAGTCAATCCGTCGCTTGTACCCCTGCGATCCCGCGTTTTGTCGTGAGATAAGTTGCAAAACTGGCGAGCCAGTGGCTGCCGGAATAGTGCTCGTCGGATACGGCTGCCACGCCGACCTCGCGGTGAACATCCGCAACTGCATTCAGTGCGGTCACGCGCGGATCGTCATCTGGCAAGGCCGAAGCTATGCCTTCCAGCGCCCAGGCTCGCGACAGGTTCACGCCATCGAGGTGGACCAGCTTTCCGTCCGAAGGGTCGAGAACAACGCCAGGTTCAAGCCAGTCGTCGCTCCCATCGATCGGAATCTGGGGAAGGAAACGATCGAGCCAGGCGGCAAACTCGTCCTGCGGCATCACGCGTCGCATAAGATCGGCTTCCATCAGGCACGGGGACAGGAAGTCTTCACCCGATGGCTCGTAGGCAAGCGGGCAATTCACATCGTCGCGATGGAATTCCAACGTTTTCGCTTCGATCTCCTTGGCGAATTCTTCATTGCCGACACCCCGAGCATAATCGAGCATCAGCCCAAATGCGAAAGCCGTCTGATTGTGCGTTCCCAATCGGATCGGATACGACAGCTTCGGCAACCAGTCCCGAACCTGCTCGACAATCGCATCTTCCAAGGGACGCAGTGTTTCCCGCCATCCCCCAAGCTGCGGATCCTCGCTTTCTTCAAGCTCCAGAACCAATTGAAGATACCAGGCGATGCCATAGGGTCGTTCGAACGAAGCCCTGCCCTCACCCAGGTAATAGACAATCTCGGAAGTCAGGTTCTCTTCAGTGAAGCTCCGGCCCAATTTCGATCGTATTTCGTCCGCAAGCACACTATCGGGCCGCTTGGTCAACACTCGCGTTAGCAGCCAATGTCCGTGCACCGAGGAATGCCAATCGAAACAGCCGTAAAATGCCGGCGTCAGCTCGCTCGGCGCCTGAACGTCGTCAACCGATTGCATGACATGGCTGATCTTGTTCGGATATTCGCGATGGACGCAATCGAGCGCAAGGATCGCAAATCGGTCAACAACGGTTTCGGGCGCGGGACGATCGCCTCCTGCCGTTCTTTCCCCTTCGACAACTCCATCGGAGCAGGCGGCAAGCAGCGTCACCGCCAGCGCAATTCTCAGATAGCGCATTGAATGCGTCCTCTCTCCACTACCGAGAGGCGTAGAAGCTAACCGAGCAACGGCGCAAGCGTTACTTACGCAGTCCACGGACCCGCGATAGCGAGCGTTCGCGTCGGAGCATAGGCGTTGACGAAGAACCATTTCCCCCCGGGCGAGAAACACCCACCAGCCAGCTCGGTCTGCATTCTTAGGCGAGCAAAGTCGTAAGGACGCCCGTCGGGAGTGATTCCCCGTACGTGGTTGTCGACCACATCGGTATATTGATCCTCGCAAACCATCAGATGGCCATTTGGCGCGACGCAAAGATTGTCGCCGTAGTCGAATTGATCCTTGCTCTCGCTTTCAAAAAACAGTTCGATCCGATCACTGCCTTTCCCGCGACCGGGAACCAACCTGAAGATTTGTCCGAGCTTCTTGGCGCCGCCACTAGTCGAGCAGATGAACAGATCGTCGGTGCCCATATGCATTCCTTCACCGCGAGCGATGAGCGCGGCACCTTTCCCGGCTGCGCGTATCCGAAGATCGTCTTTCGCCGCTTCAACGTCGTCGAGATCAATCCAGCGAACCGGCAGGGATTGGCCCACGGTCATTCTCGCGATGTCCCAGTTGCGCGTATCGCTCAGGCCTTCAATGACCATCGCCTGCAGACGACCACCATCGGCCAGCTTGCCCGGCGTTTTGGGAAGGAACCGGTAGATCACGCCGTCATCGCGGTCTTCGGTCTGGTAGACAAATCCCGTAGCGGGATCGACGCAGGCGGCTTCGTGGTTGAATCTTCCCATTGCGCGTAGGGGGATAGCGTCGACTAGGCCGGTCGCATCCCCCGGAACCTCGAAGCACCATCCGTGATTGACCGCCAGGCCGTCACCGTAACGTTGTCCCGGACCGGTAGGGGCCTCTTCGCAGCTCAACCAACTGCCCCAAGGAGTCACCCCGCCGGAACAATTCCGGATTGTGCCGCCGAGCGTGCGAAACTGGCGTTTGACCTCAAGTGTGTTGGCGTCGAGCACGATATTGGTTGTCCCGCCGGGGACAATCTCACCATTGCGAGTACCGAACCCCTTGGCGATTGGGCCGCCCGCATCGTCGCTCGGAACGAGCTCATGATTCCGAACCAGAACGATCTCCCCATTGCCGAGGTCCAGGCATCCCATGCCATCGGCCTTGTCGGGCACAGTCCCGCCATCGTCCATCGCGTCGCCCAGGCTGGAAAGCACCCGGTACGAAAAGCCCCTTGGCAGATCGAGCATCCCAGCGGGGTCGGGCACGAGTGGCCCGTACCCGGCAAAAGCCCGGCCACCCGAAGGATCGGTAGCACCGCGCACCATACAACCGCTGGCGAGCAGCGCTGCAAAAGCGCTCCCTGTCGCGCCGAGGAATTGACGGCGGTCAGATTCGGGAAGGGGCATGGTCTACGACTCCGACTCCAGCGGGGACATTTGGCGACCCCGCGCAACGGCTACTTTACGCACCGAATCGGGGATCGCCAATCTTCAATCGCTATCGTCAGAACCGGAATCGAATATTCGCGCTTACACCGAACCCGCTGACATCCTCGCCGATCAACACCTGACCGCGCAAGCCGCCGCTCAATGCATCCTCTTCCCCACCGAGTGAAACGCCGGCGGTCAATTCTGCATAGTCGTCGACCGGGAGGCTGCCGAACGTCGCCATCTGGCCCCCGCTCGCGAATATCACACTGTCCTCACCTTCGAACTCGTGGACGTAGCGCGCACCGAGATAGATTGTGCCCGGAGTGTCTCCGGAACTGAACCCTGAACCCAAACGCGCACCGACCCTGCCGAGCAGACTGTCGCCTTCCTCGAAGGCAAAAGTGCCCTGCGACGTCGACAACGTGTCCAGATCGGCATTGCTGTATGCAAACGATGCGCTCGGCTCGAAGAAGAATCCGGTACGATCGCCCAGCAAGGCCCCAAGCTCGCCCTGCACACCGAAAGCCGAGCCATCAAGCTCCGACGCAACTCCGCCCGTCGCGCTGCTGAACTGGCCGTTGATATTGTCGTATTTGACTAGGGCGTTGGCGAAAAATGGGCCCGTATCGAGGGCCAGATAGGCGCCGATTGTCAGGACGTCGTACTCTACCCTGTTGGGTGTTCCAGCAAAGCGCACTTCGCTGCTGAGATAGCCGCCCGTGAGACCGTAACGCAGGGTCTGGCTGCCGAAATCGACCCCAGTCAGGATCCCGAAGGCGTCTTGATCATAGCCAAGATCGAACTGGCCTGTGAGGCCATTTGCGGTCGAATTGAGATCACGCTCGCGCTCTACTTCGCTGCCAAAGCCCGCAATCCAAGCCCTTGCCGCGCTTTCCTGGCCGCCGGCAAGGTTGTTCGAGCCGCCCTGTGACCGATCGCGGTCCGTCGCCATTTGCGCCGAGAAGGCATCGGCCGATTGCTGCCATACGCCGCGCGCAGTTTCGAGCAGGTTGCTGGTCTGGAACGCCGCCAATGATGGAGCAGTGGCAATGAAATAGTCGTTGTTCGACGCATCGAATGCGAGGTCGAACTGGATCAAACCGACAGTTTGCGTCCCGCCCATCAATGCAAAGGCCGTGTCGGTGCTTCCCGCGCCCGCATCTACGACGAGGATGTCAGCGAACAATGTCGTCGGCGCGCCGCCAATCGCGTTGATGCCCAATGTCGTCGAACCGGTCGCCGCGCCGCCCACTGTAAGAAAATCGGCTGCGCCTGCGGCAAAATCCACATCGATGCCAAGTATCGAGCCTCCCGATCCGGCGAAATCGCCGGAAATGCTCAGATTGTTGCCAATCGCATTGTCGGCGAGCGACACTAGGCCCGAATTCGCAAAGCTCTCAAGACCGTTCAACGCCAAGCTTCCGCCGCTGGCGACGGCGAAATCTCCGTTGTTGGCCAGCAGATCGGTGCCAAGCCCGAAATCGCCATCCCCTTCAGCCGTGAACGTGCCGTTATTGGTCAACGTATCGTCGCTATCGCCAAGTGTCACAAAGCCAAACAAGCTGCCGTTGTTGACGATCCCTGCCCCTGCCCCCGAAAGCAGGATGGCTTCGCCCGACGTCGCCATCAATGTTCCATCGTTGACGATCATAGTAGGCCCGGTGCCATTGTTCTCGGCACTGATGCCGGTAACACCACCCATCGTGTTCCCGGTCGCATTGATAGTCAGGCCGGTTGTGGCCGTACCGGCAATAACTTCGATCGCGGCGCCGCTGACGCCAAGGATATCGCCGGTGACAATCGATGACGCACCGGTGCCGGTGTTCTCGGCGATGATACCGCCAATGCCGCCTTGAACGACGCCTGCACGCGTATCGATCGCCAAGCCGGAACCGCTGGTTTCTGCGACTATTCCGAATCCGTTCATGCCCGCCACTGTACGTGTGACAATGCTGGCGGTGCCGCTACCGGTGTGTTCGAGCAGGATGCCGTCCAGTGCACCAATCACCGTTCCTGCAGTGCTGTCGATATTCGCGTCGGTCCCGGCGCCCGCTATGTCGATACCACCCAAAATATCTGCCGTGGTGATCGAAGTGGCACCGTTGCCGGTGTTTTCTGCAATGATCCCCGCTTGCGCGCCCGAAATCGTACCCGCCGTGGTGTCGATTTCGAGGTCGGATCCGCTGGCCTCCACAAGAATAGCTACGCCGGACACGCTCATCACATCGGCGGTCGAAATCGCGGTTGCGCCACTGCCGCTGTTCTCGGCAAGGATTCCGCCGACTTCGCCCATTACGGTGCCCGCCGTAGTGTCGATAGAAAGGCTCGAACCTGTCGTGGTTACTAGGATGCCCGCATTGGTCATCCCGACGACTTCCGCGACGGTCAGCGACGTGGCGCCAGAGCCGGCGTTGTTTGCGTAGATCCCATTCACGCCGCCGCTCGCCGAACCTGCGCTGGTGTCGATCGCGATGCGACCCGAACCGTCGGTGAGAGCCGTTACTGCATTGGTCGAGCCCGTAACATGACCGATCGCGGTGGTTGTGCCAATCGCAATCGCTCCGCCTGAGCCACCGGTTGCATCAGCGAAGATGCCCGCTCCCGCGGTTCCGGTAACGCCGCCTGTCAGACCGACAGCGTCGACGCTGATGGCGCCCCCATCGCTATCGGCCAGGATCCCGTTGGCACCGGTGCCGGTAATGCCGCCAATGTCGCCGACGAAGATAGCACCGCCCGACGAAGCGAGGTCAAGACCGTTGCCGGCCTGGCCATTTACACTATCAAGATTGTCGACAGTGATGTCGGCACCGGCTGTGACCACTGCGATACCGTCGGTCGCGCCTGTGACATCGCCCGAAGATCCTTGCACCGTCACACTGGCCGCAATCTGTGTGCTGATTGCGCGGATCGCTTCGGCAGCGAGGCCGTTGACATCATTCACCGTAATGGTCAGCGCGCCAGATCCATATTGCCGCGCGTCGATACCCTGCAGCGCACCGGTAGTCGTGCCTGCGCTCGTATCGATGGTGAGATCGGTACCGGAAGAAGAGCCCGTGGCGTAAATGCCGTCTCCAGTCGCACCGGTAACGTCGGCCGACTTGATCGCCAATGCGCCTGTGCCATTGTTGAGCGCGACGACACCCTCGGTGCCTCCACCGATCGCACCCGCGCTGGTATCGACGGACAGATCGGTACCGTCACCGCGGACAAAGACGCCATCGTCGATGATCGAGTTGACATCGGCGGTCGTGACGGTGGTCGCGCCATTGCCGAAGTTAAACACCTCGACTCCATCGTAGGAACCGCTCACGCTAGCCGCGCTGGTGTCGACCGAAACGTCCGTGCCATTGACGGAATTGATGGCCAGGATGCCGTCGCCTGTGTTCCCGGTCACCATAGCCGTGGAGACGGCAAGTGCACCTGTGCCGCTGTTGGAAACAAAGATTCCGCGGCCATCACCGGAGACAGTGCCAGCGGTTGTGTCGAGAGTGACGTCCGTTCCACTGCCGCCCACGGAGATTCCAGTGCCGGTTAGGCCGGTCACGTCCGCCGTGACGATTGTGGCAGAACCGCTGCCCAGGTGGGACACTCTAACACCGTCGGAGCCACCGCTCACGCTTCCACCGCTGATATCCAAAACCGTGTCGCTGCCGTCGTTAAGCAGGAAAATGCCATCACCCGTAAGGCCCGCTACGTCTCCGGTCGTCGCCGATAGGGTCCCGGAGCCGGTGTTGATTGCTCTGATCCCCTCCGTTTGCCCGGTGACTTGACCGGCGGTCGTGTCGATCGTGAAATCGCTGCCCGCCGCGTTGAAGCTTATCCCATTGAACCCGGTGGCGATCACATCGGCCGTAATCAACATCGTCGAGCCGCTACCATCGTTGCTGCCGTTGATGCCGATGTTGCTACCCGTCACCGTTCCCGCGCTTGTATCGATCAACACATCGGTGCCGGTCGCTTCGAAGCTGGCGTTGATGGCATTTCCGCTTGTCGCGGTGACATCGGCCGTCCGGATCGTGCCCGTGCCGGAGCCATTGTCGATCACGAAAATGCCCGAATTGACACCATTCACCGCGCCTGCGGTGCTGTCGATAAGCAGGTCGGTGCCGTAGTTTGCAGCAAAGATGCCGTTCAGCGTGTCGGCAGTGACATCGCCGGAGATGACAGTCAGCACACCCGAACCGCGGTTATCCGCGAAGATCCCGTCGGTGTTTCCGCGAACGCTTCCAGCGCTGCTATCGATGATGAGGTCGGTCCCAGCGTTGCTGTTGGTTGCTCGGATGGCGCGCGAGTTCGCGCTGGTCACATCGGCAGAGGTGATCGAAAGCACGCCGCTGCCATATTGGCGCGCATCGATGCCGTATGCAGGCGCCCCTACACTGCCTGCGCTGCTGTCGATCGTGAGATCGGTTCCGAATGCGGAATTGAAGCCGTAGATCGCCGTACCTGTCACACTTGTCACATCGGCGGATATGATCGATAGGTAGCCGGTCCCGCGATGGCGCGCCAGAATACCGTTAGTGTTGCCGACGACACCGCCTGCGCTGGTGTCGATGGCGAAATCGGTCGCCGAGTAGCCCGTTCCGCCATACACGGCGATACTGTAGGTCGATTTGACCCCGGCAGTCGCGATAGTCAGCGAACCCGTCCCGTTCTGGTTGGCGAATATGCCGAGGCGGTTCGCGTTGATCGCGCCCGCCGTGGTGTCGATATTGAGCTCGGTTCCGAAGTTGTTCGCAAAGATGCCATCGAAGAATGTCGCTGAGATATCGGCAGTTGTAATCGACAGAATACCCGATCCGTAATTGCGCGCCTCGATAGCTTCATAGTTGCCACTAACCGCACCTGCGCTGGTATCGATGATCAAGTCAGTCCCGGTATTGAACGCGAATATCCCGTCATCCAAGGTACCGGTGATGTCCGCGGTCGTAACCGTCAGCGCACCCGTTCCGTTGTTGCGCGCTTCGATCCCGTCGAACCTACCCGTGACTGAACCGGCGCTGCTATCGATTGTCACATCCGTGCCGTATCCCCTGCCGATTATGCCAGCGAAACCGTCGCCAGCGACATCTGCGGAGTTGATACTCAGCGCCCCCGTGCCGAAACTGCGTGCGAAGATGCCGCTGCCGGTGCCGCTGACCGAGCCAGCCGTGCTGTCGATCGTAAGATCGCTCCCATAATTGTACTGGGTGGCGATGATACCGTAGCCGGAATTACCCGTCGCATCGGCGGTTGTGATCGTCAGCGCGCCTATGCCGTAATTGCGCGCCAGGATACCGTCGCTGCCTCCCGTGACCGATCCAGCGGAGCTGTCGATCGTTAGGCCGCCATTGTAGCCATATTGCACGCCGAAAATGCCTGCATCGTATTGACCGACCACGTCAGCAGTCGTGATTGCCAGCTCACTTGAATAGTAGCCGAAGCTGCGCGCGGTGATCCCGCGATTGTTGCCGGTGACGGTGCCCGCACTCGAATCGATGATAAGATCGGTTCCGTCGTTGGAAGCATAGATGCCGTCGCTGCCGATGCCGTCCACATCGGCTGTCGTGATGGTAAGGACACCCGAACCGTAGTTGCGTGCATTGATACCGTAGCTGCCGCTAACTGTTCCGGCGCTTGAATCAATGGCAGCGTTTGTGCCGAAATTGCCGAGGTCGATCCCATTGCCGTATGTACCGAGAACCGTGCCGGTCGTGATCGAAGCGTCGCCCGATCCGAAATTGAGGGCGTAAATCCCGTCAGACTGCCCCAGAACGCTGCCGGCCGAACTGTCGATCACAAGGTTTCCGGTCG
>JASJDE010000048.1 GCA_030065195.1 Erythrobacter sp. | reverse complement strand
TCAAGGCGAATATTAACCAAACTCCGCCATAGCGGCGGCATGTCCACCGGTATCAAACCTGCGACCTTGCTCCCCGCCTTTTTCCTTGCGGCGTGCGGTAGCGATGCGGTTTCCGACCCGCTCGAGAATGCGTCGAACGGGGACCCCGTGCTGGCGCGTGCACTCAACGATCCGCTCATGGTCGATCCCGACCTGGCCTATCGCAACGAAGCGAACGCCGCGATCACGATTCGCCACGACCATGCATTGCCGCCCCTCAGGGCTGGCGAAGAGGCCGGCCAGCGTGCCCGTGACGAAGCGCGGCTGGAATTGCTCGAAGATGGGCCGATCGTGGATCTTCCCGAATCCGGCAATGGGCCAGGATTGCCTTCGCTTGCGGGCGCGACGACGGCGAATGCCATGCTGGCTGCGCTCGACGCAGATCCCGCTTGCGTGACTGGCTTGGGCGAAGGCCATGGCTGGGCCGGACGAATGCCGCAGGCCGCGTCCATCATGCCTCACGGAATGGTTCGACAGGCGGCCGGTCGTGACGGGCAAGGTTGCACGGTTCGGGTCATCCGCTACCTGACCGCCGCAACGCAGAGCGACGCGCTCGAATACCACTACAATCGCGCTGGACGCGGTGGATTGCGAATGACCCGCTTCGATCAGCCCGAAAACTCGATCCGCGGCTCTCGCGGAGGGACACAGTTCTTTGCCCATGCGAGGCCGGGACCCGACGGCATGACGGCAGTCGATCTGGTCTATTGGCAGCGCTGACGCAGCGCCACGTCCCTATTCCTTGAGGCCTACGCCGATATTCGCGCGCGGCTGTTCCATCTCGGTGCTTGCTACCGGATAGGCGCAGTAATCTGCGGCATAGAATGCGGCCGGTCGGTGGTTGCCGGACAGGCCTATCCCGCCGAACGGCGCAGCCGAAGACGCGCCGTTGGTCGGGCGGTTCCAGTTGATGATGCCGGCGCGGATATTGGCCCAGAATCTAGCGTAGTCGTCCGGCGAACCGCCAATCAGTGAAGCCGACAGTCCAAATCGCGTATTGTTCGCTTCAGCGATCGCTGCGTCGAGGTCTGGCACCCTGATGACTTGCAGTATCGGCCCGAACAACTCGATATCGGGACGATCCGCGATGTCTGTGGTGTCGATGATCCCGGGGGTCAGGAATGGCTTGTCCGGGTCGACTCGGCGCATATGCGTCAATGCCTTGCCGCCTGCGGTTACCAGTTCGATGAAGCTTGCACCCAAGCGGTCGGCAGTCTCGTTGTCGATCACCGGTCCCATGAATGGCTGCGGTTCATCGAAGGGTCCGCCGACCAGGAGGCTCTTGGTCAGAGGCAACAGTTCCGCCATCAGCGGTTTGACCATGCCTTCGGTGACGATCAGGCGACGCGCTGCCGTGCACCTTTGCCCGGCGGTCGTGAACGCGCTTTGGACGATCAGGGCCGCCGCGTCGGAAACTTTGGGCGTGTCGGCGACCACAATCGGATTGTTCCCGCCCATTTCCAAAGCGACAATCTTGCCCGGATTGGCCGCGAGCTTGCGATTGATCGCGATGCCGGCCTGCGCCGAACCGGTGAACAGCACACCGTCCACGCCGGGATGTGCCACCAGTTCCTTCCCTTCTTCGGGGCCGCCAATCACCAGTTGGACCACATCCTGTTCGATCCCGCACCGGTGGAAGCACTCGATCAGTTTCGCGCCGACGGCCGGAGTCTTTTCCGACGGCTTGAACAGGATGGTGTTGCCCGCAATCAGAGCCGGGACGATATGGCCGTTCGGCAGGTGAGCTGGGAAGTTGTAGGGGCCGAGAACGGCCATAACACCGTGCGGCTTATGGCGCACGGCCGCGCTACCCTGCAAAGCGCTGTCGAGCTTCTTCTTCCCGGTACGCTCCGCATAGGCCTGGACCGATATCTCGACCTTGTTGACCACCGCGTCGACTTCCGTCCGCGCCTCCCAGAGCGGTTTGCCGGTCTCCTGAGCGATCAGTTCGGCCAGTTCATCGCTGCATTTGCGCACCTGGTTGGCGAATCGGCGCACCATTTCGATGCGATTTGCCAGAGGCCTCGCGGCCCATTCCGGCCATGCGCGACGGGCCCGGCTCACCGCTTCGGCAACGTCGCCATATTCGCCGCGCCACAGTTCCTCGCCTGTCGCGGGGGCGTAGGATATCAGGATATTGTCAGCACCAGTTTGGGTCATCGCCTCGGTCGTTCTTTTTTTGGAGCGGGTTAGTCGCGCTTTTCCAGAAAAGATAGGCCTAAGACACTCGCTTGGGGATTAAGCACAGACCCAAGGCAACGCAATTTTACGTATTGGATCAGCGCCCTGTCACGTGACCTGCGGCAATCGGGGGTTCGCCAAGCGCCTTACCCATCCTGCGCAAGTCGGCAACCTTGGATTGCAGTGGCTCCCAGTCGTCGTTGCGGTCGATATGGGACCAGATGTCCTCGACCTCGTCGATCAACATGGACGCAGGCGCCGGGTCGGACCAATAATCATGGTCGCGTCCAACCGGTGCATAGTCGCCAAGCAGGTCCGCGATTTCGCCGGATGCGTTTCGCCCACCGCGATGCGCGAAGAAGAAGGCATCGGGGCCAGCTTTTCCGTCGCGCATGGCCTTCTCGCATGCGGACACCAATTTGCTGTCTGCCTCGACCCCGCGCGGCTCTACTCCCAGCCGCCAGCACCACCGCCGCGCAATCGCTTCCATGTAGAGCGGGCCGAACCTGTTCAGGGCTGCGATGAGCGGCTCGCTCTCCGCCAGCAATCGCAGGGCGACGGCCAACTGACCGCAATTCCAGTGTATCGCCTCCGGTTGGCGACCGAAGGCGTAGAGCCCGACATGGTCGAAATAGGCAGCCGTGAAGCCCGGATCCCACGTCGGCAGCCAGCGCCATGGGCCGTAGTCAAAGCTCTCCCCGGTGATGTTCATATTGTCGGTGTTGAGCACCCCGTGGACGAAGCCCGCCACCATGTAGCTCGCGGCGAGATCGGCCAACCGTTCGACCACCTGATGCATCAGGACGACGGCCGGTTCCTCACGTCCCGGCGCATCTTCGGGAGGAAGCGGTCCGGGAAACTGCTCGAGACAATAGTCGACCAGCGTTTCCATGTGGCCGCGCTCTTCGAACGCGAGCAGGCGCTGGAAGGAGCCGATGCGGATATGCGAGTGAGACAGGCGGACCATGACTGCCGAGCGCGTCGGCGAGGGTTCGTCGTCGCGCATGAGCTGTTCCCCGGTTTCGATCACCGAGAATGTCTTCGAGGTATTCACACCCAGCGCTTCGAGCATTTCAGTCGCAAGGATTTCCCGCACGCCGCCTTTCAGCGTCAACCGACCGTCGCCTGCCCGGCTGTGAGGCGTCTGTCCCGACCCTTTCGTTCCCAAATCGAGCAACCGGTCATGAACATCGCGAAGTTGGGCGAACAAGAAACCTCGGCCGTCGCCGATGTCGGGATTGTATACGTGAAACTGGTGCCCATGATACCGGAGGGCAAGCGGCTTCGGCAGGTTGCCTTCGAGCGGTTCGAATCGTCCGAAATGCCGTGCCCATTGTTCGTCATCCAGCCCTTCAAGACCGACGCTTGCTGCCCAACGATCGTTGCGGAAGCGGATCCGGGACTCGGGAAAGTCGGCCGCGGCGACCGGGTCGCCCAGCCAATCGGACAGTGCATCGATTGCGGTGTCGGGCTGATAATCAGCAGGTTGCGGTTCGGCGCGCATCCCGCGATATTGGGGGCAAGCGCTCGACGCTTCAAGCGTGGCGACCCGCATTGTCGAAGGAATCTCGCCGTTTATGGCCACATCGTATCATGACCGCAGCTGGACCAGCAGCGACGGCCTCAATCTTCACTATCGGGACTATCCCGGACCAGCAGGATACGATGGGCCGCCGGTAATCTGCATGCACGGACTGACACGCAATTCGCGCGATTTCGCCGAACTTGCGGAACATATCGCACAATCCCGGCGTGTCCTTGTGCCCGAAATGCGGGGGCGCGGCATGAGCGATTATGCACCTGATTCGGATACCTACAATCCGATCGTCTACGTCGCGGACGTCGAAAAACTGCTCGCCGAAGAAGGGATCGAGCGCTTTGTTTCGATCGGCACGTCGATGGGCGGATTGATGACGATGCTACTCGCCCAGGCAAAGCCTGGCAGGATTGCGGCCTGCGTTCTCAACGATATCGGGCCCGAAGTCGAAAGCGCCGGGCTGGAACGCATTTCTGGTTATGTGGGGCACGGGCGCAGCTATCCGACCTGGCTTCACGCCGCGAGAAGCCTGTGCAACGTCCATGGTGAAGCCTTTCCCGATTACGATCTCGACCAATGGCTCGAAATGGCCAAGCGCACGCTGGTGGTAAGCCAGAATGGTCGCATCAGCTACGATTACGATATGGCGATTGCCGAGCCGTTTTCGAAGCCCGGCAATGCCGCACCCGCCAATCTGTGGCTGGCATTCGAAGCGCTGGGCGACGTGCCGATGGTGCTGGTGCGCGGCGAACTGTCGGACTTGATAACGCAGGATACCGTCAAGCGAATGCGCGCGCGGAACCCTGCCATGCGCGTCGTCACCGTCCCCCGTGTCGGTCATGCTCCAATGCTCAACGAACCTGAAGCGCGCGCGGCGATAGACGCGCTGCTGGCCGACCTGAAATGACATCCCCGCCACGGATACTCCATTGCCATTCGACATTCTCGGCTGGCGGCAAGGAACTGCGCGCGGTGCAGTTGATCAACGCTTTCGGAAAGGCGCTGCATCATGAAATCATTTCGGGCGAGCCCGACCAGACGGGCGCAAGGGCGCTGATCGATCGGCGGGTCAACGCGAGCTTTCCGGACAACTTCCCGTCGCTCAGCGGCTTTCCCTCGCCCGGCCGGCTTGTGAACATCGCGCAGGCGCTCAAGCCCTACGACCTGATCCTGACCTACAATTGGGGTGCAATGGATGTGGCGATGGCGCACACCGTCTTTGCCAAGCAGTTCGATCTGCCGCCGCTGATCCACCATGAAGACGGCTTCAACGAAGATGAAGCGGAGCACTTGAAATCGCGCCGCAACTGGTACCGCCGAGCGGCGCTGAGCCGGGCGTCGAGCCTGGTGGTACCCAGCCGGCTGCTGGAGCGCGTCGCTCTCAATGTCTGGCAGCAGCCAAGAGATCGCGTGGTGCGCATCCCGAATGGTATCGATACCAAGACGTTCGCAGGGAAACCCAAGCCTGGTGCATTGCGAGTGGTCAAGCGCCAAGGCGAATTCTGGGTCGGAACCCTGGCGGGCTTGCGGCCCGTGAAGCAATTGCAATTGTTGGTCCGGGCCTGCGTCGGGCTCCCTGAAAACTGGCATCTTGTGATCCTGGGCGATGGGCCTGAAAGGGATTCAATCCAGGATGCAGCGGTCGAAGCCGATATTGCCCACCGCGTGCATTTGCCCGGAGCGATCGACGACCCGGCGAGTGTTATCGGCATGTTCGACATTTTCGCCTTGTCGTCGAAGTCGGAGCAGTTCCCGCTATCCATCGTGGAAGCCATGGCCGCCGGATTGCCAGTCGCTGCGCCCGATGTCGGGGATATTCGCAACATTCTGTCGGAGGACAATCGCCCGTTCGTCGCCGTCCCGAACGACCCGTTTGCGCTGGGTCAGATGCTCGAAGAATTGGCTGCCGACACCGATTTGCGCAGCGATATCGGTGCAGCCAACCAAGCTAAGGCCTGCAGCGAGTTCGACCAATCCGACATGATTTCCCGCTATCGCGCGCTCTACGCTCAAGCGATCGGCCGCGAATTCTGACCGTTCGGCTTCATTCGTCGTTCAACTTCTCCGCTCCATTTCCTCCGGGGAGAGGGTCGCACATGGCGCGAGCAATGCATTGCGGAAGGCCCCGCTCCTGCCTAAAGCACGCGCGAAACGAAATTGGACGAGGACCGGAGCTCCGTGGCGCTCAACCCAACCGACCCTAAGAATATCGACAAAGACAAACAGCCTGCCCCGGAAACGTCGGCAGAGGACGAGGTCCTCATGCGCGAGATCGACGAGGCGGTGCGCAAAGACGATCTGGAACAGTTTGCCCAGAAGTACGGTGTCATGATCGGCGGCCTGCTGGCTGTGGTCCTGGTTGCGTTCGGCGGGTACCTGTTCTGGGACAACCAGGTCGAAGCGGGTCTGGAGGAACAATCGGAAGCCTTGGTCAGTGCGCTCGATTCCACTCAGGCGGAAGATTTCGACGGCGCCACTCAAAAGGTTTCGGCGCTGGTTGAAAGCGACAATCCGGGCGCACGCACGTCCGCTCGGCTGCTAAAGGCCGGGGCGGCTCTCGAAGCGGAAAAGTTCGACGAAGCAGTGGCCCTGTTCAAACAGGTGGCCGACGATCCGGAAGCACCCCCGGCACTGCGCGACCTGGCGCGGATTCGCGAGGTCGCAACCAATTTCGACGATCGCGACCCGGCCGAGGTAATCGAACGGCTCAAGGATCTGGCGGTGCCCGGCAATGCCTTTTTCGGAAGCGCCGGGGAGCTTACCGCGATTGCGCATCTCGAAGCGGGAAATCGCGATCAGGCCGGGATCCTGTTCGGCGAGATTGCGAAGGACGAGGGCGTTCCCGAAACCCTGCGCTCTCGTGCGCGCCAGATGGCGGGATTGCTGGGTGTCGATGCCATTGAAGACGTGGAGCAACTGCTCGAAGATCAAGGGATAGGCTCGCCCGGAGGGGAAGGGGCAAGCGCCGCCACGGGGTCCGTCGGTGCCCAATAGGGCGACGATGGACCGATACGACGCGGAACCTGGAATTTTGGACGGACGGAAGACAATGCAGATGAATGCCAAGAAGACCGCGCTCCTGGCGGGCGCGCTTGCGGTAACGCTCTCGGGCTGCTCGGGCGGATTGTTCGGCGGCGGGAAGAAGACGACGCCGACCGTTGGTGAACGCGTCGCCATTCTCACTCGAATCCAGAACACGACAAGCGTCGATCCAACTCTCGCTGGCGTGAGTGTGGTTCTGCCCCCTGCGCTGGCGAACACGGAATGGACGCAAGTCGGCGGCTCGGCGAGCAAGTCCTACGGTCATCTCCAGCTCGCCGAAAGCCCCACCAAGGCCTGGACGGCAAAGGTCGCGGGTGCCAGCGATCGCGTCCGGCTGGCCGCCGCCCCGGTAATTGGCAGCGACAAGCTGTTCGCCGTCGGGTCCGATGGCGCAATTCTGGCATTCGACAAGAAGACCGGAGCTCGGATCTGGGGGCTCGATACCGATATGGACGACGATTTGCGTCCATCGGCCTTCGGTGGCGGCGTCAGCTACGACAACGGCACGCTGTACGCCACTAACGGCGCGGGCGAGGTCAAGGCGCTCAACGCCGAGACGGGCGAAGTGCTGTGGAAGGTTAAGCCGGCAGGACCGCTGCGCGGATCGCCTACCATCGCATTCGGTCAGATCTACGTGATGACGCAGGACAACCAGGTCATCGCGCTCAACATTGCCGACGGCACGCTGGCCTGGGACGAGTCCGGCTCGGCTACGCAATCGGGTGTGTTCGGAGTGGCCGCTCCGGCGGCCGGGCAAGGCACCGTGATCGCCGGCTATTCGAGCGGTGAGCTATCGGCCTATCGCTATGAGAACGGGCGCACGTTGTGGTCCGATGCGCTTGCGCGAACCAATATCTCGACTCGAGTGAGTTCGCTCACCGACATCGATGCCGATCCGATCATCGATTCGGGCCGTGTCTATGCCTTGGGCCAGGGTGGAAGGATGGCGGCCTATGAGCTGGTCACCGGGCAACGGATCTGGGAGCTCAATCTTGCGGGCATTTCGACGCCGGCGATCGCTGGCGAATGGATCTTCACGCTGACCGACGATGCGCGGATGCTGGCGATCGCGCGCTCGAGCGGTCGGGTGCGCTGGATCACGCAGTTGCAGCGCTGGCGCGACGAAGAAGACAAGGAAGGCCCGATCTTCTGGACCGGTCCGGTGCTGGCGGGCAACCATCTTTGGGTGGCCAGTTCGCGTGGCGAGATTTGGAAGTTGAGTGCGGGCGAAGGTTCGGCACAGCTGTTTGCCGACATCGATCAGCCGGTCAGCCTGCCTCCGGTCGTGGCCGACGGGCACCTCTACGTTCTCGACGACAGCGGCATGATCCACGCCTGGCGGTAACACCGCAGCGTTAACGATTGGATCGGCGCTGTTCCCCGCCAGGACCGTACCGAGGTTCTATCCACGTCATTAACCCTTTGTCGCTAAGGGCATTGGGCAATGAGCGCGACCAAAGATCCCGCGATCGGTGCCAAAGCGGCACCGCCAACCAGCGATGTTTCGGCGGGTGTAGGCCTGGCCGGACTGCTGGGGCTGTTTGCGTGGATTTTGTTCTGCCGGGCCTATCCCACCATCGCCGACGCGCTGGGCCTCACGGGCCCTCTCTCTTCCGAGCGCGGTGTCTTGTCGGGACCCTATGCCGCGCTGGCCGCGATGGTGTTCACTGCGGGGCCGATGGCAGTCTGGTCCGTCCTGGTGGACAGGGTGCATCTGCGACCCTCGACCGGACTCGACTGGAACCTGAAGCGGTCCGTCGCCGATGTCATGCCGGTTTCGATCGTCAAAATCGCCGGATTGTGGGCGACCTGGGCGATCCTCGCAGCGCTCTATGGCCTGTGCCGCTGGTACTGGGACGGTCAATACCTGTTCGCGATGGACGTGCTCAGATTCGCGATCGTGCCAATGATCGTGCTGTCGGTGCCCTATGTGATCTGGCTCGATCGATCCATGATCGAGCCGCGCGATGCGACATGGCATTTCGGCGCGATGCTGATCGGACGCGAGGAATGGGACGCGGAGCCGATCAAGAAGCACTGGCGCGCGTGGATCATCAAGGCCTTCTTCGGCGCCTTCATGATCTCGATCCTGCCACCGGGCTTTGCCACCATCGTCGAGGCGCAGCCCGGACAGTTCCTGACCAATCCGGTCGAGATCGGGGTGGTCCTGATCACGCTGCTATTCCTGATCGACGTGCAGATCGGGACCGTGGGCTACCTGTTTACCCTGCGTCCGCTCGACGCGCATATCCGCAGCGGCAACCCGTTCCTCGGGGGCTGGCTGGCGGCACTGCTGTGCTACCCGCCGTTCGTGTGGGGGATCATTGGAGGCAACAACCAGATCCTGAGCTACGAGGGCGACACCGCCGGTTGGGGCCACTGGCTGGCCGGAAACGAGACGATGCTGTGGGTCTGGGCCGCGTGGCTGGTGTTTCTCACCGCGATCTATGCCTGGGCGACGGTGATTTTCGGTATTCGCTTTTCCAATCTGACCTATCGCGGCGTCATCACCAATGGTCCGTACCGCTACACAAGGCACCCCGCCTATCTGTCGAAGAACCTCTATTGGTGGTGCTCGGTCATGCCGTTCCTGGTGATGAGCGGCTCGCCTGCGGATGCCATCCGCAACACCTTCTTCCTGCTGTGCGTGAACGCGATTTATTACTGGCGTGCACGGACCGAGGAGGCGCACCTGCTTGCCGAGGATCCGAAGTACCGCGAATATTACAACTGGATGGAGCAGCACGGCGTGATCACCGCTCCGCTTGCGCGTCTGAAACGCCGGATCGTCCGGCGCGGGAGCGGCACCGGGCGAGGGCCGGTGGCGGAGCCGGCTGAGTAGAGCCTAAAGCAGCGGAGCACCGTCGTCCGACTGGAACTTTAGCGCTTCCACAACCTGCACATCGAGCTCGCCGATTGCTTTCTGGAAGGCGGCCATGTGCGGTGTCTGGAAGTGAAAAACGAGCGCCGCGTCGTCGACCCATTTCTCGACGATATTGAGCACGGAAGGATCGAGCACATCGACCGAATAGGCGTATTCGATACAGCCTTCTTCCTTGCGCGAGGCCTCGATCATTGCGGTGAATGCCTCACGACCGGCTTCGAGTGCGCCTTCGCCGAGTTTCGCCTTTGCCAGCACAATCAGCATGATGGTCCTCTCCCTTTAGAACGAATATTTATAGACGCGGCTGACGTCTCCGCCCCAATCGCCGTGATAGGCGTCTAACAGGCGCTGGGCTGGAACCTTGCCGCTAGCGACAATCTCTTCGAGCGTTTCGAGGTACCCGGTTTCATTGTCCCCGCTGGCGTTGAGCTTGCCGCGTGCGGACAATCCCGCATGTGCGATCTTGAGGACTTCCCTGCCAAGGTCCTGCATCGTTCCAGTGCCACCCGGCAGTTTCGTATCGAGCGCCAGCTTCGGGACTTCGTTGCGCAGCCGCTCTCGCTCTTCCATCGACCAGTCCTTCACGAGGTCCCACGCGGCGTCGAGTGCGCCTTGATCGTAGAGCAGGCCAACCCATAGCGCGGGGAGAGCACAAATTCGGCTCCATGCCCCGCCATCGGCACCGCGCATTTCCAGGAAGCTTTTGAGGCGCACCTCGGGGAACGCGGTCGAAAGGTGATCCCACCAATCGCTCGCAGTCGGGCGTTCGCCGGGGAGTACTTCAAGCTTACCGTCCAAGAAGTCGCGAAAGCTCAGTCCGGCGGCATCGATGTATTTCCCGTCGCGAAAGACGAAATACATCGGCACGTCGAGCATGTACTCGGCCCAGCGTTCGTAGCCGAAGCCGTTCTCGAACACGAAGGGCAGCATACCGGTGCGATGCGGATCGGTGTCCGACCAGATGTGCGAGCGATAGGAGAGATAGCCGTTGGGCTTGCCTTCGGTGAACGGCGAATTCGCAAACAAGGCGGTGGCCAACGGTTGCAGCGCGAGGCCGACGCGGAATTTCTGCACCATGTCGGCTTCGGAGGCATAGTCGAGATTGACCTGGATCGTGCAGGTGCGCAGCATCATGTCGAGCCCGAGATTGCCGACCCTCGGCATGTGCCGCATCATGATTTCGTAACGGCCCTTGGGCATCACCGGCAGTTCTTCACGGGTCTTGTCGGGCCACATGCCGAGGCCGAGATAACCAACGCCGCAGCGCTCGCCGATGGCCTTCACTTGCGCGAGGTGACGGCCGGTTTCGGCACAGGTTTCGTGCAGGTTTTCCAACGGCGCACCCGACAGTTCGAGCTGGCCGGCCGGTTCGAGGCTTATCGCCCCGTCTTCGCCTTTCAGCGCGATGACATTGCCGTTCTCCTCGACCGGTTCCCAACCGAACTCGGTCAATTCGCTCAAGAGGTCGCGGATACCGCAGGGTTCGTCGTAAGAGGGCGCGCGGCGATCTTCGTGCTTGTAGACGAGCTTTTCGTGCTCAGTGCCGATGCGCCACTCGGATTTCGGCTTCTCGCCCGACACCATCGGCGCGATCAGTTGCTCGATCCCTTCGATGATCGGCTCCTCCACCCCGGATGCTTCGCGCGTGCTCATTAGGGCAAGCCCCCTTCCTCTCGTCTCGGTTGCCCTACGAAACCGAATTCGGCGTGGGAAGCGCAAATTGCGTTTTGGGCAATGAAGTCATTCTTTTGTGGACCAGTCGCCGGCAGTCGCCATCCAGATAGAAAGCGCAGCAATTGTAGCGGTTTCGCCGCGCAGGATGCGAGGGCCGAGAGCGATGGCGCGGGCCTGCGGGTGAGCGCGGATGGCTTTGCGCTCGGCATCGTCGAAGCCGCCCTCCGGCCCGATCAGGAGAGCGGCTTTCGACCTTAGCGGGGACTCGCGCACGGCGAAGGCGTTGGCGGCGGACTCACCGCCCAGTTCATCGGCGAAGAACAAGGTCCGTTCCTCCGGCCAGTCGCGCAGCAATGCGTCCAGCTTCACAGGCTCGGCCAATATGGGCAGCGCGGTGCGGGCACATTGTTCAGCCGCCTCGGTCGTGATGGTGCGCGCACGATCGAGGTTGAGTTTGTCCGCGACACAACGCCGGGTGATCAATGGCTGGATGCGGGCGACGCCCAGTTCGGTCGCCTTTTCGAGCACGAGGTCGAACCGATCCTTCTTGAGGAGGGCCGGACAGAGCCACAGGTCAGGTACATCTTCGCGTTCTCGCAGCCGCTCAACCACTTCAAGTATCACGTTGCGCTTGCCAGCTTCAGCAATCCGCGCTGCCCATTCGCCGGTCTGATCGTCGCACAGTATCACCGCATCGCCGGGCGATACGCGCATCACGCGGCACAGGTAGTGGGCCGCGTTGCCGTCGATCTCCACTCGTGCGCCATTCTCGAGCCGTTGCTCGACGAACAGGCGCGGTGCGCTTCGGGGTGGCCAGGCTGGCGTGGCGGGCATGGCTTTGCACTAGGCGCGCTCGCGGCTAGGGAGCAAGCCATGAGCGCGCGAATGGCACAATTCGGGATTGCGGCGGTGTTTCTGGTCCTCGGCGGCTGGGCGCTGTTCGCGCCGGGCAACGTGATCGAACTGGGCTTCACCGAAGCCTATCGCGCGAACACCTATACCAATCGCTTCATCATGGCGTGTTTTGGAGCGCAAGCCGTCCTGTTCGGGATCGTCGCGCTGGTTGTGCGGTGGCGCGCAAAGGCGTTTCTCGTGTTTGCGATACTGCTGCTGCCGTTCTTCGTGTTCAACTGGTACTTCCATTTCGAAGTGCCTGTGCTGACCTCCTACGGGATGATCGATTTTGCGGGTAATTCCCTAATGCTGATACTGGCGTTGCTGGGGTGGCGGGCGGCGCGGGCCGAGGAGTTGGCCGCGTGACCGACCATATAGTCCCCGATAGCGAACATCGTGGGCTGGTCGCGCGCCTGCCGCAATTGCCACGCGACCTTGCGCAACTGGCGCGGTTCGACCGGCCGATCGGCTGGTGGCTGCTGTTCTGGCCATGCGTGTTCGGCGTGTGGCTTACCGGAGCGGGGTTTCAGTGGGCGCTACTTGGTTGGTTTCTCCTGGGCGCTATTGCGATGCGCGGGGCAGGGTGCGTGTACAACGATATCGTCGACGCCGATCTCGACGCCAAGGTCGCCCGAACCGCGGCGCGTCCGGTGGCCAGCGGGAGAGTGTCGAAGAAGGTCGCTTGGGGCTGGTTGCTGTTCCTTTGTCTAATCGGCCTGATGGTGCTGCTGCAATTGCGCTGGGAAGCGCAGCTGGTGGCCTTGTCGAGCCTCGCACTTGTCGCGGCCTATCCCTTCATGAAGCGGATCACATGGTGGCCCCAGGCGTGGCTCGGGATGGTCTTCAACTGGGGTCTGCTGGTCGGCTGGACCGAGCTGCGGCTCGACAATTGGGATGCGCTTGCGGCGATCTATGCCGGGTGCATCGCCTGGGTGATCGGCTACGACACGATCTACGCTTTGCAGGATCGCGAAGACGATGCGCTGGTTGGCGTGAAATCCTCGGCGCTGCGCATGGGCGGAAAGGTGCAGGCGGGCGTCGCCGGGTTCTACGCCGCGACTATCGGCTTTTGGGCGCTGGGTTTCTGGCTTTATCGAGAGGATTGGCTGGCACTGCTGGCGCTGCTGCCCGTTGCGCTGCACCTGTCGTGGCAAGTCGCCACGCTCGACCCCGATGATCCTGACAACCCGCTCTCCCGCTTCCGCTCCAACCGCTGGGCCGGGGCGCTGATGGCGCTTGCCTGCTTCACCGTGGGGAATGCCTGATGTGCAACCTTTATCGCATGACCAAGGCCAAGGACGAGGTCGCCAGGTGGTTCGACGCGATCGAAGCGCTGGGTGGGGCAAACTTCGGCGATGAAGTCTATCCCGGCTATCCGGGCCTCGTTGTCGCGGGCGGCGAGCTAAGGAAAATGACCTGGGGTTTTCCTTTGGTGATGAAAGGCAGGAACGGACAGCAGCTCAAACCCAAGCCGGTCAACAATGCCCGCACCGACAAGCTCGATAGCTTCTTCTGGCGCTATTCGTTCGAGGAACGCCGCTGTCTGATCCCGGTAAGCGCCTGGGCGGAGGCGCAGGGGCCGAAGGGAAGCAAGACCCGCACGTGGCTCTCGCTCCCGGATTCCACGCTGTTTGCTTGCGCAGGCGTCTGGCGGCAATCAGACGAATTCGGCGATTGCTATTCAATGGTCATGACCGACAGTGTTGGATCCGCGGCGGAGGACGTGCATTCGCGCATGCCGGTGCTGCTCAGGCCCGAAGATTATCATGGCTGGGTCTCCGGATCGCCCGAGGACGCTAAGACCTTGTGCAGGGCCTGGATCGGCAACATCAGTATCGACCGGACCGACCAAGCTTGGACGCGCGGAGCGGCGACCCAGAAGAGCTTGCTTTGAGGAGGCTTTCGGTCGTGCCCGAAGATCGGTTCGCGCAGGATCGGTTCGTTCATTCTGCCTCTCCCGAATAGCTCACGATTTCGAATTCGATTCCGTCCCAATCGAAGAAGTAGAACCGCTCGCCGGGATCGTAGTCGTCGTGCCCGAAGGGTTCGAGGCCGGCGGCGACGACCACCGCTTCGGCGGCTTTCAGATCGTCGACCAGCAGGCCGACATGGTTGAGCGGCTGGCCCTTGGAATAGTCGCCGGTGACATGATCGCCCGTGTAGAGCGCCAGATATCCTGCCCCGTTGCCGGGTTCGCCAACGTGAATGGTGTTCCCGCCGAGCTTGGACTCGCCGCGCCAGCGTTCTTCCCAGCCGCACAATTGTTTGAACAGCTCTGCGCTGCGCTCGGGCCGGGTGACGGACAGGTTGGCGTGTTCGAGGCGTCCGATTGACATGGCAATGCTCCTTCAGATCGTATCTTCTTGGCAATCCGCGCGGCCCCGTGGAGAGGGAATTGGAAAGTGGTCGGTGCGCAGCGCGAATCGCCTGTTTGCCAATTGTGCAACCTCAACCTAAGTTGAGGTCAAGGAATTTTTGAAGGACCCGAACCATGGCACGCGCAATCAGCAAGAACGATTTTGTCCCGATCGGCGAAATGGCACGCCGCACCGGCGTTTCGGTGTCGGCTATCCGATTTTACGAAGACAAGGGACTGATCGAACCGGTGCGCACCGGCGGCAACCAACGACGCTTCCTGCGTTCGGATATTCGCCGCGTCAGTTTTATCCTGATTGCGCAGCAGCTCGGCCTTTCGCTTAGTGAGATCCAGGCCGAGTTTGCCAAGCTCCCACATGGACGAACCCCGACCGCGCGCGACTGGCGCAGGATCAGCGCATCGATCCGCTCGCATCTCGATGCACGGATCGCGCAATTGGAGCGCACCCGCGACAGGCTCGATGGGTGCATCGGCTGCGGCTGCCTGAGCCTGAGGAAGTGCGCGATTTACAATCCCGACGATCGGCTGGCCGCCGAGGGTCCGGGTCCGAGGCAGATCCTGGAGGCTTAGCCTTCCGGTCCCAGCGCCGGATCGAGGTCCCTGGGCCGGGCAAAGTGCACCAGCCGCCCGACATATCGGCGAAGATCGCTCCACCGCTCGATGTCGCACTCGAGCACGGCAAAGGTCGCCGTCGGAAACTTCACGGTCGCTTCGCGAAACAGCTCGTTTTCGTGAGCGGGCGAAACCAGATCAAGCAGCACATCCTGCAAGCCGGGGTTGTGGCCGGCTACCAAGATTGCCTTGTGATCGCCCCCATGCGCTTCGACGGTTTCGAGGATTGTGTCCGAACTGGCCAGGTAGAGACGTTTGTCGAACACCGGATCGAGTTGCGGCAAGGCATTCTGGACGGTCAGCTTCACGCGTTCTGCCGGACTGGCGAGCAAGGCATCCCACTTGATCCCGTGTTCGGCGATATGCGTCCCGATCAGGGCCGCACCTTTCCTGCCCCGATCGTTCAGGCCACGGTCGAAATCGCGCTGGGCCGCGTCGTCCCAATCGGACTTGGCGTGCCGCAATAGCCCGAGGATCTTCATGATCCGGCCGTTCTCCTATTGAAACCCGTTGCGGCAAATCTGCCCGCTGCCATCCTCACAGCACGATAAAGTGTCGTCTGTAAAGCAAATGCGGCAGCCTCGTGACGCGATCTGGGGATGCGATCACAAGACTGCCGCCAGCCGGAGCGAGGAGAGCCCCGGCTGTTGGTGGAATGGGCCCGGTCAGAGAATGCCGGCCTCGATCCCGGCGAAGGGTCCGCCCAAGGCGGCTAGCGCCGCGAACAAGGCCATGACGGTGACGGACAGGCGCTCGGCGAATGAACCGGGGAGACTTGGCAGCGAAATCGGGCGGGCGTTCTTGCGGAACTCCTCCTTGTAGCGCGGGTGCTCGGTTCCCATCCAACGATCCCACCAAGTGAAGTAGAAACCGAAGTTGTGACGATCGGAATGGTGCAGGTCGTGATGGGTGGTGGTGGCGATCCAATCGAGCCACGGGTTGTCGACCCAGCCCGCCGGAAACAGTTCGTGTCCGGCATGGCCCATGACGTTGCGAATGATCATGTGCCAGAGGAACAGGAACAGCGCGAAACCGGCATAGGCGATTCCCACCAGGCTTGTCGCGATCAGGAACAGCGGGACGAAGGTGGCTTCGAGCGCGGCTTCCCAGGTGGAGAAGCTGTACGCGGTCCATGGAGTCGGAGTGCGCGATTTGTGGTGGTGGAGATGCGTCGCACGGAACAGACGCTTGGTGTGCATCGCCCGGTGGATCCAATAAAAATAGGCGTCGTGCACGATCACGATCAGCGCGAATTGCCAAACCACGGTGATCAGCGCAGCGCTTTCGAGTTCGATCTCGATGATCCCGACTTCCTTGCCGATCAGCGTTGCAAGCGTGGTGACAAAGAACACGAGGACTGTGCGGAGGGACGATAGGAATTCTCGGCGATAGTCGGACGGCCTGGCCGATTTGTCCTGGATCTTGCGTTCGTTCGCCCAGCGACGGAACACCAGAAGGAGGATCGTCAACGCTCCTGCCGCGACCAGGTATCGTCCAAGATCGAAATAGAGGACATTGAGGAAGTGTTCGCCAACCTTATCGGCGGCGTAGGCGAGTGCGGGGTGGGCAATCCAATTGGTCATCAGGCTCTCCATCGATTTGATGAAGCCACTGATGGCGAAGCGGGCGTTCAAAAGCTCCGCAGCGGCGAAAAATGCCGGTCAGTTTTGGAATTGCACGGCGTTTTTCAGTTTTGAACAGCGGGTTCCGCTGGAAATTCAGGGGTTTCCTCGCCGCCAATTGCCTCACGCCGATAATCGCTCGGCGTCGTTCCCGTCTCCGATTTGAAGGCCCGGTTGAATGTCGGCAACGAATTGTAGCCAAGGTCCATAGCGATCGTGAGCACCGGAAGGTCTACCGAATCCCGGTTCGCCAGTTTCGCGCGTGCCTCGGCAATGCGGTACCGGTTGAGAAAGGCGGAGAAGTTGCGGTGGCCCAGACGCCGGTTGATGAGCGCGCGCAGCCGGTGCTCCGGTGTGTCGAGATGTTCAGACAATAGTGCAATCGTGAGTCCGGGCGTTCGATAATATCCTTCGTTCATCGCGGCGACGAGCTTGTCGTGCAGCACGGTTTCAGCGGGACTCAGGTCGATCCGTTGCTGTTCGTCGGCTGTGGCATCTTCTTCGGAATCGACCAGCAATTCCGGATCGGTGCGCAGCAAGGCAAGTCCCGAGAACAGGATCAGCATGAAGATCAGCAGTGAATTGATCAGGTATGCGAACGAGGATTGGCCTTCCGTGTCGCTGATCAGTTCATAGATTTCAAAGCTGAGGATTCCCCCAGCCTGCGCTGCCACCAGCAAGGGCAACCAGAGGCGAATGACGCGGCGCTGCTCGATCAGGTCGTCGTCGCGATCGGTCAACGCCACACGGACAAGATCGACGATCAGTCCCAAGCCAGCGAGATGAAGGATGTAGAAGCCCAGCGTCCAGATCGGGGCTATGAAGTTGGCGATTGCCCAACCGGCGATGAAAACAAGGGCTACGATCAGGACGATCCGACGCTCGGGCTCTCTTTCGAACAAGTTGCGCGCAAACAGCCACAACCAGAACGGAACCGAGATCGAAATCGCATCCACCACCGGATCGAGCGGCCCGGTCGGAGCCATCAACGGCGTCGAATTCACCAGATAGCCGGTCACTCCGACGATCATTCCGCAAATCGGGATCAGGATCTTTTGACGGACTTCGCCCGCCACCAGCATCGCGAGCAGCAGCAAGCCCGCGCCTATCGCGATCAGCCTGACGGAATAGTCGATGCTTTCGATCATTGCTGCGTTTGTGCCTTGTCGGGGGCGTTCTGGCCAGCGGGTTCATCGGGGCCGATCATTCCTTTGCCGATGCGCTCCAGCGCTTCTTCGAGCGGGACACGACGGATCTCCGTGCCATCGGGAAAGGCGGACAGGAGCCGGCTTGGGAAGGCCGCAGACAGGACAACGAAGTGGCCATGATCGTCCTTGTTCCGGATCAGGCGGCCGAAAGCCTGGGCGAGCCTGGCGCGGATTATGCGATCATCGTATTGGCCGCCGCCACCCGACGCAGCGCGGCGTGCCTTGTGGAGGATGTCGGGGCGCGGCCACGGGACCGCTTCGAGGACCACGCAGCGAAGCGATCTCCCGGGCACATCGACTCCGTCGCGCAGCGCATCGGTTCCGAGCAGGCTGGCATGTGGATCGTCGCGGAAGATATCGACCAGCGTCCCGGTATCGATCGGATCGACATGCTGTGCGTAGAGCGGCAAGCCTTCGCGCGCGAGTCTGTCGGCAATCCGGCCATGCACCGCCCGCAATCGCCTGATTGCCGTGAACAGTCCGAGCACACCGCCTTTGGAGGCTTCGATCAGGCGCGCATAGGCTCCAGCGAGACCCGGCAGGTCGCCTTTCTTGATATCGGTGACGATCAGGACTTCGGCACGGCTGGCGTAATCGAACGGGCTTTCGGCCGAGGACAGCAGCGGCTGGGCTTCGATATGGGCGGCGCCCGACCGGGCGATAGCGCTTTCCCATGGATCGCCGACTTCGATCCGGTCGGTGAGCGTTGCGCTGGTGAGCATGACGCCGTGCGCCGGTTCGAGCACGACTTTGGCGAAAGGCTTCATCGGGTCCAGCCAACGGCGATGAATGCCGACATCGAATTCGCGCGCATCGGAGCGGTCGACAGCAAGCCAGTCGACGAACTCCGGGTCGGCCGGACCACCCAGCCTTTCGAGCAGCGATTCCCAGGCGCCGAGCAGGTCGACGCGCCAGCTTAACGAATGCCGCGCGCCTTCGATGCGCGCCCGCCCTTGTCCGTCGAGCCAATCGGGCGGGTCGGCCACGATCGCCTCGAGTCTCCCACCGAGCTTGATAAGCGGTGAGCGGATGGCGGCGAGCGCCTCTGCCGCGGCCCCGGCGGCTTCGATAGCTTCTCCAGGCAAGCCCGAGGCTTCCGTCTCGATCCCGTAGCCCGCTTCTTGTCCACCACTTTCATCACGGGCGTAGGTCGCGGCGCGAACGGCGAAGAGAAGCTGTTCTACCGGCCCGGATGGTTCGCCTTCGTTGATCCGCTGCAGCCATCCCTCGCCGGGTAGCGCCCGTCCCGCTTCGCACGCTGCCTCGATCGCTTCGCCGCCTTCATCATCGTAGCTTGCGACATCGGCGAGGCGGGCGGACAGGCCGCGCCTGCGGCCGCGGTTCTTGCGCTCCGGCCCCATGATCCAGCGACGCATTTCGATCGCTTCCTGACCCGAAAGCGTGGCGGCAAACGTGCTGTCTGCCGCTTCGAAGACGTGGTGACCCTCATCGAAGATGACCCGTGTCGGACGCTGCGCATGATCGCGGCCGCGCGCAGCGTTGACCATAACCAGCGCATGATTGGCGATCACGAGATCGGCTTGTGCGCTGTCTCTTCCGGCCCGCTCGATGAAGCACTTTCGATAGTGAGGGCACCCGGCATAGATGCATTCGCCGCGCTGATCGGTCAGCGCCGCAATCCCGCGTTTGCGAAACAGCGTGCCGAGCCAACCGGGGAGATCGCCGCCAATCATGTCGCCGTCGCGGGTAAACGCGGCCCAGCGGGCCACCAACTGCGCGAGAATGGCGGGGCGGCCGGCAAAACCGCCTTGCAGCGCGTCTTCGAGATTGAGCAGGCAAAGGTAGTTCTCCCGCCCTTTGCGCACCACGACGGGAGGCGTGCCGTCGGGCCGCTTCACGGGCCAGGCGCGGCGGCTTTCTGCGCGCAATTGCCGCTGGAGATTCTTGGTGAAGGTCGAGACCCAGACCGTCCCGCCAGAGGCATTGGCCCAGAGCGAAGAAGGGGCGAGGTACCCCAATGTCTTGCCGATGCCGGTTCCCGCCTGCGCCAGCGCGATATGCGGAAAGTCGCGTTCGCTGCGCGGCGCGAATATGCGCGCCGCGTCGCTTGCATAGCTACGCTGGCCATCGCGCTTTTCGGCGCCGTCGCCGGTCAGATGATCGAGCTGGGCGAGAACCTCCGCTTCAGGCAATTCGATCTGGCGCGGCGCGCCGCGTTCGGGTGCTTCTTCCCATTCGGGGAGGCTCGAAAACAGCCACTTTTCGGCGCGTTCCGGGCGCGCAATATGCGGTTTCATGACCTGAGCCCACGGCCACCGCAATCGCTCCATCGATTGCAATGCGCTCCACGCGCCCTGCCGTTCGAACCATTCGGGGTCTTCGCAGGCCGAGATCAACGCTCCCGCGGCGATTTGCAGAAAGGTGGGAACGTCCTCGTCGCCCTCCGGCTCCGGGATTTCGAGTGCCTGTGCCAGGCCGCGCGGGGTCGGCACGCAAAACCGGGCCGGATGGACGAAGGCGAACAGTTCGAGCAAGTCGAGGCCGGACAGATCGGGATATCCCAGCCGATTTGCGACCAGCGGCGCGTTGATGAGCAGCACCGGAGTGTCCGATGCCGCCATGATGGCATCCCCCTTCGACACGGCAACGGTTTCCCGGCCCGGCAGGTGCAGCCAGTTGCCCCCGTGGCTGGCATGGAGGGCGGGCAGGGGGATGGGCGCGGGAGAGCTCACCTCCGCAGAGATGCGGGAGCACGAACCAATTGTAAACGCAAGGATGAGACATTTGCGCCGGCTTCGAGCCTTGCACCTTCCATAGGGTGATCCGGCCCTCCCAATCCAATCTTAACCTCGCACGCCTATTGTCGAGCCAACCAGTAGCTTGGACCAGAGTAAGCATGAGTTTCGGACGCAAGGGTCTCAATCAGTCGCCAGCCGGTGGGGCCCAGCGTCCCGTCGATGGGTTCGGTGCGGCGTCTGTGCCCGTTTCGCAGGAACCAGATCCCTACGCTGCGCAGCGTGAGGCGTTTCTGGCTGAGGAGCGCGCGCGCCGGGAGGATGAATCTGCCGGAATACCCGACGATTTCGGATTCTCCGATGGCATGGCGCGTCCGGTGGCTTTTGCTTCGAACTACGAGCCGCAGCGCACCGATTTCAGGGCGCAGGTCTCCGACTGGACCGATCGCAAGTTCGGGCTGCCGCACCAGCGCAAAATGCTGATGGCATATTTCCTGCTTTTCATGCTGGCTCCCCTATCGATGCATCGTTTCTATTGCGGTGAATTCACCAAGGGCATGGCCCAGGTCGGATTGTTCGGCGGTGGCTTGGTTTTCATGGTCGTTCTCCCGCCCTTGGGATTGGCATTGCTCGCCTTCAGGGGGTTCTGGGTGTTCTTCGATTTCCTCATGATCCCCGGAATGATTCAGCGATTGAAGGACCGCAGCGGAAGCGGTCCGTCCGTAATGGTCTGAAGCGCTTTGGTCGCGTGAACGCTCCGTAAAGAATTCTGCGCCATTATTGACCTTCGCGAAACCAGAAGGGGATAGCGCCATGCGAGCACCGATCGTCCTTGCAGCCATTGCGTCGCTGTTTGCGGCTCCCGTCGCCTTTGCACAGGCCAGCCCGCAAACCGTGGTGCAGCGTCATGTCGATGCCTATCGCGCGGGCGATCTGGAGCGGTTTGTGGCCACTTTTGCCCCGGATGCGACGGTCATCGTCAACGGCGAGGAGATCAAGGGGCATTCCCGGATCCACGCCTTCTATCGTTCCAGCTTTGAAGCGGGACCGAATACGATCCGGATCACCGAAAGCTCGATGGAGCAGGACCGCATATTCCTGACGATCGCCTATGACTTCGGCGATGGCACGGAGCGGTGTTGTTCCTACCACGAATTTCTCGTCGTGGATGGCAAGATCGTCTGGCACGAAGCCGTGGTCTGAAATGTAAAAGGGGCGACGCAGCGCGAACTCAAGGCCCGGCTCCGACGCCCCCACTTGTTTGCATGCAAGGACGGATCTGCGTCTATCCTCGCTTGGCGACAACCTTACACATCCGCTAGAAACTCTTCTGGATGCCGACAGTCGCGGTGTAATCGGTCGGCATCTGCGGCCCGTTGAGGTTTTGCAGCAGCGGAATGCCGCCTTCGATCCCAAGCCTCCAGCCTTTGAGGGCGCCACCGGTCACCGCGAAATTCAATCCTGCGAAAGCGGTGACGGTCTCGCCGCCCTGAAAATCCGGATTGGCGGTCTGCACCGGCCCAGCGATCTGCGGGTCTATCCCGTCGATCCGGCCAAGTGTCTCGGCCTGCAAGCGACCTGAAACCGCGACGCCCGGCGTCAATGCCGCCTGTCCCCAGAGAGTCGCCATTGCCTTGTTTCCGAAGGAATAGCCCTGGTCGTTGTCGCCGAGGCGCACCGTCCCCTTGATCTGCGCTCCCCATCCGAACCGGTCGTTCTGATCGCGATAGGTGATGCCGGGTTCGAGATCCCAGGTGCCGCTGCCGATCTGCATCGGATAGGGCGTCCGCACCGTCGGCGTCCCTCCCATCGGAGTGAGGATTTGAGCCACTTCGGTGGTCGTTCCGGTCGGGATCGAAATGCCGGCGTTGATGTGGACCGTGTCGGTCAGTCCGATCAGCGCCGATACTTTGGTGTCGCCGAGGTCCGCCGTGCGAGTGCGGAACGTGCCGAGCCGATTGGTGCCCATGCCGCCCTGGAAAGTGATGTGGTCCATCTCCTTGGTGATGTAATTGCCCATCACCATCAGCGTCACCTGATCCGAAAGGCCATACATCAACCCTGCCATATGCATGTCCATCCGCATCGAGGTTGGGACGATGCGAAGGGTCGGCGGCTGGCCGGGTGCGCCGAAGAAGCGGTTGGTCACGGTGGTCGCGACTTGCTCGGGCGTCACGTCATTGTTGCCGATCTGGATGCCCGCCATGTCCATATGCATGAAGCGATAGCTGACCATCCACTCACCCTTGCCGTGGCGGTGGTCGCCCATCACGCCGATAGGCGCATGGTCGAGCGCGTTGACGCCTCCGGACGAGCCGTCGTGGCCCTCATCGGCGAGTGCTGGGCTGGCGCCGAATACGGCACCGGCGATGGCGAGCATGCTGCCCGCCTTGAAAAGCGATTTCATCGAATACTCCTGACGATCTGAATTGGGGGGAATTCAGGTCAGGTGTGGCGGTCCGGTCGCTTCGTAGGCGGGCAGCATGCTCGCCATCGCCGGTGCCGTATTCGGCGCCAGCCCAGCACTCGCCGATGAGGGCCACGACGGCTCGTCC
>JASJDE010000047.1 GCA_030065195.1 Erythrobacter sp. | reverse complement strand
GCCGCTTCGAAGATCTGGCGCTCGGAATAGCTCTGTTCGGGCTGATCTTCCGGACGGAAAAGGTCGCGCGTCACTTCGGCGATCGAAACGAGGTCGCCCGAATTGATCTTCGCTTCATACTCCTGGGCGCGGCGCGACCACATGGTGCGCTTGACTTTCGGCTTGCCCTTGAGCGTTTCCATCGCGTCCTTGAGCGTCTTGTCCGATGAAAGCTTGCGCATTCCGATCGATTCGACCTTGTTGAGCGGAACGCGCAGCGTCATGCGCTCTTTCTCAAAGCGAAGCACATACAGCTCAAGCTGCATGCCTGCGATTTCCTCGCTCTGCAGTTCGATCACACGGCCGACACCGTGCTTGGGGTAAACGACATAGTCTCCGACCGTGAAGGCGGGCGCATTGCTAGCCATCCGAGTTCCTTTCTTGCGGCTTGCCGACACCGAGCACGAGACGTCTTTCTCGCGGGCCTGCATCACCTATCGCGAGGGCAAGCACCGTTTCGTGACCGTCCGAATATGTCGCTGCTGGACTAAAGCCTTTCTAGTTTTTCATCGCCTGCGCCGGGTCCGACCGGCGCGGTTGATCCATTATATAACATATTCGCAACAAAATTGCGAGTCGTTGCAGATTGTCGATGGATCGAGTGTTGCAGCCGGAACTGAAATGCTTGCAGCCTAGCGTCCGAAATCAGTCGCCTTCACCGGGTTCGGGACTGAAATACTTCTCGAACTTGCCTTCTTCACCTTTGTGATCGTCGGCATCGGCCGGCGGCTCTTTCTGGCTGGTGATGTTCGGCCATTCTGCGGAGAACTTGGTGTTGAGTTCCAGCCACTTTTCCAAGCCGTCTTCGGTATCGGGCAGAATCGCTTCGGCCGGACATTCGGGCTCGCACACGCCGCAGTCGATGCATTCGCTGGGGTTGATGACCAGCATGTTCTCGCCTTCGTAGAAACAATCGACGGGGCACACTTCGACACAATCGGTGTACTTGCATCTGATGCAGTCATCGGTGACGACGTAAGTCATTAAGCGTCTTTCATTTCAGTTCGACTGGGTTGACGGCTGCTATGGCGATTTAGCCGCTTCGGTCAAGCTCGCGATAATGCGACTTGGCAAGCGCCGGAGAGGCCCTTCGCTCGGGTAGGGAAGTAACTTCGACCACCCGCACATCGTTCCCGACAACCAGCGTAAGCACATCCCCGATAGAGACATTCTCGCTGGCTCGCAGCACATGTTTTCTATTGCGGCGCAAAGTCCGCGCTTCGATCATGGCTCGGGCTTTCGACCGGGTGCGTGCAAATCTCAGATAGACCAAAAGCCGATCGACCCTGATGGTTTCCACTCCAGGCTCGTTCATCCGCCGAGCAGGTCCGCCAGTCCGTCGAAAGCACCGCCAGCGCGTGCAGGACCATCGGCAGCTCCTTTCCTGCGTTCCCGTTGGCGATTGCTCGCCTTCTCACCGTACTTCTTTCGGGTTTTGCCCTTGCCCCTTGCGTCTTCTGCTTTCCGGCCGCGATCATTGCGGTCGCCCGGCCTTCTTGGGCGCCAGGTCCAGGTGTCGGGCGCTGCGGGACCGTGCGCAGTTTCGGCCAGCGATCGTGCGCGCTGTAGCCGGAATCCGGCGCTACCGAGAAGGCGTCTCGCATTCTCTTCTTCTAGTCCGACTGAGATCGGCAGGGACAGATCGAGGCGGAAGCGCGGGTGGCGCTCGTTGGAAGTCCTGTCTGTAGCCTTGGCGCGCGTATCGAATGCGGCGCGAAAGATCTTCTCCGCCAGATCGACCCGGATTGCCTGGCTGCCGGCCGGCCGATACCCCGCCGACAGCCGTTTGGCATCGGCAAGAACCGGCAGCATAGCCGGTTCCAGTGGTCGCGTGTCGAGCGCCAGCGCATGCAGCAATCGGCGCGGAGCGGGTTTGAGCAAGTCGCGTGCAAAAATATCGAGGGCGCCGAACGTAACCCCGAGCTTGCGGAGGAAGGGACGCATTTCCTTCGGCAGATGCTCAAGCCCAGCCTTCTCTCGGCTTACAACCCCGCGAGCATCGATCAACGCAATCAGCAGCGCACGGGCTTGTGATCCCGCCTCCGGATTGCGAGCCGCTTCGGCCAGTTTGCGTAAGGGGGCAAGTGGCTCCAGCTCTTTCTCTAGCCACGATGAAAGCCCGGCCAGCAATTCGCTGCGCGGCCCGTCCACAAGCATCGA
The DNA here is from genome assembly GCA_030065195.1 of Erythrobacter sp. GTDB lineage: Bacteria > Pseudomonadota > Alphaproteobacteria > Sphingomonadales > Sphingomonadaceae > Erythrobacter. Next base: position 20,967 of record JASJDE010000047.1, on the reverse strand, counting down.
GATCTCGCGGGCCAGTGTCAGGCGCGGCGTATCATAGTCTTCAGGCATCACGATCTCGGCGAGAGGACGCCCTTGCCAGCAGATCTTCCCGCTCTCGATCGCCAATTCGGCGATTCCTTCCGACAGCAGCCATCGGGCGCGCTGCGCGAGGATACCGGGCAGCGCCTTTTCGCCTGCGGCAAGCAACATTTTGCGATCCGCAACGGTGGCATCAGGGTCGACCGCAAAACGGAAACCGTCGAGCCTGCCGATCGCTTCACTTTCGACGGACACGGTTCCATCGGGTTCGAGCGTAACCGGCAACGCTGCGGTATCCTGTCCAAGCGACTTCATCAGTATCGTCGTCCTTCGGTTCACGAATCTTTCCGTCAGTCGCGCGTGCAGCGCGTCCGATAGCTTTGCCTCGACTGCCCGCGCGCGCGCCGCCATTTCGTCGCGGGCGAGCACCCAGTCGGGCCGCTGGCAGATATAGGCCCAGGATCGGATCGCGGCTATCCTTCCCTGCAGCGTGTCGATGTCGCCCTGCATCCGGTCGAGCTCGGCGATCCGCGCCGCGACGAAATCTGCGCCCAGGTAGCCTTCGCTGAGGTCCTGCCATAGCCGCGCGACGAACCGGGCGTGCGGATCGACCCCGACCTGTCGGAAATCGGGCAGCGAGCAGGCTTCCCAAAAGCGACGCACGGAACCGTGGCCCCTTGCGCTTTGCGCAAACGGTTCGGTGGCCAACCGTTTCAGTACGGCTAGATCGATCGATTCCGGGGAGGGACGAAGCACATCGTGCTGCGGCTTGCTCTCCAGATCGCCGATCAGCACCTCGAGCGTGTCGAAACGCGGCTCGGCCTCGCGCCAATAGAGTTTCGTCAGCGGCTGGAACTTGTGCTCCTCGATCGAGAAAATCTCTTCATCGGTGAATTCGAGTGGAGCGCCGGAGCGCGACCCGCCCCCCGCCAGTGTTCCGAAACTGCCATCGCGCTGGTGGCGACCCGCCCGACCGGCGATCTGCGCCATTTCAGCAGGCGTGAGACGGCGCTTGCGCTTTCCGTCGAACTTGGTGAGCGCGGCAAAGGCCACATGGTGCAGGTCGAGATTTAGGCCCATACCGATCGCATCGGTCGCAACGATGTAATCCACTTCACCATTTTGGAACAACTCAACTTGTTTGTTGCGCGTTTCCGGTGAAAGTGCCCCCATCACCACAGCCGCCCCACCGCGGAACCGCCGCAAGGCTTCGGCCATCGCGTAGACCTGCTCGACCGAGAAGCCGACGACGGCGCTGCGTGGCATCAGCCGGGAAAGCTTGGTCGTGCCCGAATGGGTGAGGGTGGAGAATCGCGGACGTTCCACCAGTTCCACCTTGGGAATCAGCGACTTCACTATGGGCTCGAGCGTTCCCGAGCCCAGGATCATGGTTTCCTCGCGGCCCCGTGCGTTCATCAATCGGTCGGTAAAGATGTGCCCGCGCTCCGGGTCGGCTCCGATCTGCGCTTCGTCGACCGCGACGAATGCAAGCCCACCACCAAGGCGATCCATCGCTTCCGCTGTACAGCAGAAATAACGCGCCTCGGGTGGTTCGATCCGCTCTTCCCCCGTGATAAGCGCAACCGCCTTGTCGCCCTTGATCGCCCGCACCCGGTCGTAGACTTCGCGCGCCAGCAAGCGCAACGGAAAGCCCATCATCCCGCTCGAATGGCCGCACATCCGTTCGATCGCCAAGTGAGTCTTGCCGGTGTTGGTGGGGCCGAGCACGGCACGCACGCGGCTGTCGCCGGAATTGTCGAAAGCGGAACCTGTCACAGCTCCAAGTATGTGTCAGGCCCGCCCAGCGAGAGCAATGGTCGAGGCTGGCCGGCCCACGGTTGCACACGGTCGACACCGCTTTTGCATCCCCTGCGCGCATCGGGGAAACACCTTACCGCATGCTCGAGTCGCTTGGCCGATGGTTAAGTGCATATTTACCTTGATTGGGCAGGGATAACCGCCAAGAACGCACGAAGAGTTGCAGTTGTGCACCGCACCATTGGCGCGGTCGAAGGACGGATGTTGGATCATACGCGCGATTTAGGGGGAACCGAGCGGGATGCGCCCGAACCCATGGACGCGGGCGCACTCGTTCCATACCTAAAGAACGCCGCGCGCGCCGCACCGCCCACAAGACAGCAAGCCTACAAGCGCCAGGCACTGTCTCGCGTACGCAATTTCGGCGATCGTTACGACGAATGGAAGCTAGCGGCCGGTGCATGGTTCGAGCGGCTCGACCTCGCTCCCGACCTGGCCGAGAATATCGGAAGCCGCCGTTGGTTTCGCGGGCTCGGTACGATGCTGGGGCTGGGAGCCGTGGCGCTCACATTCTGGCCGAACCTCACGCCGCTCGAAGCGCGCCCTGCAATGCCCGCCGACGAGCAAGTCCGCGACGAATTTCGCAGCCAGATGATCATGCCGCTCGCACTTGGCGCAGATAGTGGTCGCCGGATGGGCCCCACCGCCAATGTGATCCCGCTTGCGAACGCTCCTGAAAGACCACAAATCGAACTCGTGGCGACCCTTGCCGCAGGAGACAGTTTTGCAAGCATGCTCCGCCGCGCCGGAGTGTCTCGCGAAGACGTCAACCGGGTGAGCGCGCTGGTTGGCGATGCAATGCCGGTCGGCGATATCGAAGCCGGGACCAAGATCGACATTGTACTGGGACGACGACCGGGACCGGGAGCGCCCCGGCCGCTCGACGCGCTGGCGTTTCGGGCACGGTTCGATCTCGAACTGGCCATCGCCCGGCAAGATGCCGAGGGAGACGGCAGCCTCGCGCTCGAACGCAATTTCATTCGCGTCGACGACACGCCGCTGAGGTTGCGTGGAACGGTCGGACCCAGCCTTTACCGTTCGATGCGCGCGGCCGGCGTTCCGGCGAATGCGGCCCAGGATTACCTCCGCAAGCTCGACGACCACCTCGATATGGATCGCGAGATTCGCTCCTCCGACGAATTTGACATCATTCTCGCCTATCGCCGCGCCGCAACCGGGGAACGCCAGGCAGGCCAATTGCTCTACGCCGGAATCGATCGCGGTGGCCAGCCCAAGACCCAGCTGATGCGCTGGGGCAAGGAAGGCCGATTCTACGAAGCGTCGGGCGTGGGCGAACAACGTCGCGGTTTGCTGGCGCCAGTGCCGGGACCGATCAGTTCGCGCTACGGGATGCGCCGCCATCCGATCCTTGGCTATCGTCGGATGCATGCAGGGCTCGACTTCCGCGCTCGCACCGGCACGCCAATCGTCGCCGTAACCGACGGAACGGTGCGCTCTGCCGGTCGTGCAGGAGGCTGCGGAATCGCCGTGCGCTTGCGTCATGGCAACGGGCTTGAGACCCGCTACTGCCACATGAGCCGCATGGCGGTGCGCTCCGGTCAGAGCGTCCGACGCGGCCAGGTTATCGGCTATGTCGGATCGACCGGGCTTTCGACTGGACCGCACCTGCACTACGAAATGTATCGCAACGGGCGAGCTATCAATCCGGCCAGCGTCTCCTACGTCACCCGCGCCGAACTGTCGGGTACCGAATTGCTCGACTTCCGCCAGCAGCTGATAAAGCTGCGCCAGATCGAACCCGGAGCGGCGCTGGTCGATCTCGAACCGCTGGCAACCGAAGTCGATGAACCCAAGCGCGAGATCGAGAAGATCGACAGCACGCAGGAAATCGGCTGATCGGCGGCGCGATTGCGCACCCCGCCAAATTGCGGCAACAGGCTGCCCATGACTGGCAGCTACCCCAACACCCGCCTTCGCCGGACCCGTGCGTTTGGTTGGAGTCGCGCACTCCACCGTGAAACCCTGCTGACGCCCGCCGATCTCATCTGGCCGCTCTTCGTCACCGAAGGCGAAGGGCTGGAGGAACCGATCGGCACATTACCGGGTGTTTCGCGCTGGTCCGTCGACGGCATCGTTGAGCGGGCGCGGGAAGCGGTTAGGCTGGGCGTGCCGGTGGTAGCGTTGTTTCCCAATACCCCGCCTGAGCGGCGCAGCGACGACGGTGTCGAAGCGCACAATCCCGACAATCTGGTGTGCCGCGCCGTTCGCGCGATCAAACAGGCGTGCGGCGACGATATCGGCGTGCTGACCGACGTCGCCCTCGACCCCTATACCAGCCACGGGCAAGATGGGTTGCTCGATGCGAGCGGCTATGTTGCCAATGATGAAACGGTCGCCGCACTGGTCGACCAGGCGATCAACCAGGCTGAGGCTGGTGCGGACATCATCGCGCCGTCGGACATGATGGACGGCCGCGTTCACGCAATCCGTATGGCGCTGGAAATGGGCGGGCATCACAATGTCCAGATCATGAGCTACGCCGCCAAGTATGCGAGCGCATTTTACGGCCCGTTCCGCGACGCGGTGGGTTCGGGCGGGCTGCTCAAGGGAGACAAGAAAACTTACCAGATGGATCCCGGCAACATTCGCGAGGCTCTGCGTGAAGTGGAAATGGACATTGCCGAGGGTGCGGACAGTGTGATGGTCAAACCCGGACTTGCCTATCTCGATGTCGCGGCGACGGTTGCCGCCCATGTCGACGTCCCGGTTTTCGCCTATCAGGTGAGCGGCGAGTACGCGATGATCGAAGCCGCCGCCGCTGCCGGAGCTGGGGATCGCGACGCGCTCGTGCTCGAAACCTTGCTGGCTTTCAAGCGGGCGGGTTGCAGTGGCATCCTGACCTACCATGCGCCGGTCGCCGCCAAGCTCCTGAATGGCTGATTTTCGCCACGAGACCGAGCGATTGATCCTGCGCGATTGGCGGGAGGAGGATTGGGCGCCTTTCTGGAACCATCTGAACACGCCCAATGTCATGCGCCATCTCGGTGGAGTCGCCGATGCTCAAGAGCAGCAGCACGCTCAAGACAGGTTGCTCAGCTACAATCGCGAACACGGTCACACATTCTGGGTTCTCCAGCGCCACCCCGATCGCGGTCATCTGTCCGGTGAAATCCTCGGATTCTGTGGCTTGAAACGATGCAACGAGCCCAATGGACCGATCGGCGACATGGAGGCCGGATGGCGATTGCGCGAAGACGCCTGGGGCCACGGTTACGCCAAGGAGGCAGCGATTGCGTCGCTCGATCTCGCCTTCACGCGTTTCGATGCACCGCATGTTATCGCCCTGACGATCGATGAGAATGTCGCCAGTTGGGGCTTGATGAGAAAACTCGGTATGCAACGAAGAAGCGACCTGGATTTCCCCGATACGGTCGCCTGGGCGAAAGGTAAGACCGTGATCGTCTACCGGATCGACCGCGCCGAATGGGAATTGTCGCGTGGGTGATCCCGTTCTCGAAACCGAGCGGCTGGTGCTGCGCAAGATAGATGAAAGTGACGCCGAACTTCAGAACCGCGTCCTGAACACGCCTCCTGTGATGAAGCACCTGGGGGGCGTGACGGAACTGCACGAGATCGAAGCGAAGCATGCCAAGGCGATGGCGAGCTTCGCGCGCGACGGCTTCGGCTTCATGATGATGATTGAGAAGGCGAGCGGCGAACTCGTCGGCCATGCCGGTTTGAAGCGGGTCGACAACCCGCTCGCGTCCAATGTCGGCGATCACGAGATCGGGTGGATCGTGCGCGAGGATCGCTGGCGGCGCGGCTATGCCCATGAAGCGATGCTAGCCGTGATCGATTGGGGCTTCGGCAGGGTCGGCGCACCGCATCTCGTCGCGCTCACGAGCGAAGCCAATATCGGGAGCTGGAAGCTGATGGAGAAGTTGGGCATGGTCCGGCGCCCCGATTTGGATTTTTCCGATCCGGGCCTTCCGGCCGAAGACAATCCGACCATCCAGTATTCGCTGACCAAACAGCAATGGGAGAACCTCTGATGTATCGCCCCGGCGTCAATATAATCCCGATCCACGGCAAGGTGCCGCGCATCCACGAGACGGCTTTTGTGGCGCCCGGTTGCACGATAATTGGCGACGTCGAGATCGGGCCCGAAAGCTCGATCTGGTACAATTGCGTGGTGCGCGGCGACGTATTCAAGATCCGGATCGGGGAACGGACCAACATTCAGGATGGTTCGGTGCTGCATTGCGATCCGCCGCGTCCGGGCGACGAGGAGGGCAGCCCGCTGATCATCGGAGACGATGTCTTGGTCGGACATATGGCGATGCTGCATGGCTGTACGATCAAGGATCGGGGGTTCGTCGGACTCGGCGCGATTGCGATGAACAAGTCGGTGATCGGCAGTGATGCCATGCTGGCGGCCGGCGCGATGTTGACCGAAGGCAAGGTTATGGAAGACCGAATGTTGTGGGCGGGTCGTCCGGCCAAACCCATGAAAGAGCTATCCGATGCCGCGATCGCCGGGATGAAAGTCGGCGTGATCCACTACACCGAGAACGCCAAGGCGCATGCGCTTGCGGTGTTCGAATGCGGATTGGACTGATCAGGCCGTCTGCGGCTGGCGCATATATCGCAGCATGTAGGGCACGTAGTCGATCTTGCCGATTGCGAGCCCTTCCTTGCGGAGGATCGCATAGGCTGTGGTGATGTGGAAATAGAACTGCGCCAACGCCCAGTCGCGGACATATTCCTGAGCGCTCAGGTCGAACTTCATACCATTGGGAAGGGCCAATTCGATCGGCGCGTCGTCGGCAACGAATTCGAGTCCACCCCATTCCTCGACAGCCTTGCGTCGTGCCGCGATCCATTGCCGCGCTTCGGCTAGGGTGCTGGGGTTGTCTTCGTTCGAATCGAAGTGGATCCCGCCAAGGCGCTCCATCGCTTCGCCCGGCATGTTGCAGACGAAGCGCACCTGAACCGCAAGCGGGTGCATGTCGTCCGCCAGCTTTGCTGCGAGTAGCGCGTCACCCTTCTCATGGGCTTCGGCTTTGGTGAGCAACCCGTCGAGGGTTCCCAGCATCTGGCCCCAAACCGGAATGATCTGATCTTTGATAGGCATGTGCGATTCTCCCGTTTCAAATCGAAACTTAATTGGAATCTTCACCGCTTGCAACCGCTTGGCTGCAACGCCTAGTCGCGAATAAGGCTTCGCAGGTTTTCGATCCGGTCGGCTTCGTGCACAGGCTTGTCCCAGCGGATGCGGTGAATGCGTGGAAATCGCATTGCCAGGCCCGATTTGTGGCGTTTCGAGGAATGGACGCTGTCGAACGCAACCTCGAAGACAAGGGTGCGCTCGACTTCGCGAACCGGCCCGAAGCGATTGAGGGTGGTCTGGCGTACCAGCCGATCCAGTTTCTTGAGTTCGGCATCGGTGAATCCGGAATAGGCCTTCCCGACCGGGAGCAGCTCCGCGCCCTGGTCCGGATCGCCGTCCCAGCACCCGAAAGTGTAGTCGGAATAGAAGCTCGAACGTTTGCCGGAGCCACGCTGTGCGTACATCAGGACACAATCAACGAGCAGCGGATCGCGCTTCCATTTGTACCACAACCCGACCTTTCGACCAGCGATGTACGCGCTGTCGCGGCGCTTCAGCATCAACCCTTCGATTGCATCCTCGCGCGTGCCTTCGCGGATTGCCGCGAGATGCTCGAAATTCCGCGCTTCCACCAGGCTCGAAAGATCGAAATGGCTTTCAGGCAGGCGTGCTATCAGCTTTTCAAGCGCTGTCCGGCGTTTGCTCCAGGCCCATTCGCGCAGATCCTCTCCCTCGACGATCAGCGCGTCGTAAAGCCTGACAAAGGCCGGAAACTCCGCCAACATCTTCTTGCTGACGGTCTTGCGACCGAGCCGCTGCTGCAAGGCGTTGAAGCTTGCAGCTCCGCCGATTTCTCCGCCTTGTTGCGAACCGCGTACCAACAATTCCCCATCGAGAACTGCATCCAGAGGCATCGCATCGAGAAGTTCCGGGAATGTCGCCGAGATATCGTCGCCGGAGCGTGAGTAGAGCCGCGTCTGTCCCGCCACTCGCACCAGTTGGACGCGGATGCCATCCCATTTCCACTCGACCGCAAAATCCGTGAGGTCGACGACGGTGTCTTCGAGCGGATGGGCCAGCATGAACGGTCGGAAGCGTGGGCGATTGCTGACGTCTGGCGGATCGCCTCCTTCGGCGGCCCATGCGAACAATTCGGGGTAGGGCGCATCGAGCGCGTGCCAGTATTCTTCGACCTCCTCGACCGCGACATCGAAGGCTTGCGCAAACGCCGTTTTGGCCAGGCGAGCCGAAACTCCGATCCGCATACCACCGGTCGCCAGCTTGATCAGCGCGAACCGCCCGTTGGGGTTGAGCTGATCGAGCAGCTTCGGAAGCTCCGCTGGCGCAGAGGCGCGCGTCAGGTTTGCTAGCAGCTCAACTACCTCCGCAACGCTGGGCGGATGGACATCGCTATTGCCGCCGGGCCAAAGCAGACTGGCCGTTTCTGCCGTATCGCCGACGAAGTCGCGGCTGAGCGACCAAAGGACCGGATCGACCCGGTCCTTCATCAGGTTGCGGATGGTCGAACTCTTCACCGCCGGAAAGTCGAGCTCGCCGGTCAGCGCCGCCATTGCCCAGCCACGGTCCGGATCGGACGTGTCGCGCAGATAGTCCGCCAGCAGCGACAGCTTGCGATTGCGACTGGTGGTGTAAACCAATGCGTCAAGCAGGGCGGCGAAAGCCTTCACCTACTCATCCTCGTCCTCGCGCCCGACCAGCGCGAGCGCTCGTGCCCGGCGTTGTCCAAGCTCGCACCAGCGCAGCAGTGCTTCTTCGCGTCCATGCGTGATCCAGGTCTCGACGGGATCCACCTCGTCAATGGTCGCCGTGAGTTCGTTCCAGTCGGCGTGATCGGAGATCACCAGCGGCAGCTCCACACCTCTTTGCCGCGCGCGTTGGCGCACGCGCATCCACCCGCTCGCCATCGCGGTGATCGGATCGGGGAGTCGCCTCGACCAGCGATCGTTGAGCGCCGACGGTGGGCAGACCACTATGCTGCCGCGCATATCCTGCTTGTCGTGATCGCCCACCAGCCGCAACTCGCCGAGGTCGACTCCGTGGTCCTGGTAGAGTTGGCACATCTTCTCCATCGCGCCATGGAGGTAGATCGGGTCGCCATGCCCCGCCGCGCGCAACTCGGCAATGACGCGCTGCGCCTTGCCGAGCGCATATGCCCCGACCAGAACGCATCGATCGGGATGATCGGAAAGCGCCCGCGAGAGCTTGCCGATTTCCTCTTCGATCGGCGGATGCGTGAAAACGGGAAGGCCGAACGTGGCCTCAGTGATGAATATGTCGCAGGGTATCACTTCAAACGGCGTGCAGGTCGGGTCGGGCCGCCGCTTGTAATCGCCGGTGATGACGACCCTTTCGCCGGCATGTTCCAGCAGGATCTGAGCCGACCCCAGCACATGCCCGGCCGGGACAAAGGTTGCATCAACGCTTCCGCCGATCTTGATCGTCTCTCCATATTGCACCGGAGTGGTGCCCGCGCGGGTGTCGTAGCGAAGCTCCATTATCGCCAGCGTTTCGGATGTAGCGATGGTTTCGCCATGCCCTCCGCGCGCGTGATCGGCATGGCCGTGCGTGACCAGTGCCCGTTCGACCGCTCGTCCCGGATCGACCCAGCAATCGGCAGGCACGACGTGTACGCCCCAAGGCTCGGATCGGATCCACGAGAATGGCGCGCTCATGGTTCCCTAAACAGCAATGGCACCATAGGCGTTCCCGTCATTCTGCGGGTTTGTCGGTGCGATATTTGTCGAACCAGGCGATTACGGCTGCTGTCTTGGCGGCCAACTGGCTGGGCGACATGGTCAGGTCGCCATGGCTTCCGCCGGGGGTCACCAGTAACGCGGTATCGACTTCCTGGAGCTTGAGCGCGCCGTAGAACTGTTCGGCTTCGCCGCGCGGAGTGCGATAGTCCTCCGCTGCGACCAGCACCAATGTGGGAGTCGTTATGTTCGGCACCGATTTCAGGGGCGAACGATCCCAGTATTCTTCGGGCTTTTCCCACGGCTTGCCCTTCATCCAGTACCGCCCGAAGAATGGATAGCCGTCGCTCATCAGCGCCATTGTTGTCCAGTTGATCACCGGTTTGTTGGAAGCGGCTGCAGCGAAGCGATCGGTCTTGCCGACCATCCACGCGGTCAGGATACCACCTCCCGAACCGCCGGTGACGAACAGGTTCTCTGGGTCTGCGTAACCTTGCGCCACCGCGGCATCGACGGCGGCCATCAACTCGGCGTGGTTCGAAATCGGATAGTTTCCATCGATCCGCGCCGCGAACTCGGCGCCATAGCCAGTCGAACCGCCGGGGTTGGTGAACAGCACCGCGTATCCTTTACTCGCGTAAAGCTGGTAATCGCTGGCGAAATGCGGGCCATAGGCGGCAAAGGGTCCGCCGTGAATCTCGAGAATGGTCGGGACGCGCGTGCCAGGTTCATAATCGGGAGGCAACAGGATCCAGCTCGGAATGGGCGTCCCATCGGGCGCAGCCACAGCGATTTCGCGCGTTTCGCCCAGGCGCTTGCCCGACAGCTTCAGGTCGTTCAGTTTTGTCAGGCGTCGCGACCGGTTGCCGCGCAGGATCGAGACATCGGCCGGCCGCGAAGCGCTGCCGCTGGTAAACGCCAGCGTGCCGTTGGCGGAGATGCTCCAGTGGCCGCCGACATAGGGCCTCGAATAGCCCGGATCCGCAATGCGCGCGCTAAGCGGATCGACATTCCCGGAAATGCCAATGCGGGCGACGCGATACTCGCCTTCATCCTCGTAGCCTGCGAATAGCCCGGCTTCGGTCCATTCGAGGCTATCGAAGCTGCGATCGAAACCGGCCGCGATGCGGCGCGTATTCGAGCCGTCGGCGTCCATCAGGTAGAGTTCGGTTTGATGGTAGGCCTTGCCTTCGTCATCGACGCCCAAATAGGCGATACGACGTCCGTCAGGGCTTACCTGTGGGCCAAAATCGGGCCCGTCGCGATCGGTCAGCGCCGAAATCGCGCCCGATGCGATGTCGATTGCGTAGATCTCGCTGTCGATCCCTGCGAGTTCCCAATTCTCGTCGCGGTTCCCGCTTATCAGGATGCGACGGCCATCCGGGGTCCATTCGAGCGACCCCGAATGGTGGCGGTCGCCCGACGTAAGCTGGCGCGGCGCGCCGCCCGTGGCAGAGACGACGAATATCTGAGTAAAGCCCGGCTTCAGGTAGCCTGCGCCGTCAATCCGGTATGTCACCTTGTCGGTGATGGTCGGCGGCGCCTTCCATTTTGCGCCTTCGGGCTTTGCCGGACCGCTGCCGAGGCTCACGGGCTTGGCCGGCACGCGCGCAGTGTAGGCGATCTGCGACCCGTCGGGGGACCAGCTGATCCCGCTCGGGCTTTCGGGAAGTGCGGTGATGTTGGCGCTCGCACCGCTTTCCATCCAGCGCACATGCAATTCGGGTCCGCCTCCGCTTTCGGTCGAAATATAGGCGATCCGCGAACCGTCTGGTGACCAACGTGGAGAAAAGTGTGCACCTTCGCCGGAAACGAGCGGCGTTTCCGCGCCGGTTTCTGCGTCGATGAGCCAGATCGATGTGACGGCACTGTCGGTCATGATGTCGTTGGTGCGCCGCACATAGGCGATTTTGCCGCCGTCCGGACTGATTTGCGGATCGGCCGCTACGCTCAAACCGAACAAGTCGGCACCCGTGAAATAGGGACTGGGTCGGCCTGTCTCCGCAGCTTCGTTGTCGTCAGCCGCCAGCGGGCTGCAAAACGCAATCGCGGCGAGAATGGCGGGAAAGGTGCGTACAAACATGATCGGCCCCAAAATTGCTTTGAGGCGGATCAATCACAATGCCGGGAAAAAAGCCAGACCGGTTGTGGCGATCAATTGTCCTTGCCGTTACCCGAAGCTTCCGGCTTTGTGTCGCCGTCATTCTTGGGCGGCGCCTTCTTCGCGGCCGGTTTCTTCTTCGCAGGCGTTTTCCGCTTGGGCCTCGTCTTGGGCGGGGCCGGCGTCAGCTCGAAGCTCGGCTTGCCATCCTTGATGCTGACATGGACCTCGCCGCCCTGGGCGAGCTTTCCGAACAGCAGCTCTTCGGCGAGCGGCTGCTTGATTTTGTCCTGGAGCAGGCGGCCCATCGGGCGGGCGCCGTAAAGCTTGTCGTAGCCCTTGTCTGCGAGCCATTCGCGCGCAACGCCGTCGAACTGGATGTGGACATTCTGTTCGGCCAGCTGCAATTCCAGTTCGAGGATGAACTTGTCGACCACGCGGGCGACGGTGCTCTTGCCGAGATAGGCGAATGGCACAATCGCATCGAGACGGTTGCGGAATTCGGGGGTGAACATCTTCTTCACCGCTTCCGATCCTGCATCTTCCTTCGACACGTCGCCAAAGCCGATGCCTTGGCGCGCCATATCGGCCGCGCCGGCATTCGTCGTCATGATCAGTACGACATTGCGGAAGTCGACTGTCTTACCGTGGTGATCGGTCAGGCGACCGTTGTCCATAACCTGCAACAGGATGTTGAACAGGTCTGGGTGGGCCTTTTCGATCTCGTCGAGCAGCAGCACGCAATGCGGGTTCTGGTCGACCGCGTCGGTCAGCAACCCGCCCTGATCGTAGCCGACATAGCCCGGAGGCGCGCCGATCAGGCGCGAAACGCTGTGGCGTTCCATATATTCGGACATGTCGAAGCGCTTGAGATCAATGCCCATGATCGAAGCGAGCTGCCGTGCGACTTCGGTCTTGCCGACACCCGTCGGGCCACTGAACAGGAACGAGCCGATCGGCTTGTCGGGATCGCGCAGGCCTGCGCGGCTCAGCTTCATCGCGGTCGCAAGCCGGTGGATCGCCTCGTCCTGGCCGAAAACGACATGCTTGAGGTCCCGGTCGAGGTTTTCGAGCGCTTTCTTGTCGTCTTTGCTGACCGATTTCGGGGGAATGCGAGCCATCGTCGCGATGACCGCTTCGATTTCCTTGGCCGTGATCTTCTTTTTCCGGCGGCTCGGCGGGACCAGCATCTGCATCGCGCCGACCTCGTCGATCACGTCGATCGCCTTGTCGGGCAGCTTGCGATCGTTGATGTAACGCGCAGACAGTTCCACCGCAGTCTTGAGCGCATCGGGCGTGTATTTGACGTTGTGATGCTCTTCGAAAGCCGTTCGCAGGCCCTTGAGGATCTTCACTGTATCTTCGATAGTCGGCTCGTTGACGTCAATCTTCTGGAACCGGCGCAGCAGCGCGCGGTCCTTTTCGAAGTGGTTGCGGAATTCCTTGTAAGTGGTCGAACCGATGCAGCGGATCGTTCCGCCCGACAGAGCAGGCTTCAAAAGGTTTGAAGCATCCATAGCCCCGCCGCTCGTCGCGCCGGCACCGATCACGGTGTGGATCTCGTCGATGAAAAGGATCGCGTGCGGCATCCCTTCAAGCTCGGACACAACCTGCTTCAGGCGCTCCTCGAAATCGCCGCGATAGCGCGTACCGGCGAGCAGCGCGCCCATGTCGAGCGAGTAGATCACGGCTTCGGACAGGACATCGGGCACATCGCCTTCGACGATCTTGCGAGCAAGACCTTCGGCAATCGCGGTCTTACCAACGCCGGGATCACCCACGTAGAGCGGGTTGTTCTTCGAACGGCGGCACAGGATCTGGATCGTGCGGTCGACTTCCGGACCACGACCGATCAGCGGATCGACCTTGCCGGCCTCTGCCTTGGCATTGAGGTTGACCGTGAACTGGTCGAGCGCGGTTTCCTTCTTGTTACCGCCATCCTTTGTGGCTTCGGCTTCGCCTGCCGCTTCTTCGGCGCTGCCTTGCGGAGCCTTTGACTCAAGCTGACGGCCACCTTTGCCGATGCCGTGGCTGATGTAGCTGACGGCATCGAGACGGCTCATATCCTGCTGCTGCAGGAAATAGACCGCGTAGGAATCACGCTCGGAAAAAAGCGCAACCAGCACATTCGCACCCGTCACCGTGTCCTTGCCCGAGGATTGCACGTGCAGGATTGCGCGCTGGATGACGCGCTGGAAACCGGCGGTTGGCTGAGGGTCGGCGTCTTCCTCGGTCTTGAGCGATTGGTATTCCTGATCGAGATATTGCTTCACCACCTCGCCCAGCTCGGCAAGGTCCACTCCGCAGGCCGCCATGACCTGCGCGCCGTCCTCATCATCAATGAGCGCGAGCAGCAGGTGCTCAAGCGTCGCATATTCGTGGCGACGCTCTGACGCATGGGCCAGCGCGTTGTGGAGTGTTCTTTCGAGGTTTTGCGCGAAACTAGGCATTTAGGAGGTCTCTGTTGGGGGGTGATTGCGGATTGTAGTGATAACATATGGGTCGAACATGAACGATTGCGAATCCGAACTAGGGATTGGCCGCATATTCATGACCCTGAACCCTTGAAAAGCGCGTCTGCGGCCGCTCTGTGAGCCGATGCCTTGTCACGGTGATTTTTCACCCGCGCAATCTCGGCTTCAAGCAGCGCGATCCGCTCGGTCAACTCGTCCTGAGAATAAGGAGCAAGGTCTTCGCCCGCGAGGCGGCTGGCGGCGTCCCCTTTGGGACGCGGAAGATCAAGATCATCCATTGCTTGTAACATCGCAAGAGACGCGGCTTGCTGTCAATGAGCAGGCTGGGTATTTGCAGCCCCGCATTAACCATCTGAGTGGCTTTTCCGCCACTTTAGTAATCCGCAAAGCCGGTTGGGGGGCAATCAATATGGCCGAGGCGACAGCGCCTGTTCTTCCAGAGACGATGCAAGCCATTGGATTTGCTGCACCCGGTGGGCCCGATGTGTTGGCAGTCGAGCAGACCGATCGACCTACGCTCAAATCCGATGATGTCTTAATCAAGGTTGCCTATGCCGGGGTCAATCGCCCCGATTGCATCCAGCGCGCTGGCCACTATCCGGCACCTCCGGGTGCTTCGCCCATCCTTGGTCTTGAAGTCGCGGGTGAAGTCGTCGCGGTGGGCAGCGACGTCCCTGCCGAAATGCTCGGCGCACGGGTGGCCGCTTTGACGCCGGGCGGGGGCTATGCCGAATACTGCACCGCGCCGTGGCAACATTGCCTGCCAGTGCCCGATGGCATGGACCTAAAGGCCGCCGCCGCGCTGCCCGAAACCCTTTTCACCGTGTGGCACAACGTGTTCGAACGCGGCATGGCGAAGGATGGCGAGACGCTGCTGGTGCATGGCGGCACATCCGGGATCGGCACGATGGCGATCATGCTCGCCAAGGCGTTCGACATTGAGGTGATTGTGACTTGCGGTGACGAAGCCAAGTGCGAAGCCGCGCGCAAGGTCGGTGCGGACCTCGCGATCAACTACCGCGAGCAGGATTTTGTCGAAGCGATCAAGGAGCATACCGGCGGCAAGGGCGTGAACGTGGTGCTCGACATGGTTTCAGGCGACTACGTGCCACGGAACCTGCAATGCCTTGCCGAAGATGGACGGCACGTGACGATCGCGGTGCTTGGCGGCGCGAAGGCGGAATTGTTCATCCCGATGGTGATGATGCGCCGTCTGACGCTGACCGGATCGACCCTGCGCCCACGCTCGGACGCGTTCAAGGCCGCGCTCGCCGACGAAATCGCAGCCAACGCCTGGCCGCTCTTCACCAGCGGGGAGCTGGCACCGATCATGGACGAAACCTTCCCGCTAGCCGAGGCCGCCGCCGCCCATGCACGAATGGAAGCGGGCGAGCATATCGGCAAGATCGTGCTGGAGGTTGGTGGCGATTAGCAGCCGTACGTATTCCAGCGATTGCAGGGCGTGTAGTTGGTCTCTCCATTGAGATAGCGCTCGCGTTCCTGTTTAGCCCAACCGGGTTCCTCGCCCGGATCATAGAGCGGCGGGCGATTGGCTTGTCCGGTGGGAAGCCCACGTTTTTGCCGAAGGAGGTTGCTGGCCCAATCGCGCCGGTAACGCGGCCACCACACTTCGCTTAGCGCACTTAGCAGCGTGTCGCTGAGTGCGAGTCCGCGCCCGGACTCGATTGAGAGTAGCGAGGCGCGCAGTACTTCGTTCCACATGACGGTGGTCTTGTCGTTTGCGGTATGCAGCCGCGCGCCCAGATTGGCGGCGGCCACGAAGTCCTTGTCCATGATGTATTGGTCGAACTGCGCGCGAGCATTATTTGAATTCACCCAGACCGGAAAACCGTCATAGGCTGACTGATCGCCGAGCATCTGGAAAAGGCGCGGGCCCGTTAGCCGGTAGTTGGGATTGATCGACCAGCTCAGCGGCTGGACATAGCACTTGCCGAGCGCTTCCATGACGGTTTCGAGTGACTCGTTTTCTGGTCGCTCGGCGAAGCGCACCGCGGCATAGGCGAGTTTTTCGCCCACCCTTTCGGCATTGCCTCCCTCGGCAGCGATCAGTGTGCTGAGGTGATGCGACATCTGGGCGTCGGCATAGGAATGCATCAATTCGCCGCTGATCGCCGGGATCATGTCATCATCAAACATACGCCCGATAACGCTCCATGCGCCCCAGCGCATGACGCAATCATAGCGCTCATTCTCGCCGTCGCGGCGCGAATTCCAATCATCTTGCGCGTCCTCGAAGGCTTCGCGCAGGTCCTTTTCCTCATCGGTCGAAGCGCGCCAGCCCGATTCTGCGTAACTTCCCTGAGCCGCGAGCGGCGTGGCAACACCCAGCGCCGCAATGCCGATAGCTGCGATAAGCGAACGGATCATCGGATTTCCCCCTGTTGAGCGTTGGAACCTAACGCAATTCGCATGCGTCACCTTGGCAAAATCCGACACACCGACGGCGGCCATCTTGCATCGCTACGCCGTTTCTCTTGCCGAGGGGGCACCTTTGCCCTATCTGACACTCGCAACGGCCGCTCCGAAAGGGGCGGCCCTTCTATTTTTGACGTCTTTTTCCCTTGGAGATTTCCCATGGCACAGAAGGAACAGCCCAAGCCGCTGATGCCGCATGCCACCGCTACCTGGCTGGTCGATCACACCGGCCTGTCCTTCGAACAGATCGCCGAGTTCTGCGGCCTTCACATCCTCGAAGTGCAGGCGATGGCCGATGATCTGGCGGGCAGCAAATATACCGGCCGCGACCCTGTGCATGCAGGGGAGCTGACGCTGGAAGAGATCGAAAAGGGTCAGGCCGATCCTGAATATGCGCTCAAGATGCATAAGGCTCCGGTCGAAGTGACCCGCACCAAGGGTCCGCGCTATACGCCCGTGTCGAAGCGTCAGGACAAGCCCGATGGCATCGCCTGGATCCTGCGCAATCACCCCGAAGTGTCCGATGCGCAGATCTCCAAGCTCATCGGCACCACGCGCAACACGATCGGCGCAATCCGTGAGCGCTCGCACTGGAACATTCAGAACATCCAGCCCAAGGACCCGGTGACGCTGGGCCTGTGTTCGCAGCGAGAGCTCGACGCAGTTGTCGCCAAGGCGGCGAAGCGCGCCGGCATCACCGAAGAGGCTGACGAAGCAGCGGTTGAAGACACGCGTTCGGACAAGGACAAGCTGATCGAAGAGCTGCGCGCCGAGCGCGAAGCCAATGCGAAAGCTGCCGCCGAAGCTGCTCAAGAGGCCGAGGCCGAAGCATGGCTGGCGCAGAAACGCGCGGCTGAAGAAGCGGGCGAAGGCGCCGATGCTCCAGCCCCGACTTACGCAGAACCGCCTGCCGAAGAATCGGACGCCGAAGAGCCAGCGGAAGAAGAAAAGCCCGCCGAATAGGGCGCTTTTCTGGTGTGAGCGCGTCCGGTTGATCCTGGCGCGCTGCCCCGCACTGACAATTCCAGCGCAAATTGCATGAAAATGCGCGGCCTTGGTCGCGCGTTTGCTTGTGCGCGCGTGGGGAATGCGGCATGTTACTGACATGTATGTCAATACGGCCACCTACCACCACCCCACCCCCTGGGATGCGACGTTTGAGGACCTGACGCTGCCTGAGCTTCTGGCGCGGTCTGTCGAGCGCAATCCCGTTGCGCCGTTCCTGCATTTCCTCGGGCGCACCTATTCCTATGCCGAGATCCAGGCCGAGGCGAAAAGCTTTGCTGCGGGCCTGATCGCGATGGGAGTTGAGCGGGGCGATCGTATTGGCCTGTTCCTCCCCAACGTGCCGATCTACGCATCGGCCTATTACGGCGCGATGATGGCGGGCGCGGTGGTGGTCAACTTCTCGCCGCTCTACACGGTCGAGGAATTGAGCTGGCAGGTGGCCGATAGCGGCACGAAGATTCTCGTCACGCTGGACGTGCCCGAACTGTACGACACCGCTGCGCAAGTGCTCGAAAACTCCGAGCTTGAAACGCTGGTTGTGGGTAGGCTTTCGGATATGCTTCCGTGGGCAAAGGGCACTGCACTCAAGCTTCTGAAGCGCAGCCAGATCGCCAATGTCGCGTGGAGCGAAAACACGCTGCGCTGGTCCGACATGCTCAAGCCGTGGCCTGAAGGCGAAGACACCCTTGATGAGCGCGAGGCGCTGGCCCTGCTGCAATATACCGGCGGCACCACCGGGCGGCCCAAGGGCGCGATGCTCGGCCACAGCCAGTTGACGCAGAACGCGCAGCAGGTCGCCTCGATCAATTCTTTCGAAGACCCGACCAAGGAAGTCTTCATGGGTGCGCTGCCCTTCTTTCATGTTTTCGCCAACACCGCTTTGCTCAACCACGCGGTCGCAAGTGGCGGTTCGATTGCGATGGTTCCGCGGTTCGAGGCGGGGCAGGTGCTCAAGACGATTGAGAAATACCGCACCACCGGCTTTCCCGGTGTGCCGACCATGTTTCAGGCGCTGCTCGACCACCCCAAGCTGACCAAGACCGATCTTTCGTCGCTCAAGGTTTGCATTTCAGGCGGTGCGCCGATGCCGGGTCCGGTGCATGACCGGTTCGAAGAGGTGACCGGCGTTCGCGTGGTGGAAGGATACGGCCTCACTGAAAGTGCAGGTGTCGTCTCAGCGAACCCGTATGAAGGCGTGCGCAAGAAAGGGACGATCGGCCAGTTGGTGCCGGGGACCGAGATCGTGCTCCTCGATAAGGAAGACCCGACAAAGCTTGCCCCCGAAGGCGAACCGGGCGAGCTCGCAATTCACGGACCGCAAGTAATGCGCGGCTATTGGCAGCGCCCGGAAACCGATGCCGACGTCTTCGTCGAGCGCGGAAACAAACGCTACCTGCGCACGGGCGACGTTGCCGAGATGGACGAAGACGGCTTCCTCAAGATCGTCGATCGGATCAAGGACATGATCGCGGTAGGCGGCTTCAAGGTCTTCCCGAGCGTGGTCGAAGACGCGATCCTAAAGCACGAGGCGATCAAGGAGGCGCTCGTGATCGGGGTGCCCGATGAGTATCGCGGCGAAGTCCCGCGCGCTTATGTGACGCTGATTGATCCCGAGGCCGATATCGGGGCGGACGCGCTGCGCGGCTGGCTCAATGACCGGATCGGCAAGCACGAGCGGGTCGATCAGGTGGTGATCCGCAGTGATCTTCCCAAGACGATCATCGGCAAGCTCGACCGCAAGGCCCTGCGCGCCGAAGTTCTCTGAGGCAGCCCACAAAAAACGCCGCGAACCCAAAGGTACGCGGCGTTTCGCTATTCTGTGAAGCTGGCTTAGCCTGCGACGGAAAGCTGCGGATCCTTGTCGCCGCCGCTGCTGCTGCTTACTGGCTTTGGTGCTGCTGCTGCCGGAGCCTTGGAACGGGCATTGGGCGAGAAGCGGCCATCGACCTGAGCGCCTTGCTCAATGGTCAGCGCATCGTAATGCACGTCCCCTTCGATGCGGGCGCTCTTCAGGATCACCAGCTCCTTGGCTGTGATCGAACCGACAACCTTGCCCGACATGCGCGCACTGTCTGCGGTCACGCCGCCATTCACGGTGCTGCCTTCGCCCTGCACGAGCGACGCGCATTTGATGTCGCCTTCGATCTTGCCGTCAACATGAAGGTCAACCGAGGCGCTGACATCGCCTTTGATGGTTACGTCTGATCCGATCACCGAAAAGGTGGAGTTTCCATTGGCCATTTTTCGTCCTTGGGATTTAGGGGCGGGCGGGGGTTGCGGCAGGTCGGGTTGTGCCGGTTCCGCGGACTTCTTTGAGAACATCGGGAGCGGTCTCCAGGAAGGGGCGCGGGTTTACTGCGCGTCCATTGATTCGAACTTCAAAGTGTAGATGAGGACCAGTAGACCGTCCGCTGCTGCCAAGGCCACCCAGCGTGTCGCCAGCTTCGACGGACTGCCCGACTGCCACGTCGATCCGAGACATATGAGCGTATCGGGTCACGATGCCGTTGCTGTGAGTAACCTCGACAGTGCGGCCATAACCGCCCTTCCAGCCAGCGAAGGTGATCTCACCGGTCGCTGCGGCCATGATCGGCGATCCGCGCGCACCCTTGAAATCGATTCCGCTATGCATCGCGCTGCGGCGGGTGAAAGGATCGCGGCGATAGCCATAGGCGGAGGTAATGCGCTGGTCGGCAGCGGGCACAACCTGCGGCACACCTTCGAGCGCGCGCTCAAGCGAGGCCATGCGCGTGAGGCTGAGGCCAAGGCGTTCAAAGCGCGGATCAAGCGAACCATCAGCGGACGTTGCGAGGATCTGCAGCGGACCACCCATTGCCGATTCAACATCATCGCGAGCGGCGCGGGCCATGGCACGCGGATCAAGATTCAACTTGCGCAGCGCATCTTCAGCGCGAGCGGCGCGCCAGTCCGCGTAGCGGGTCATATTCTCGACAAAGGCGAGCTGACGCGCTTCGAGTTCGGCAAGACCGCGAGCTTGCGGGAAGTAAGCGCCGACCTGTTCGATGGTCTTCGCCGTTTCCTCGCTGGAATCGGTGACATTGGTGTCGACGGTCCGAATGTCTTCGGGAAGCATCTCTACCATCGCTTCGAGAACATCCTGACGCGCTTTCAACTCGTCAGCGATGGCACCCATGTCGTTGCCATAGGCTTCGAGCCGTTGCTGCGCGCTGGCGACTTCGGCTTTTTCGTCCTGGAATGAGGCGAGGTTCGCTTCGGCCTGATACTTGTTCAGCGCCATCACACCCATCGATCCGGCCCAGCCAATCACGAGAGCCAGAGCGGCGGTGGCAGCGCCCATTTGAAGGC
>JASJDE010000001.1 GCA_030065195.1 Erythrobacter sp. | reverse complement strand
TCGACCATTTCGCGCGCCAGTTCGCGCGGGCCGGTTTCATGGACCCAGCCGAGCTTTTCCTTGGCCTTGGTCGGATCGCCGAGCAGCAGTTCGACCTCGGTCGGGCGGAAATAGGCCGGGTCGACTTCGATCAGGCAGCGCCCGTCGTCGAGCGCGTAACCCTTCTCTTCAACGCCTTCACCCTTGAATTCGACCGGGATACCGGCGTCTTCGAATGCCCATTGCACGAAGTCGCGGACGCTGGTGGTCTCGCCGGTCGCCAGCACGTAATCGTCCGGCTCGTCCTGCTGCATCATCATCCACATGCCGCGCACATATTCGCGGGCATGGCCCCAGTCGCGCTTGGCGTCGAGATTCCCCAGATAGAGCTTGTCCTGCTTGCCCAGCGCGATGGCAGCGGCGGCGCGGGTGATCTTGCGGGTGACGAAGGTTTCGCCGCGCAGCGGGCTTTCATGGTTGAACAGAATACCGTTGGAGGCGTGCATGCCATAGGCTTCGCGGTAGTTGACCGTGATCCAGTAGGCGTAGAGCTTGGCCGCAGCATAGGGACTGCGCGGATAGAACGGCGTAGTCTCGCTCTGCGGGACTTCCTGCACCAACCCGTAAAGCTCCGAAGTCGAAGCCTGGTAGAACCGGGTCTTCTTCTCAAGCCCAAGGATGCGGATTGCTTCGAGCAGACGCAGAGTCCCGATCGCGTCGGCATTTCCGGTGTATTCGGGCGTTTCGAAGCTGACCGCCACGTGGCTTTGCGCGGCAAGGTTGTAGATCTCGTCAGGCTGCACTTCCTGCACGATGCGGATCAGATTGGTGCTGTCGGTGAGGTCGCCGTAATGCAGCACGAAGCGCTGATCGTCGGTGTGCGGATCCTGGTAGATATCCTCGATCCGGCCGGTGTTGAACGAGGAGGAACGCCGCTTGACCCCGTGCACTTCGTACCCCTTGTCGAGCAGCAGCCGCGAAAGATACGCGCCGTCCTGCCCGGTAACTCCAGTGATCAGTGCTTTCTTGCCGGTGGTCATCGATGTGCTTTCGGAGAATGGATTGAGGGAATGAGTCGATTAGGACTTGAAACTGTCGCTGGCAAAGACGGGATCGTCCTCGCGCGCGAACATCAGGTCGATCTGCCAAAGTGCGCCGTCGCGAGGACGGTTCAGCACATCGACGAGGTGCGTCACGCGGAAGCCCTTGGTCGCCATGAAGGCGATCATTTCATGGAATAGCAGCGTCTCTGGCGTGTGGCGGAAATTGTAGGCTTCCATCACAAGGTAGCGGGTTTCGGCGAGCACCTTTTCGGCGCTGCGAAGGATCGGCATTTCGAAGCCGTGCGTGTCGAATTTGAGAAAGTAGGGCCCCTTCAGGTCTTTCATCTCGGCAATCGCATCGACCGAATGGACCGGAACGCTACGGGTCTCGCCTTCGCTGCCATGGACGCTCGAGCCGTCGAGATCTTCGGTGACCGCAAGCTCGACCGTGCCGCCTTCGTCTTCGCCGGCAACGGCGGAAACGAAGTCGAACCGATCATTCTCGCTTTTGAGCTGTTCCAAGAAAGGCAGGCGTTCCTTTAGGGGATCGACGCCGACGATGCGCGCATTCGGGAACATGCCCAGCGCCATGCGGCTCCAATCGCCGCGTGCCGCGCCAAGGTCGAATATGCTGGCGATGCCATGGTCGCGTTCGGCCAGCCAGCCAAGGGCGTATTCCATGTCGATCCCGGCGCGGTAAAGCTGCGCGCCGGTGGGAGCGAGCACGCGATTGGCGGCCTGCAGGATTTTCTTCTTGGCGCTCATGATCTGGTGAATTCCTTGAACGGAGCGCGCCCTACACTCGGGGCGCGTAGCTGGCAACGTTCCAGATGTTGCACCTGCGAACAAACTACAGGTAGATGTCTTCCATCTCGATCCCTTCGCGCACCACGCGGGCCGGATTGCCCGCGACGATCGTGCCGGAGGGTACGTCCTTGGTCACCACCGCGCCCGATCCCACGACGCATTCGTCGCCGATCTTGACGCCGCCCATGATGACCGCGCCGATCCCGATCACGCACCATTCGCCGATATAGGTGTGACACTTTTCGCCATCGTAGCGGCCCAGGCTCTTGCGCGGGATCAGCTTGTGGCTGAGGATCGTCACTCGGCTGGTCAGGATCGTGTGCGCGCCTACATGGATGCCTTGCGGGAAGTAGCGATCGAGATTGAGTCCGCGTTCCAGCTCACAGCTCGGATGGATGTCGTAGCCGGCCATCTTGTAGCGATACCAGCGCAACCATTGCACGCGCCTGGCAATGCTCTGCCGTAACCCTTTGGTCTCTTCGCTCATGCCGCCGGCACCCTTTCCTGTTCGACCAATTTCCGCGCCCAGCTGTCGATGCTGAAGGCCTGAACGTCCAGCTCCGAGGTAATCGGTCGCGCGAGGAATTCAGGCACCTGAGAAAAATCATGGCCGTCGACCAGCAGAAAGCGGTCGTCGCGATAGAACGGCTCGTCGAGGATGCGCGGGTTCTCGGTCACGATCTTGCGGCCGGCGCACATGTTCTCGATCAGCCGCATGGTGTAGCCGGACTGCTTGTGATTGGCGAAATCGAAGGTCCCGCGCGAGGCTTCGAGCATGTCGACGATCCCGTCGAAACTGAGGCTCTTGCCGGTGACGCCCGGTAGCGACTTGCGTTCCTTGAGGAGGGTCAACTGCATCACCGGCGAGCATTTCAAGTGAAAGCGGGTAGTGAGATCGTGAGCGTCGCAAAAGGCATGCAGCCGTTCGAGTGCGCTAAAGCGGTGCAGCGTACCAATCGCGCCAACGAAGTAGAGGTCCTGCGCCTTGGGGCGCTCCTGATCGATCGTGAAGAAACGCGGGATCGCGAAGAGCGGGAGGTATCCAATTCCCAGCGCCTCCGCGTCTACAGGATCGAAGGTTGCGGCATGGTCGAAATGCTTCAGCCACGGTCTGTAATCGTGGGTGGTGAGCGAATCCCAATTGTACAGGACGAAGCGCGCATCCGGGTGCAGCTGACGCAGCCGCTCAAGCGCGGAATCGTGCATGTGGTGGCACTGGATGAACAGGATGGTGTCGTAGCCCCTGCCGGCGCTCTGTTCGATCAGTCGGTCGTGATAGGCTGCCAGGCGCTTGGCATAGGCGCCGCCGACAAATTTCTTTGCGGTCTTGCTCGCGAACCCCGCATCTTCGATCGGGTGGTAATCGACCTCATGCCCAAGGCGTTCGAGCGCAGCGCAGATCTCTTTCGCATAGGCGAAATAGTCGATGCCGATGAACAGGATGCGCGACATGGGGCTTGGCTCCGGAACGTCAGACGCGCTGCGGCTGCGACGCACGCGCGGTGCGGCCGCCACCCAGCAGGCTCATCACCCGTTTCGGCCGGATCAGCAACCCGCTGAACGCGACCATGAGCACGATCGGTGTGAAGAAGAGCGATTCCGCCATCAACGAAAGCACGATCAGTGCGGCAAACAGGAAACGCGGGCGGAACATGCGCTGGAAAGCAAGGCCCAGCAGGAATATCAGCGAGAGCGGTATGCCCACGCTATAGAGCAGCACCACCACACCGTTGGTGTTGCCGCGTTCGGTGATGTTGTCGCGCGACAGGTTGGCCTCTCGATAGCCGACGCGGGCCGAAACATCGAAATACTTCTCATAATCGAAACCGATCCCGGTCAGCGGCTTTTCCGCGGCCACGGCGATGCCGGTGCGCAAGTCGTATTCACGCGCCTCGGCCGATCCGCTCAGCGCGCCGTAGAACTTCTGGCTGATATTGAATGTCATGTATGCCGCGAGAGGCAGCAACAGGATCGGGACGAACACGAACACACCGACCTTCTGCCGCCGGTTTGCGGTCTTGAGCCATTGGAAATAGGCGATGCCGAACTGGATCATCATGATCACCACGCCGGTGGTCGATTGCGTCGCGATGATCGAGAGCGTGGCGATCCCGATATCGACCTTGGAATGCTTACGCACGAACAGGCAGATGAAGAGCAGGATATTGAGATAGATCTGGAACACGCCGGGCTCGAAGAAGAATCCGTCGGGTCTTTTCAACACCGCGCCGGTCTCGATAAGTTCATGATAGGTGAAAACGTAGAACAGCGTGTGGTAGGTCGTTTCGTTCACGAGAAAGGTCGTGAAGAAACCGCCCGCGACCAGCACTGCAATCGGTGTCAGGATCGACTGGAACGCCATCAGCTTCAGCATCGGGAACAGGTCGTCCGCCAGCGTGGTTCGCGTTTCGTCGATATAGACCATCAGCAAAGCGATCCCCGCAAGGAAGTTCGCATAGCGGATAGTCATCGGCATAAGCTGGAAGCTCTCGCCCCCGATCAACGCGACCGCACCGACCGCAAGCAGCAACAGCCAGATCAGCGCAAATTCGGGGCGGAACATGCGCAGCGGATTTCGCAGCGCGAAGCACAGCACCAACACCAAGATCAGCAGCGGCATGCGCGGGATCGACAGCAGGCCGCCTGAGATCAGGATGGCAGCGAACAGCGCAACCTGGCGCAGCCGCTGGCGCAGCACCGGATTGGTGATCTGACCGGCTTTGCGCGGAGCTGGCAGGGCGGTTTTCGCTTGGGCAGGGGCGGCACTCGCGCTCATTCGCGGAATTCTCCTTCGGGAGTCGTGCGATACCACCCCCTACGCGTGTCGCAATAGCGCCTGACGATACGTGCGGGCGCTCCAACGGCGACGCAATGGTCTGGAATGTCGCTGGTGACGACGCTGTTGGCGGCGATCACGCATTGCTTGCCGATCGACGCGCCGGAGATGCAGACATTTTCGCCGATCCAGCTGCCATCGCCGATATGGACTTCGGCAAGCTGGGTCAGTCCCTGGTCGCGGATCGGCGTGTCCGGGTCTTCGAAGGTGTGGCGATTGTCGGCGACGAACAAGCGGTCTGCCGTCAGAACGCCTTCGCCGAACTCGACGCGCTTGGTTGCGACGATATGCGCATGATTGCCGATCATGCTGCGCGCGCCGACCTTGAAGACCGGCGGCTCGTCATGTTCCTTGAGTGCCGCGATATAGGCACCGAATTGCAGCACCGCTCCGTCGCCGAAATGGCAGTGTTTCGCGCCGAAGATTCGCAAGGGGCGCACGATCCGCACACCGCTGCCCATGCTGCCGAAAAAGGGTGCGAGCAGCCGGTAGAACAGGATCGAAAGGAAGTCGCGGATGCGGAAATGCAGCATGGCTACTGTCTTGTTGCGTGTGGCGCGCGCCTACACGCTCGCCCGGTTTGCGGCAAGGCGAGGGTCGAACAGGCGGAATTCCGGATGACGGCGGGAAAGCTGCCACCAACCCATCACCAGCAGCACCGCCATCAGCGCATAGACGCTCGCGCGCAAGATGATCACTCCGTCGAGTGAGAAGGTATCTCCAACCAGCATCGCGCCACCGAAAGCGAGCAGGGTTGCGACAATGCCTGCGCCATAGGCGATGACGTACCAGCTGTAGTCGATCACCACATTGTAGGTCAGCGCGAAAGGCGCCGAGAGCGCGAATGCAATGAGGCCCGGCGTCAGCAGGTAGACCCAGCGAAGGTCGGGAACGTATTTCGGCAGAACCAGCCCCAGCAGCGGTTCGGCCAACAGCCACAACGCCAATGCGGTTGCGGTACAATACCCGGCCGTGATCGCCAGCAGCGTACGTAGTTCGCGTGAAGTCGCCGCTGCTTCTCCCGCTTTCCAGTGCCGCACGATATTGGGCAGGAACACCTGCTGCACGAGGTTCGGCGCGAGGTTGAACAGGGTCAGGAACAGGAAGGCGAGATAGAGCCGCCCGAGCGGTTCGAGACCGAGCTCGCTCGACACATATGCGCGTTCGATCAGCGTGTTGAGCTGGATCGCGATGCCAGTGAGGAACAGGACAAAGCCGGCTTTGAACACCACCGAGCCAAGCCGCTTGGAGACCCGCAGGCTCTTGGGCCGCAATACTGCACCGCTGAAGAGCGCGAGTGTTGCGAACAGCACCGGCTGGACTGCGATCGAAAGGACTGCAATGCCCGCACCATCGGCCTTTGGCGAAGCGCTCCAGCCGGGCAGCAACATCAGGAGCACGGCGAGAGACGCAATCATCGAAAGGGCGTTGATGAGATTGGCGAGACCAAACCGCCCCGCCGCCACCATCTCGTTCAACATCCACGATCGCAGCAAGGTCGCGATGCCGCCCAGGGCTGTCAGGATGGCAATGTCGGCGTAGTAGGTCCCGGTGATGGCCACTACCCCGGTCGCAACCAGAGCGATGATCGCGGCGATTATGGCAAAGCCCGTATAGGCGAGGTCGATAATTCGCTGCTTGGTCCGCTCCCCCGCGCTGCACAGCAATCGATAGCCACCATTGAGCAGTCCGAAATGCATCAGGCCGGAAACGAGGATGGCCGCCTGCACCAGCGCCACCAGCCCGAGCGCGGCGTAATCGAGAGCAATCATAAGCACGACGCCGCGTACCAGCATCAGCAGGTTCACGCCCAGCCCGATGGCGACATAGGCGGAACGGGAGTTCATCAGTGTTGCGCGCAGCCGCGCTTACACCTGCAGGATCGAATCGATGTAGTCGCCCGAAAGGTCGGGCCGCACCTTGCGCGCTTCGATTGCAGCTTGCGCCCGGTGACTGCCGAGCGGATTCATCATCTCGGTGTAGGGCACATGGGTGTTGAAGGTGATGAAAACGGCCGTGCGCGGGATCTTGCAGCGGCTGCCGAAATGATAGCAGGTTGCCGGATCGACAAGGATGGCCGAACCCGACTTGCCGTAGAAGGTCTCGAATTCATCAGAACCGATCTCGGCAGCGATCCGATCGTCTGTCAGGCGGCGGATTATCGGCGAACGCTTGACCTTCTTGCTGACCTGCTTGTCGACGAACACGAACGGCCCATGCTCGTCTGTGGTCACATCGTTCAGGTACATGATGAAGTGCAGGCTCTTCGCATCGCCATAGTCGCGGTGCCATTTCTGGCTTTCGCGCAAGGCCCCCGAAGTCGGGAAGGAGCGCGCGACCTGGATGCTGGCGAAGGAGAACTTGCCGTCGAAATAGGCCTGCGCCGCGCCAAGGATACCTTCGGAAAACGCCAGCTGGAACAGCGGGTTCTCCGCGTTGAAATCCTCCGGACGAACGACATTCTCGAACGGGTGGCCGGCATCGGTCGGCACCACTTCGTCGCCGCGCGGCATGTAGATGTCGCGGATTGCCGCGAGCTGGTCAGGATCGACCGGGGATGCGGGGCAATAGCCGAGCGTGTTGAGCTGTTCGAGCCGTTCGTCGTCGAAATTGCTTTCGCGCGGCGGCGGCGCGGCATGGCCGGTCAGCTGGTTCTTGACCTTGCCGAGCTTGCGCACGGGCACGAGCCGCCAGCGCAGGAAGCTTGCCGTGTCCTTGAGGGCCGTACTTGCCATCGTCTCTTCAATCCCTGCCGCCCTAGCGGCTCACCCAGATATCGCTCGGCACTTCGTCGCTGATCCGCTTGGCCGGAATGCCGACATAGGTGCCCGGTTCGGTAATGGAACGGTTGACCAGCGACATCGCTCCGACGACGACATTGTCGCAAATGTCGACCGGGCCGACCACCACCGTGTTTGCGCCAATAACGACATTGTCGCCCAAGCGGAAGACATCTCCGGTCTTGTGGCGCGCAAGGTATTCTTCGTCGTCCGGCGCGGGGCCGACGAATTTCGCCCCTGCATTCACCGCTACGCGACCCTCGGATACGATACCGTTGCCGCCCAGCAGCACGCCCGCCGGGTGCGAGATTCGAAGTTTTGCGACTTTCACCCGATAGCTCGTCACGTCGACGCCGAAGCGCCACAGCAACGTCCGGTCGATCAGCATTGCCATAAAGCGACCGATCAGTGGCATCTTGGTGTGGCACCACGTCGAGACGCGCATGGTCGCGCGAATATTGGATTCCACCATCCAGAGCTTGAGCAGAAAGCGCTTCATGGCAGGGGTTTAGCCGCTGCTGCCTGTCGGCTCAATTCCGGCACCGATGCAGATCGCATTGCGGACCAGCGCAACATTTTCGGAATCGTAGAGCTTGGGATTGGGTAGCGGGCGGCCTTCATGGCTGAACTCGGCGAGGCTGGCGACGAAGCGGCGCGCATCCTCGGGGTCGACCCGCTCGATCTGGTCGACCGGAGTGCGCATCGCATCGCGCAGTTCCGGCCATGTCTCGATCCGCCACACGCCGGGCACGCTGTCCCAGTATATTTCGCCCATCACGAACACGCATTTGCCGATACAGGCCGCTTCCCAACCGACGCTGCTGGTGAGCGTCACAACGCGCTCGCAGCGGGCCAGCACTTCGCGGCTGTGCACTTCGGCTGGCAGGAAAGCGAGGTTAGAATAGCGCGCCCGGATGTCCTGGAACTTGGGCCGCAGCAGTGCGCCTTTGTCGACCGGATGCTCCTTAACCACCAGCGTCTGATGCGGGCTCAGGCATTTGAGGATATTCTCGATCGTCGCGACCTGACTGGAGAAGAACTCGCTCATGTAATTGAGCGTTGCCTCCGGCTCCTGGTGCAACGGGTAGAGCACGATCTCGCGTTCATCGGAAATGTCGGTCAACGCGTCGTAGCTCTTGGTGAAGCTCGCGGCGAAGACCTGTGGCCGCTTGGAGTATTCCTCGGTGTAGGTCTCGTAGCGGAAGGCACCGGGTTTCATGGCATCGCGCGAGGTCCAGTCGCGCCATTTCCAAAGCGCCGACTTAGCGAGTCCAGTTGCGAGCGGTTTGAAATTGCGCCGCCCGGCGAGGTTGCGGACGTAGTAAGGCTTGTAGTCGCTTTGCCGCACCTGATCGAGATAGGCATCCGCCATCGCTAGCGTGCGTTCGGTCGGTTCGGGCAGATCGAGCGCCCGGCCCGACAATGTCAGCGGATCGGGCAGCCAGTAGAAATAGCCCTCGATCACGCAATACATCGGCGCGAGATATCTGATTCCCCGTTTGCGAGTCTCGATCAGCAGCACTTCGGAAATCTCGATCGCGATCAGTTCGTTGCACACCGCGATCGGCTGATGCTTGTCGAGCAGCGCGCGCCAGAAGGCGATCTCCTTGCCGAGGATGGTGAGCCGTTCCGATTGCGAGTAGCGGCCCAGGAACCGCTCCGACATCAGCGAGGTGAGCAGGTAGTGCTCGGGGACTTCGGCGGGGGCGATGGAATCGAAATCGGCTTCGAAGCACGCCGCGACTTCGCAGCCCTTGGCGCGGACCTGATCGGCTTCCTCGCGGGTCAGCGTGACATAGATCGCCTCATAGCGTTCGTCCTGCAGCTCCGGGTAGAAGCCGGCTTGGAATCCGCGCGCGAAGAACACAATCTTGGGCCTGGTGCTCATGCCGGTGTGTCGCCTGTGCGGCCTTCGATGAAGAGGTCGGGGTCGATTTCGTCGAGTGTCACCGGGCGCCCACCTTCGAAATGCGATTGTACGATCGCGAACAGGATACGTTGACCTGTGGTGATATCGCGCTTGAGCGCCGCGTTGGCGTTGCGTGCGGTTTCGCTGCCTTTGAGACAATCGGCCAGTTGCAGGATCGGCGCGAGCGCGCCTTGCGGCTCGTCCGGAGCGACGAATTTCTGCTTCTCCGGCTCGTGATAGGGATTTGCCCCGGCCGGATTGGCATCGCGTGGAGCGTCTGGATCGGGTTTGGGGCGTCCTGAGAGCCAAAGCGAATGACCGTTGCCGATCACGGCGATCTGTGCGGTCTGGCAGGCCATGCGGAAATCGGTCCCCGGCACGCGGGTGATACGTCCCGCAAAGCCGCCTTCGAACCAGATCGTAGCGTCCATGACGACTGGATCATTGACGATCCGCAAGCCTTTGCGTTCGACTTCTCCCAACCGTGCCTGCACCGCTTCAACCTTGGCTCCGGCGGCGGCCAGCAGGATAAGGTCCACCGTGTGCGGATGCGACCAATACAGCGTCCGCGCGCCAAATTCGGCGTTGGCTTCGAGCAATTCTCCATAGTTCCCCGACTGTGCTCGAGCGACGGCTTCCTTGTAGATCGCAAAGTGCCGCCGCACCGCGCCGAGCGTCACAAACACGTCGTCGCGGGCGAACAGGGTTTCGAGCCGTTCCAGCTCGGCGAATGAATTGCAGATCGGCTTTTCGACGTGCAGCGCGCGCGTGCCAGCATCGATGCAGTCGGCGATCATGTCCGTGCGACCTATTGTGCGGGTCGCGATTCCGATCAGGTCAGGTGCACCGTCTGCCAGCATGGCTCCGTGGTCGATGTAGTTGCGCGCCACGCCATAATGCTCGGCAGCGCGCGCCGCACCTTCGGCATTGGCATCGCATACCGCGACCAGGTCGATCCCTTCGGCTTGCTGGAACGCTTCGGCATGGGCGGACGGGAGGAAGCAATCCGGCCCGTATTCGCGCACGCTTGGCGACGTAAATGCGCCCATCCGACCGCAGCCGATCACTGCCGCAGTGAGGTTGCTCATGCCGACCAGTCCAGCAGGTAGGTAATGGCGTCGTCCTTGCGCGCGTCGAGATCGATGTAGGCCTGTGCGATGTCGTCGCCGCGATAGCTTCCCGAGATGATGGGAGCGGGATCGAGTCGCCCGTCTTCGATGGCGCGAGCGAGGAAGGCGATGTTGTCGCGCTGGTTGAACCGCGCAAAGCCGCGCGCGTCTTTTTCGAGCGGCGACCAGCCGACCGCTTCGATGCGCAGCTGCTTCATGTAGAAATGCTCGCTCGCCAGCGGGTTGAAGTCGCCCGGTTCTTCGGTCCGACCCGGGAAGCCTAAGCAGGCGATGGTTCCGTTCTGCGCAGCCGCCCTCAGGGCCAGCGCGAAGTCGTCCCAGCCATTGGTGGTCGAGATGATCACATCGGCGCAGTCTTTGAGCGCATCGCCTTCGTCCCGCGAGACAACGGCCTTCGCGCCGAAACCTTTAGCAATCTTTGCCGGCGCTGACTGGCTCGACACTGCAGTAACTTCTGCCCCGGCGAGGGCCGCCATCGCCACCGATGTGAGGCCAAGCGCGCCCAATCCGATCACCATCACCCGGTGCCCGGCGCGAACATTGCTGCGCAGGACTGCATTGTAGCCAAGGTGGAACAGGTAGGCGGCGACTACCTTGTTGGCGTCGGCATCCTCCGGCAGTCGGTAAAGCACGCTGTCGGCAGCGGCGACAAAATGGCTGCGATGCGATTGCAAGGTTAGCACCCGGTCGCCCGGTGTGAAATCCTCGACGCCTTCGCCGCACTCCAGCACTTTGGCGACATTGCAGTAGCCTTGCAGCCGCGGATAGACGACACCGGGGCGTAGCGGCGGATCGCCGCGCCATGCCGCGAGCTCAGTGCCCGGCGAAATGGCAGTAACGATCGTCTCGCACAGGATCTCGTCCGCGCCGGGCGCTTCCAGCGCTTCATTGCGCAGCGCAACCTGGCCGGGGGCTTCCAGCCAGACAGTCTTGGCGGTGATGCTCATTCGGCGGCCTCCGCTTGCGGTTGCGCGGCGAGGTGAGGAGCCAGCACATCGCGCCAAGCCTTGTAGCCCGACACCGTGGGATGCACCCCGTCGGCGCGGTATTCGGTCCCGCTTGGGAAATCCGCCGCAAGATCGATCAGGCGCACACCCTGTTCACGCGCCAGGCGCGCAATCCCTTCGTTCAGCGCCGCTTCGGCGTCGCGCCGTTTACCGGTGCAGAAATCGAGCACAGGTTCGCACGGAGGCACGGTCTGGATTGTCGTCTCAACCTCCGCTGCCTGCAGCCGCTCTATCACCCTTTCATACCGCGCCAGCACCTCATCCACCGGATTGCCCAGATTGAGATCGTTGGTTCCGATCAGCACGAAAGCGCGGTCGGGTTCGGCGCGCAGGATCGCATCGAGCCGCGCTTCGACCCCGCTCACCGTGTCGCCCGAAGCCCCACGACCCAGGATATCGGCATCGGGAAACATGTCCTTCCATGGAGCCGCCTCGGTTATCGAATCCCCGATCATCACGATCTCCGCGCGCGTGTCCCAATCCGCCATCGCCAATCCGCGCTGGGTCGCCGCCGGATTTTCGCGATAGCCCCCGTCACTGCCGATGCCGGAGGACGTAATAACGGCTTCGTGCAGGGCCTGCACCTGCGCGAACGGGAAGATCTTGTAGGTCCCGGCAGCGATACCCCATGCGAAGGCGCACAGCACCAGCGCGACAATGACGGCGTACTGGATCATTCCGCTTCGCCTTCGACGTGGGGAGCGATCATTGCGCGCCATTCCTCGAAGCCCGCGCTTCCCGGATGGATGCCATCGATGCTGAAGCTTTCGAGAACCCCGTTTGCGTCCGAAAAGCGGCTATCGATGTCGACGAAACGCGCACCCTTGCTTTCCGCCAATTCAGCGAGAGCGGTGTTCAATTCTCCGATCTGCGAGCGCATCGCCTCGTCGCAAGGGCTGTATTGCGTGTCCCGACACGTGATTACCGATTGGACGAAGACTTGCGCGCCGCCTTCGGACAGTCGGTCGACCAGCGCTTCGTAGCGTTCGAGGATCTGCGCGTTGGTGTTGCGCGCGGCGACATCGTTGATGCCGACCATCACGAAGACCTTGGACGGCTCTGCCTTGAGGATATCGTCGACCCGCGCGAGCAACCCGCCCACCCGGTCTCCGGGCACACCGCGGTTGATAATCGAAGCCTCGGGGAACAGCTCGTTCCAGCGTCCGCTAGCGGTGATTGAATCTCCCGCCATAACGATCTGAGCCTTTGTCCCGAGCGCGGAATAGCGCTCCGCCGAGATCGCCGGAACATCGCTCAGCATGTATTCTGCGTTCGCCGTGTCGGGGGAACCGAACAGTGCCGCCTTTGCCGCGCGGGCCTGCGGATAGGGGAACAAGTCATAGGCTCCGGCAGAGAACCCCCAACCGAACGCTCCCAGCACCAGAGCAGCAAGTCCCGCATAGCGTAACATGCGCGCGCCCCTGTCAGTTTGTCGCGTATTTCGCAAGCGCAGCGCGCACGTTCTCGGTCTGCACAACGCGGCCTTCGCGATTGAGGTGACCGGCTCCGTCGAAGAACAATTCGGCAGGCAAGCAGAAGCGAGTGAGGTCGTGACGGACGGAATCCACCGAGCCGAGAGCGCTCAATTGCGCCGCGATTGCTTCAACATCGCGCCAGCGGCAGGCGGGTTCGGGCATCGCGGCGGGGACGTAGAGCACCGCCAATCCGCGCGCGATCAGATTGTCCTGTACGTAGGCCTCGAACCGATCGATTTTTTCTGGACTGATATCGGGCAAGCGATATTCGCTGAAATCGGGCGGTGGTCGGTCTATGGTGATGTGCGAGGTCAGATCGCCGACGTCGTTGAAGCCCGAGCGGCGATAGACTTCGTCAACGGCCGTACTGCCGGTGAGATGGTGGCGAACTTCCTGGTAGGTGCGGTGGATTACGTGCGGCACGCAGCGCGGTTGGCCGACCAGGCGCCCCAGGTCCTTGCGCAGATAGACGACATCGCACCAGGTCGCAGAGTAGCGTTCGTCGCCCGCCAGCAGTTCAAGTTCGGGCAACAGCACGATCAGGTCGTTGTCAGGGTCGAGATGCGGCGCGTAGAGGTCCATCAGGTTGCGGAACCCGATTCCCGCCTGGATCCCACCGTTGTACACCGGGCGGTCCAGTTCCTCACCCAGCGTTTCTGCAGAGATCGAGAACGCCGCGCCCGAACCACCGATCAGAATGATGCGGCCTTTCTCGCCTTTGCTGCGCTCGAGCATGGCGAGGTGATCGTCGACCGAGGCGAGATAACGACCCTCGCTTACCGGGGTGAACGGGATTGCCTGCCAAAGCGCGATGAGCGCCATGTTGAGCAGCACGAAAACGCCCGCCAGCGCGAGCAGCGCGCGCTTGGCGTTCGATCCGTCAGAATTGGAAGTAGATGAAGGCATTGGCTTCCTGACGGGTGACGGCGTTGACGAGGACGAGGATCAGCGCGGCGGCGAACAGCAGGGTCTCCGCCATCTCCTTGCCTGCGCGGTCAAGCCACGCAAGCCTCAGGCCCTGGTCCAACCGGGTTTGTCCGCGCCACAGCGCGTCGACGGCGAATGCCAGTGCGACGAACAGCAGGCCGAAGCGCTCGCTTTGCGGTAGGCCAAACTCGGTGACTGAGCGGTTGTACACGGTCCATGCGGTGCCGAAATCGGGACTGCGGAACAGCGCGGAGAGCACCACGAACAGGCCAAACGTGTAGATCCATCCCGATAGCTTGAGCCACAGCTTTTCACTCAGTGTCACCGCTGCGCGCCAGCGCCGCTCCAGCACTAGCAGTACGCCGTGCGCGGTACCCCAGACGATGAAGGTCCAGTTTGCCCCGTGCCACAACCCGCTGACGAAGAAAGTCGCGATATTGGCGAGCGCAATGCGGCTTTCCGTGCGTCTCCCCTTTCGCAGCTCAGCATAGACATAGTCGCGGAAGAACAAAGTCAGCGTGATGTTCCACCCGCGCCACAGAGCGCTGATCGAACTGGCGAGAAATGGCGTCGCGAAATTGGTCGAGAGTTGGATTCCCATGAGCGCTGCAAGCCCGATGGCAATTGAGGAATAGCCCGCGAAATCGGCGTAGATCTGGATCGAGAAATACAGCATTCCGAGCAGCAGTTCTCCGCCACCCAAGCTGGCATACGCGGCCCAGATGCGGTCGACGAAGGGCGCGAGATTGTCGGCGATCACGATCTTGAGGAACAGCCCTGCGATAATCAGCCGCACGCCCTGATTGAGCGACTCCCAGGTCGGCTGGGCCAGAACCGCGAATTGCGGGATCAGCTTGCGCGCCCGTTCAATCGGGCCGGCGACCAGTTGCGGGAAGAACGCGACATAGACAGCGTAGCGCAGGAGGTTCGGTTCGGGCTTGGCGCGTCGGTAATAGACGTCGATCGAATAGCTCAGCGTCTGCAGCGTGTAGAACGAGATGCCGACTGGCAGTATGATCTCGAGCGTACTCCAGTCGGCGTTCACACCCGCAACCGTCAGACCGGACTTCAACTCGCCTACGAAGAAGTTGAAATATTTGAAGAAGCCCAGGATCGAAAGGTTGGCGAACACGGATATGTGCAACCAGCGTTTGCGGGCCGGGCTTTCGCCGCTGCGCTGCATTCCCAGCGCGGCGACGTAGTCGATCAGCGTGGAAACGACGATCAGCCCGAGAAAGCGCCAGTCCCACCAGCCATAGAACACGTAGCTCGCACCGAGCAGCAGAGCATTCTGGACGGTGATTGAGCGCAGTGTCAGCCGGTTCGCCGCCAACAGTGCGAGCACCGCCGGGAAGAACAGCCAGAATGTGCCGGTCGAAAAAAGCATGCGCCCCCGCTTCAGTGCGCTGCCTTTGGCTGAAGGCGCGCCAAATGGCTAGAGTTCGCAGAGCCTTGCGATGGCCGCATGAGGCAAGACGCATGGCGGGGCGTGCGGTGGCAAAGCGCTGATAACGGTGCGGCCTGCTTCGAGCGCAATCACCAGGCCGGCCGAGTTCATCCCCACGACCCAGCGAGCCCGAGCCAGCGCGCTGCCCATGTCGGGTGAGGTGTCGAGCGCGGTACCGGGATGCGCCGCGATCCATGCGTCGTACTTGCCTGCAGGGTCGGAAGGATGCGGACGGATACGTACTGGCGTGTCGGCGGGGATTCCGGCCACATCGCGGCGTCCGGCCAGGTAATCGAGCGCCTGAAACTCGCCCGGCTGGCCCTTGCCCCAATCGCTGCGCGCAGGTTCGAGCAGGAATAGCACATCGCCATCCGCCGGAACCTGCCCTGCCTCGCGCGCTTGTTCTGCAAGGTAGAGGTTGGAATGCTGTTCGATCGTGATGCCCGGAAACTCTGAGCGGGCGATAGCCGCGGCGTCCTCGTCGCCCACCCAGATCGTGTTGGGAAGCTGCACCAATCCTTCGCGCTGGAAGCGCATCGCATAATTCACCCAATGGTCGATGACCGCCACCGAGCGGATGCCCGCCTCCGCAGCCGAGATACGCGCCCGATGTTCCAGGTTGCTGGCCCAGCCGGTGCCGCTGATCAGGGTGGCGAGGCCTTGGACTTTGTCGGGTTTGTCGCTGATCCCCGCGGCGTTACCAAACCGCGCGCGCCAGATCGTTGCCCCCGGACCTGCAGCGATCACGTGTTCGGGCGAAGCGGATGCTGCTTCCACCCAAGCCGCGATCATGTTCGCCGCGCCGGCATCGTGCACCGCCACAGCCAGCGGTCGGGGCAGGCTATCAATCGGCGAATTTGGCATAGTGCACGATATCGACGGGCTTTTCGTTGATCAGTTCCTGCGCTCGGCGAACGCCGTCAGGGACCATGCCCGAGCGCTCCATCAATTTCACCATTCCACCATTGACGACGAGGCATCCCGCAGTGACTTTGCGTACGCGCGCCCTCTCGATCAGCCAGCCGGTCAGCAGGTTCCAGGCCTCCTGCCCGTAGCCTCCACCCCAATAATCGCGGTTGCCGATCATGATCCCGACATCGCAGGTGCCGTGCGCGCGATTGCGGTAAGCGGTCATGGTGCCGATCGCCTCGCCAGACTCCTTGTCGCGCACGCTCACGAACAGGTTATGCGTTCCGGCAAAGCTGGCGAGATACCTTTCGCAGCTTTCGCGCGTGTGCGAGCGGAAGCGCTGGTTCGAATAGCGCGTGACCTTGGGATCGTTGAGCCAGCCGATGTAACCCTCGGTAATGTCGCCCGAACCGAAAGGCTTGAGGCGCACCTTCTCGCCGATAAGTTCGAGGAACCCGGTCACGCTCAGCCCCTAAGCGAGTCCAGATTGGCCCAGACTTTTTGGAAGCCCTCGACGATGTGTGCGACATCTTCGCTCGGCAGCTGGTGGACGCAGATGCTGAGACCGAGGAAATCGCGATCGTGGAGTTCTTCGGCGACCGGGCACGTGCCCATGCCGTAGGCGAAGTTGCGGTCGTCGCGCAGGCTCCAAGGATAGCTGCCAGTGCCATAGGCGACCTGTTCGGTGAAAATCGGCAGACGATGGATGTTCTGATAGCCGGGCATCACAGCCGGGACCCCCTCGGCCTTGAGCGCTTCGACGATTTTCGCGCGCGAAATTCCCAGTGCCTGCGCGTCGAGAACCATGCCGTACACGTAATAGACGTGTGTCGCACCGGCGGCGACCTTGGGTGTCGAAAGCCCTTGCAACCCGCCAAGCCCCTCATTCAGTTCGGCGGCAACCCGCTGGCGATCTGCGACCCGCTCGGCGAGCTTGTCGAGCTGCACGCTGGCGATCGCGGCTTCAATCTCACCCATGCGGAAATTGTAGCCGATCATGTTGTTCAGCTGGCTGCGGTCCGTCGGCTTGATCACGCTTTCTGCATGATTGCGGATCAGCGCCAGCCGTTCGGCCAGCGCATCGTCATTGGTGACGAGAATGCCACCTTCACCGCAATGGATGTGCTTGTGATAGTTTAGGCTGAAACCGCCAATATCGTAGCCGGTGCCGGTGTGACCGCCATCGCTGAGTGCGCCCGGGGCCTGTGCGGTGTCGCCCAGCAGCTTGAGGCCGTGCTCGTCGGCAATCGCGCGCAGGGCCGCGACATCGGCGGTCTGCCCGAAGATATCGACCGCCATGATCGCCTTGGTGCGCGGGGTGATGTTGGCGCGCACGCTTTCGGGATCGAGATTGAAGGTTGCGCGATCGATGTCGGCGAACACCGGGATCGCATTCCAGTGCAGGATCGCCATTGCGGTCGCGCTCATCGTCCAGGGCGAAGTGATGATCTCGTCCCCCGGCTCGACCCCGATGGCTCCGACTTCTGCGATCAA
Source organism: Erythrobacter sp. (assembly GCA_030065195.1). Classification (GTDB taxonomy): domain Bacteria; phylum Pseudomonadota; class Alphaproteobacteria; order Sphingomonadales; family Sphingomonadaceae; genus Erythrobacter. Next base: position 27,701 of record JASJDE010000001.1, on the reverse strand, counting down.
CCCGCTGGTCCAGCTGTTGACACCAAGCGCGTGCTTGACCCCGAAGTACTCGGCCGCTTTTTGCTCGAACGCGCGCACTTCGGTTCCGCCCATGAACAGCTCTCCGGGAGCGCCGATATAGGCCGACAGGACGCCGGACCGAACGACGCGCGCCGCGGCCTCCTCTTCGTCGCGACCCATCGATTTGAACGCGTCGAGTTCGCGCTGGATGACGGGTGTCCCGCCGTAAAGGGCCAGTTGGTCGGTCATTCCGGGTCTTTCTTGAGGGTCTCGAGTGCCTTGAGGCGAATCTCTTCGCAAATGGACTGTGCTGCAAGCGCGGATTCCGCGTCACTGATAAGCGGCACGCCAAACTCGATAGAGTCGGCCAACATTTGGTAGAGGCTCCACATAGCGCCGGCGTTTTCGGATTGGTTGGACTCCGGCAGCCCGTATTCGCGGTAACCCGCATACGTGTCGCTCGGGCCCGTATTGCGAAACTCTATCCGTCGTCCGCCGTCGCGCATAGCAAATTGGCAGGTTTCAAAGTTGAGCACCAATTCAAACTGTGTCACGAGACGGGCGTCGCCTGCCACGAGGTGAATCGGTGCGCCATTGCCTGCGGTGAGAATTGCGGAAGCGGTGGGATCATGGTCCCAATGATCTAGCCGCGCCGGGCCGATCGAATGCACCGCTACGTCACCGATCAGGAAGCGCAACAGGTCAACCATGTGCCCACCATTGTGGACTATTCCCTTGGTGTAGGTGCCAACCCCACTGATTAGCTCACCGTACTCGCCCGCTTCGATCTCTCCGGCTATGCTCCCGAGGCTGAGCGACCAGCGCCTCGTATAGTTCACGCACAGCGGTATGGCAGCGGATCGATAGGCATCTGCGAGATGCACAGACTGCGCATAATCTTGTGCCATTGGCTTTTCGCAGAGGACTGCCTTTGGCTTGACGGCCAGGGCCCACTCCAGATGTTCGGCGTGGTTTTGAGTGGGCGATGCAACCACAATCACATCAAATGCGTCGACCTCACCACCAAGTGCTGTGAGATCGGGTTCGTCGACTGGTACGCCCCATCTTTCCGCAAAGGCGCCGCGCGTGTCGCGATCGGGGTCGACGCAGGCTGCGAGCTCGAAGCGATCGTGCATTTGGATCGCTCCGGCATGGCTTAGCGGCAAGTCGGTCGGCGTGAATTCCCCCTCGCGATCGGCATCATAGCCTCCTGCAATCGCTCCGCAGCCGATGATAAGGACTTTGTACGTCATCGCTGAGTCAGGCGATCAGGTCCCAGCTGACCGGGGTGCCCTTGGTCAGCGCGCGGTTGACGCGTTTGCCGAGCAGCACGTCAAAGTGGCGCGGGGACAAGCCGAAACCGGGACGGACCGAGCGCAGGTTCGCTTCGGTGAAGGCCTCGCCTTTGGCCATATCCTCGGCGACATAGAGCGAGCGGCGGAACTGGCGCGAGCCTGCCTCGGCCTTGGTCCCGCCATAGGTGATCTGGCCCAGCGCCTGCCACGCGCGTTCGGTCTCGTCGCGCAGCGCCTGGAACTCCTCGGGTTCGAGGCTGAAGGCGCTGTCCACCCCGCCATCGTCGCGGCGCAACGTAAAGTGCTTCTCGATCAGAACCGCGCCCAGCGCTACCGCGCCGACCGCGACGCCGGTCCCCATTGTGTGGTCCGACAGGCCAACTTCGACCCGGAACGTGTCGCGCATGTTCGGGATTGTCCGGATATTGGTGTTCTCCGGAGTCGCCGGATAGGTGCTGGTGCATTTGAGGATGCACACCTGCTCGTTCCCCGCTTCTTGCGCCGCGCGGATTGCCTCGCCGATTTCGACCACGCTCGCCATCCCGGTCGAGATGATCATCGGCTTGCCGGTCGAGGCGACCTTGCGGATCAGCGGCAGGTCGATGCTTTCAAAGCTGGCGATTTTGTAGGCAGGGACCCCGAGGTCTTCGAGGAAATCGACCGCGCTCGCGTCAAACGGCGAAGAGAAACAATCGATGCCCAGCCCTTTCGCGTGCTCGATGATCGGCGCGTGCCAGTCCCATGGCGTGTGCGCTTCGTCATAAAGTTCGTGCAGTCGCCGCCCGTTCCACAGCGAGTTTGCGTCCTCGATCACGAAGCCCGGCCCTTCGCAATCGAGCGTGATCGTGTCGGCGGTGTAGGTCTGCAGCTTGATCGCATCCGCGCCGCTTTCTGCGGCAGCGGTGACGATCTCCAGCGCGCGATCGAGCGAGTGGTTGTGGTTGCCGCTCATCTCGGCGATCAGATAGGGGCGGGCGTCGAGGCCTATCGGGCGTCCATTAATCTGCATGACACGGGGCCTTTACAGCTTGCCATCGGGGCGGGGCAAGCGGTGCTTTTCCCATTTCATCGGAGCGGTTTGGTGGTAGCCGGCGGCCTCGAACAGTCGCTGCGAGGGGCGGTTCCCTTCGAGCACGGTCGCATCGACGATCTTTGGATCGGCCGTCGCTTCGCCCGCAAGCAGAAGGTGCGGACCAAGTCCAAGCCCGTGTAGCGCCGGGTCGAGATAGAGCGACACTTCTGCCCGCGTTTCCTCCGAGAAGTCGAACCTGATGACGCCAACGGGTCGCCCGCCGATTTCTCCAACGAACAGCCGACGCATTGGATCGCCAAGTACCCGGTCAAGCCATGCGAGGTGATCCTCCCAGACCAGCTTGCCCGTCTCTTGCGATACGGCGCGGGTCGTCGGGTGACCGCGCCACTCGAACATCATTTGCGCATCGCTTGAATCGGCGGGTCGAACGGAAAGGCTCGAAGCGAGGATTCCAAGCGCACAGCGCGTGGCGCCCAATCCGTCGACCAGTTCGCGAGACCTTTCCGCCAGGCCTTTCCGCAAGGGCGCGTCCGCTATCAGCTCGCCGATATGCTTCGCTAGCGCCTCGGGTGCCGGATCGGGCGCAAACGCGGCAATCCCGGCATCCGCCAGCAGGGGCGCGACCGACATCTGGTTCGGAGCGACCACCACCAGCAATGTCGGCACGCCGATACAGCACCGCTCCCAGCTTGCGCCGCCGCCTGCTCCGATCTGCAAGTCATGCCGCGCGAAGAATGCGGCAAGGTCGGGCAGGTCGAGCGACAGCTTGGTGCCGGAGCGGCTGGCTACGCGCTCGCGCAGATCGCCAAGGTGCGGATTGGCCGAAGTTGCAACCACTTCGAGCGCGCCTGCGAACCCGATCGCATCGAGCGCGTCGAGCACGCCGAGCGAATGTCCGCCCGCATCGACGCCGCCCATGAAGACACCGATCGAATGCACTTCTTCGCCGAAATCATAGCGCGGAGCGTCGGCATAGGACGGTCCCAGCAACCCATAACGCGGCCCCCCGAGAATCCGCGCCGGGCGAGCAAGCTTGCTCCCATACTTGGTGCGATGATCGCGATCGTAAGTGTGGTCGATCAGCAGGTCGCAGGCGAGATTGCGGTCGGCGAGATCGTCGATCTGGGCTATCATGCAGCCCAGCTTCGCACGAACTTCATCGTGCCAGCGCGCGTCGAAGGCGTAGCTGTCCAGCACCACCCAATCCGGGACGAATTCCAGCAAGGCGTCCACCGTCTCGGCGACATCGCGCTCCAGCGCCACTTCGGCCCATTCGGAGTGCGGTATCTCCGGATCGGGCGCAAACACACTGCCGGGCGGGGGCAGCAGGATCGTTTGCTCGAAACCGGCCGCAGCGATCATCCCGACGCTGTCGAAACCCAGAGCGCGTGTGACAAACCGGAGATCGGCGCCGTGCGCGCGCAACGCCTCGGCCAGTGACAGCGAGCGCTTGACATGACCGGTGCCGATCTGCGCCGAGGCGTCGACCCGGATGGCGATCTTCATGATCTAGTCGCTCGCCGCGATTGCGTCCGAGAACGCCCTATGCAGCGCTTCGGCACGATCCCAGTCTTCGGGCGTGTCGATATCGACCACGCGCCATTCGGGCAGCACGATCGCGCGGCCATTGGCGTGGATGTTCGCGCCGGTCATCCAGGTGTCCGCGTGGCCCCAATAGAACTGGCCGGCGTCGAAATAGGCCGGTTGGAGATCCTGCGTGCGGGTGTTTACATGGCTGGGATCGAAAGGCGCAACGCTGCCGCTTTCTTCGCGTTTCAGGGCGCGCTGGATCGGGGAGGGGAAGCCCGTGACCGGGAATGTGTAGCCTTCGCCGCCTTGTTCGATCAGCAAGGCCAAGGCTTCGGCGAGGTCATCGGTGCGGATGAAGGGCACGCCGGGATAGATGCAGCAAGCGTAGTCGAATTCGAACCCGCGCGTGCGGCACGCATTGATTGCGTGCTGGATCACCGGGACGGTTGGCGTGATGTCGTCTGCGAGTTCTTCCGGGCGGCGGAAAGGGACCTCAGCGCCGAAATCCTCGGCAATCGCGGCGATTTCGTCATCGTCGGTGGTGACGATGACGCGCGTGATAGCCTCGCACGCCAGCGCCGCCTCGATGGCGTAGCCGATCATCGGCTTGCCGGCGAACGCCTTGATATTCTTGCGCGGGATCCGCTTCGAGCCGCCGCGTGCCGGGATGATGGCGATATTGCCTGCCATGTCAGGCCGCCAGCTTCAGCATGGTCTCGACCACGCGGTCTTGCTGCGCATCACTCATCGCCGGGAACAGTGGGATCGACATCGCATGGTCGTAGTAGGCCACGGAATTGGGGAATTGTTCGCGCCTAAATCCGAGTTTCTCGTAAAACGGCTGGGTGTGGATCGGGATGTAGTGGACGTTCACACCGATCTTGGCCTCACGCATGGCCGCAAACATTTCGGTGCGGCCGATCCTAGCCGCCTCTGTCAACTCGACGGCATAGAGGTGCCACGAAGACACGCGGTCGTTGAACCGGGCCGGGCGCCTGAACGGTCCATCGGCGAGCAGTGCATCGTAACGGTCGGCGCGCGCCTCGCGCGCATTGCGCCATTCGTCCATCCTCGCCATCTGCGACAGGCCAAGCGCCGATTGCAGGTCGGTGAGGCGATAATTCCAGCCGAGATCGACCATCTCGTAATACCAGCCCCCTTCAGAGGCGCGTTGCATCAGGCTGTCATCGCGGGTCACGCCATGCGAGCGGAGCAGCCGGAGCCGCTCGGCGAGCGCATCGTCCTGCGTCACGATCATCCCGCCCTCGGCGGTGGTGACGATCTTGACCGCGTGGAAGCTGAACACGGTCGCGTCAGCGTGGGCCGAGCCGATCGGATCGCCCTTGTAGCTCGCGCCGGTCGCGTGGCTGGCGTCTTCGAGGATCCTGAAACCGTAGCGGTCGGCCAGCGCCCGCATTTCTGCGAGGTCGCATGGTAACCCGGAAAAGTCGACCGGGATCACCACATCGGGAAGCTTGCCCGCTTTGTCTGCCGCTTCGAGCTTAGCAGTCAGCCCTTCCAGCGACATGTTGCGCGTCACCGGATCGGTATCGACGAAATCGACCTGCGCGCCGCAAAAGATCGCGCAATTGGCGCTGGAGACGAAACTGTTGGGGCTGGTCCAAACCAGAGAGCCGGGGCCGATGTCCATTGCAAGGCATCCGATATGCAGAGCGGCGGTCGCATTCGAAACGCCGATCGCGTGGCTGACCTTGTGACGTTCGGCGAACGCTTGCTCGAATTCTGCGCCCTTAGGACCCTGCGTCAGGAAATCAGAGCGCAGCAGGTTCGTTACCGCTGCAATATCGGCGTCGCTGATTTCCTGCCGACTGTAGGGGATGAATTCGTCCGCCATCGTCCCGTCTGCTTGCTGGGTTAATCGATTGTCTGCCCGACGACATGCTCTTCGATCAAGGTACGGAGCTGCTCGACGGTGAGAAAATCGGGATTGCTGCCGGAGGAATAGGCAAAGCCCGGTTCGACCGGCTTGCCGCCGTGTTCCCGGCAGTAATCCTCTATCGTGTACTCAGCGCTGACCGGCAGGATCGCATAGTAGTCGCCCATGTCGACCGTGTTGAAGCTGTCCGACGCTGTGATCATCTCCTCGTGGATCTTCTCGCCGGGACGGATGCCGATGACTTTCTGTTCGGCCTCAGGCGCAATCGCGGTGGCGACATCGCCGATCCGGTATGACGGAATCTTGGGTACCAGCACTTCGCCGCCAAGCGCGTTCTCGACCGACCACAGCACCATCTCGACGCCTTCCTGCAGCGAGATGTTGAAGCGAGTCATGCGCGGATCGGTGATCGGCAGCACCCCTTCGTCTTTCTTGGCCATGAAGAACGGGATGACCGAGCCGCGCGAGCCCATGACATTACCGTAGCGAACGACGCTGAAGCGGATATCGCGCGCGCCCTTCACGTTGTTGGCGGCGACGAACAGCTTGTCCGAGCACAGCTTGGTCGCGCCATAGAGGTTGATCGGGGCGGCTGCCTTGTCGGTCGAAAGCGCCACGACCCGCTCGACATTGGCATCGAAGCAAGCCTCGATCAGGTTCTGCGCGCCGAGCACGTTGGTCTTGATGCATTCGAACGGGTTGTATTCGGCTGCGGGCACCTGTTTGAGCGCGGCGGCGTGAACCACGACATCGATCCCTTCGAGTGCACGCTTCAAGCGCGCTTCGTCGCGCACATCGCCGAGGAAATAGCGCAATGCGGGATATTCGGAGCGCGGGAATACCTGCGCCATTTCAAACTGTTTCAGTTCGTCGCGCGAATAGATCACCAACCTTTTGATGTCGGGATAGCGCTGGAGGACAGTGCGCACGAACGCCTTGCCAAAGGAGCCGGTGCCCCCGGTCACGAGAACGGATTTGTTATTCAGCATGTCGGATTGATGCTCGCCTGACGAATGGATGCCGCATTGTATCGGCTGCGACGTGATTGGCGGTTCCCCTACAGCCCGCCCCTACGCCAAGGCAACCGGATAATTCGCCCTTACCGCGCAAGGATCGAGCGTAAATAGTTGTATCCAAATCGGATCGGTCTGGCCGGATATTGTGACACCGAACCCCTGGCCCGACCGAGCGCAAGCCCCGGATTCTTCCGTGCATTTTGCGAACGCGTGGGTGCCAAACCAGGGGCATGCCGCCCTTGCTACCCCTCAAAAGCGCGTCTAAGGGCGGCTTTGGGGCCTGATAGCAACTGTCAGGGAACGTGCAGGTACAATAATAATGATGATCGAACCGATCGCCCCCGCGGCGCGCATGCGCGGCCGCAACGATCCTATCACGTCCTTCATTCGCTATGGGGTCGCGTGGACGGTTGTCGTGTTTGCGCCGTTGATCGTTTACGACCTTCTCGACATCATTCCCGCTTTCGTCGATCCGACCATGATCAACACCGCCGTAGCGGCAACGGTCGCGCTGTTTTTCGGCATGTACCTTGCCGGCCGGGTGCTCGATCTCCCCGGCACGCGCGGCACGGTGCACGGAGTGCCGATCATGTGGATGAGCTTTATCCTCGTGGTGATCGTGATGTTTGCTTTGCGCACCGATTACAGCCGCGTCATGTTCGGCTATTCGGCGGCGGTTTCGACATTGATTGCGATGCAGCTGCGCTGGAGCAACCGCACCTTGCGGCAGCAGCCGTTCTACCTCGTGCCGTTCGGCAAGGCGATGCTGATGGAGGAGATTGAGGGCTTCCCGGTGCGCAAGCTCAACCGGCCGGAGATCCCCAGCGATCGCGCAGCCAATATCGTGGCCGATTTCCGCGCCGACCTGCCCGATGAATGGGAGCGCCTGCTGGCCAAGGCCTCGCTCGCCGGGGTGCCTGTCTACCATTACAAGCAGCTGACCGAATCGCTCACCGGCCAGGTCAAGATCGAGCACCTGTCCGAGAACTCGCTAGGTTCGCTGATCCCGAACCAGTCCTACACCCCGATCAAGCGGCTGATCGACATCGTCGGCAGCCTCATCGCTATCCTTCTGACATTGCCGATCATGATCGTCCTGGCACTGGCAATCTGGCTGCAGGACCGGGATTCGCCGTTCTATGTACAGAGCCGCACCGGCATGGGCGGCAAGCCCTTCCGGATGTACAAGTTCCGTTCGATGACCAACCGCGTCGCACCCAATGGCAACGAAGACGCGCGCGAGGATGCGATCACCAAATCCGAAGACGCCCGCGTCACGAAAATCGGGCGGTTCATCCGCAAGTTCCGGCTGGATGAGCTGCCGCAGCTGTTCAATATTCTGAAGGGCGAGATGAGCCTGATCGGACCGCGTCCCGAAGCCAATGCCTTGGCCGAATGGTACGAGGATAACCTCGCTTTCTATTCCTATCGTAACATCGTGAAGCCGGGGCTGACCGGCTGGGCACAGGTCAACCAGGGGCATGTCGCGAACCTCGACGATATCGACATCAAGCTTCAATACGACTTCTACTACATCAAGTACTTCTCGTTCTGGATCGACGTGCTGATCGTGATGCGGACCATCCACACCATCGCGACCGGGTTCGGCTCGAAATAGGGATCTGCGGTCGAAGGCCCTATCTTTCGAGAGCAATATCGGGCGCGTCTTCCTGCTTCATCCCGACGACGTGATAGCCTGCATCGACATGGTGAGTTTCTCCGGTCACGCCAGATGACAGGTCGGAGAGGAAGTACAGGCCCGATCCACCGACATCGTCGATCGTGATGTTGCGGCGCAGCGGCGAATTGAATTCGTTCCATTTGAGGATGTAGCGGAAGTCGCCGATTCCGCTTGCTGCCAGCGTCTTCACCGGCCCGGCGCTGATCGCATTCACGCGGACGCCCTGCGGCCCGAGATCGTTGGCGAGATATTTGACGCTGGTTTCCAGTGCTGCCTTGGCGACGCCCATCACGTTGTAGTGAGGCACGACCTTCTCTGAACCGTAATAGGTCAGCGTCAGGATGCTGCCGCCATTCGGCATCATGGCCGCTGCGCGCTTCGTCACTGCGACAAGCGAATAGGCCGAGATGTTCATCGTCATCAGGAAGTTGTCGAGGCTGGTGTCGACATACTTCCCGCGCAGTTCCGCCTTGTCCGAAAAGCCGATGGCATGGACCACGAAATCGATCGTGTCCCAACGCTCTTGCAGTGCCGCGAATGCTGCATCAAGCGCGTCCATGCTGGAAACGTCGCATTCGAAGGTGAAATCGCTTCCAAGCTGCTCGGCCAGCGGCTTCACCCGCTTGGCCAGTGCATCGCCCTGATACGAAAATGCCAGCTCTGCGCCCTGTTCCGCCAGATGCTTGGCAATGCCCCAGGCGAGCGACTTGTCGTTGGCAAGTCCCATGATCAGCCCACGCTTGCCTTCCATCAATCCGCTCATGCCGCATTCCCCTTGTTTGTTTCGCTGTCGCAAGGCTCCGACTCTGGTTCGGCCAGGGCCGCGTTCAATTCCGCCCCGATAACGAGTCCCAGCCCGACCAGCCAGAAAAAGAACAGTGCAATCATGATCCCGGCAAGGCTGCCATAGGTGAGATTGTAAGTGAAGAAACTGCGCAGGATCGGGGGCATCGCGGTCGACACGCCGAGCCACCACAGCGCCGTGAACAGCGCGCCCGGCCACTTGGGATAGCGGCGCTTGCGGTATTCCTCCGGCGTGAGCGAATAGAACAGCATGTAGAGCGAGCCGAGCAAGCCAAGTGCCGGTATGATCCGCGACAGGCGCAGAGTGTCGATCGCTTCGGAGAGCTGCGGAAAGGCCGCGTCGATCACTTGCTGGGCGGTGCCGATTCCGACCTGCGCGAACAGGCTCACCATCAGCAGCACCATCGCGCCGAGGATCAGGCCGGCGGAGAACAGGCGATACTTCCAGAATGCATGCCGGGGGCTGGTGCCGTAGGCGCGACGGAGGATATCGCGGATCGTCTCGATCAGGCTGGAAACGGTCCACAATCCGATCCCGGCGCCGAGCCACAACAGCCAGCCCGAGCGCGCATCGGCCGAGTCTTCGGCGACCGGCCTGATCACTTCCGAAACCGTCGGCGGAGTCGCCAGCAACACGGTTTCGATCAGGGCGGCCGATTGCTCGCGACCGCCGATCAGTTCAAACAGGGCCGCGCCAAGGATGAAGAACGGGAAGATCGCCAGCATCGACAGGTATGCAAGGTTTCCCGCATGGATGAAGCCGTCGTTCCATGAGCCTACCGCCGTGCGCCGGATCACTTCAAATGGCCGGGTTCCAGGTCCGAGTGCGCGTACGAGCTTGTGTGACCAACTTTCATCGATCGGCTCCGGGCTTTTGAGGTGCTGTACCAGGAATGCATGCCGCCGCCGCGCCTCGGGTGAGAGCGAACGAATTTCGCGCGGGTCCTTTGGAGGCTGAGGATTCGATGGAACTCCCATCGTTTCGCCGCCTCTACAGGCCGAACTTCTCGCGCGGGCGTGCAGGATCGACCCAATCGCCGAGCTGTTCCTGCAGCTTTTCGAGGTCTTCCGGGAGCTGAATCTCCAGCGTTACCAGCTGATCGCCGCGTTCACCCGACTTGCCTCCACTCTTCGTCCAGCCCTTGCCGCCGAGTTTCATGACGGTGCCTCCGCTGGTACCCGGCTGGATCGTAAGCATGACCGGTCCGTCCACTGTCGGGCATTTCACCTTTGCGCCGCGGATTGCTTCGTTGAGGGTAATTGGCAAGTCCATGCGGATGTGGTCGCCATCGCGGTAGAAAAACGGATGCGCGCCGATCTCTATGATCACGATCCCGTCGCCATTGCCGCCGGGGCCGGCATGACCCTTTCCGCGCAGCCGCATCTGGGTTCCGTCGGTCACTCCGGCAGGCAGCTTGAGGTTGATCGCCTTGCCGTCGGCCAGCGTGATTCGCTGATCGCGTCCCGCCGCCGCATCGACGAAGGGAACGGCGAGCCGATACTGGATGTCGGCGCCCTTCTTCTTGGGCGGAGGCGGCGGGCGTTGCCCGAATCCGCGCCGCGCGCCATTGCCCGTCTGGCCGCGCGCGCGTCCGCCGCCGAACAAACCTTCGAACAGGTCGCCAAGATCCATGTCGTCGGCACCGAAGCCGCCAAAATCCTGCTGGCTGTAGCCGCGCGGGCCGCCGGCCCCGCCATAGGCTCCGCGCCCGCCCATGCCGCCCATTCCGGCAAACGGGTTCAAGGGATTGCCGTCTGCATCGATTTCGCCGCGATCGAACTGCGCGCGCTTGTTCTTGTCCGACAGCAAGTCGTAGGCCTTGGTCACGTCCGAGAATTTCTCGGCGGCCTTGGGATTATCCTTGTTGCGATCGGGATGCAGCTCCTTGGCGAGCTTGCGATACGCGCTCTTAATCTCCTTTTCGGAGGCCGTGCGCGTTACGCCAAGGGTGCCGTAGGGGTCTGCCATGGTGTTTTAGCTAGGTGAGGCAGTGCCCGGGTGCAAGCGCATGAATTGCGATTCCCGCAGAGTTCCCCGCCAAAGCTATTGCAGTCGCGATTGTCTCGACCGACGCCAGATACCCCAGAATCGTCCCCCAGAGTATGCCAGGAATGGGATCGGGATCGCGACCAATCCGAAGACGAGATAGAACAGGATCCGTTCGTCCGGGCCGCCAAAGATCAGCCGCGCCACGATGATTATCGCGAAAATCGCTGCCAGCTGCAATGCGCCGCGCTTGGCATCAGACCAAATCCACCTGTGATCCTTCTTGCCCCGCGCGAAATACTGGCTGATCTTCCAGCCTGCATACACCGCCACGGCAATCAGCATTCCAAGCCCGACAATGGCTCTAAGAAGTTCCATGACCGATCAGTAATCGCGAGATGAAGGGCTTGCAATCGCGGTCGCGCAGCGGACGGGTCTTTCCTACGCGCGCGCGCCTGCCTATTCCGGTGGAATGATCCGCACTTCTTCCCATATTCGTGCACACGCTAGGCAATCGACCAAATCCTGGCGGATTTCGAATCTTGGACCGTGTAACATGCGGTCCATGTCTCCCGCCGGTTCAGACAGGGGAATGCGAGAATGAACGAGATGACCAACCGCCCTGCCAGCCTCGATGCGGCGCAATTAGCCGATAGCCAGATCCCGAGCGGCGCGGACCCGTACGCGCTGTTCGACGAATGGTTTGCATTGGCGCAAGAGAGCGAGCTCAACGATGCGAACGCAATGGCGCTCGCCACCGCGACGACCGGCGCGGCGCCTTCGGTGCGGATGGTGCTGCTGAAGGGTCACGGGCCCGCGGAATGCGGGAAGGGCGGCTTCACCTTCTTCACCAACGCGCAGAGCCGCAAGGGCGAGGAAATCCGCGCCAATATGCAGGCGGCCCTTCTGTTCCACTGGAAGAGCCAGCGTCGCCAGATTCGCATCACCGGGCCGCTTATGGAAGTGACGCCCGAGCGCGCCGACAGCTACTTCCATTCGCGACCCTACAAGAGCCAGGTCGGTTCGGCCGCCAGCGACCAATCGCGGGCCTTGCCGGAGCGGCAGGTCTATATCGACCGGGTCAAGGCGCTGTGGGCCGAGCATGAGGCTGCCGGCGAAGTCCCGCGCCCCGATCACTGGACCGGATTCACGCTCGTCCCCGACGCCATCGAGTTCTGGATGGATCGCGACAACCGCTTGCACGATCGTCGCCTCTTCACCCGCAGCGGGGACGGCTGGACCGATTCCCTGCTCTATCCGTGAGTGACGCCGCCGCCCTGACCCGGAGCGCGGCTTACGCCTCGATCGCAACCGCATTGTTCCTCGCGGTGCTCAAATTGTGGGCGACCGCGCGGACCGGTTCGACCGCAATGCTCGGGAGCCTCGCGGACACGGCGCTCGACCTTGTGGCTTCGATTGCAACACTGATCGGAGTCACAATCGCTGCGCAGCCGCCCGACCGGAAGCATCGTTTCGGCCACGGCAAGGCCGAATCGCTGGCGGCGATGTTCCAGGTCATCCTGATTGCGCTCTCAGCCGCGGGCATCGGGTTCCGCGCAATTGTCGCGCTGGCCGAGGGGCAGCGAACCGCTGCTGCGGAAGAAGGCATTGTCGTGTCGGTGATCGCGATGGCGGCGACGCTCGCGCTCATCGCATGGCAGCGCCATGTCCTGAGCAAGACCGGTTCGGTCGCGATCCGCGCTGACAATGTCCACTATCAGTCGGACCTCTTGCTCAATGTTGCGGTTATTGCCGCGCTGGTCGCCGATCAGTTCCTCGGCATCACCGGTGCCGATCCCCTGTTTGGGCTGGGCATTGCCGCCTGGTTGCTGTGGGGCGCTTGGGGCGCGGCGCGCGAAGCGGTCGATCACCTGATGGATCGTGAATGGCCCGAAGAGAAGCGGCTCAAGCTGGTCGAACTTGCGGCCAAACATCCCGAGCTCGCCAGTCTGCACGACTTGCGCACGCGGACCAGCGGAACGCGCGATTTCGTGCAATTCCATGTCGACTTGCCGGGCAATATGACGGTCGAACAGGCCCACGACATTGTCGAACGCGTCGAGGCCGACCTCGAAAGCCATTTCCCCAATATGGAACTGCTGATCCATATCGATCCGGAAGGACATATCGACGAGCCGGGAGATCCGCTGAAGGAAGCGGACGAATTCGACAGGCTGGACGAGCAGTGACGCAGGCGATCCCCTTTTGGCATGTCGATGCTTTCGCCGCGCGGCCATTCTGCGGCAATCAGGCGGCGGTGATGATGCTCGAAGAATGGCTGCCCGACGATGTGCTGATCGCAATCGCCAAAGAGAACATGTTCTCTGCAACCGCATTCCTTCTCCGTGACGCGACCCAAGAGGCCGATTGGGAGCTGTGTTGGTTTTCCCGCAAATCGGAACTCACAATGTGTGGGCACGCGACGCTGGCGTCCGGACATGCGATTTTGGAGCATTCCGGAGGGGATCGGGTGACGTTTCGCAGCCGTCGGGCAGGCATCCTGGAAGTCCGGCGCAAAGGTGACGGATACGAAGTTGGACTGCCTGCTATCGCCACCGAACCGCGCGACTATCCTGAGGCGGTTGCTTCGCTCGGAGCCGAGCCCCTTGAAGTGCGGCGCAACGAAACCCGCTACAATATCCTCCTGTTCCAGAGCGAAGCTGCTGTCCGCGCGCTTGATCCGGATTTGCGCGGCTTGGCGCGACTCGGAAACGACCAGTTCATCTGTACCGCACCGGGCGAGCGGACCGACATGGTCAGCCGCGTCTTCGTGCCCGGCGGCGGGGTCGACGAAGATAGCGTGACCGGATCGGCGCACGCGGTATTGGCCCCGTTCTGGGCCGAGCGGTTGGGCCGTAGTGACATGACCGCCTATCAGGCCAGCGCACGCGGCGGTGACCTTACCCTGCAACTCGAAGGCGAGCGCGTGTGGCTCGGCGGGCCCTGTGTGACGGTGGTGAAGGGGAGCTTCTATCTCTCCGGATAAAGCGCCAACACATCCGCCGCCTGCTGCAGCATTGGTGGGCGCTCTTCGCTGGTCGAATGGCCGAGCCGAACCAGCGTGAGTCGCTGCTCCGGCGAAACCAACACGTATTGACCCATATGCCCGATCAACGAGAACAGGCTGGCGGGCGCACGGTCGGGAAAGAGAGGATGACCCCATTCGGCCCCTTCCTTGCCCAGCGGCCGATTGAGCCACGTCTGATAACCGTATTGCTGTGCTGTCGGGCTGGGTTCGATCATCGCTTCGATCCAGCGGCTGGGCACCAGCTGCTCGCCCTCCGGCGACTGACCGCCGAGCCGCATGAATTCGCCGAACTTGGCCCAGTCGCGCGCGGTGGCATGCATCAGGCTTCCGCCGATCAATGTGCCGCTGGCATCGTATTCCGGGACCATCGACGTCATGCCGAGCGGATCGAACAGGCGCTCGTCGAGATACTCGCCTACGGCGCGTCTTCGCGCGTCGGGCTCTTCGCTGTCGGTCAGCGCCCGTGCGGCAATGTCCGCAAGGATCACCGTCGTGTTGGACGAGTATTCGAAACGTTCGCCCGGTTCGGATTCGAGCGGCTGCTCCTTGGCCCACTTGGCCATGTCGTCCCGCCCGTCGAGGAACAGCATCCGCACTTCGCTCGATTCGTATGGCGGGTCGCCCGCTTCGGTGTGGCGCAACCCGGCGCGCATCTGGAGCAGGTGGCGCAAGGTGATCTCGGCGCGGGGATCGCCGGGTCGCTGCCACATCGGCACTGGAGCGGGATTATCGAGCGTGAGTTTGCCATCGGCAACGAGCATGCCGATCAGGACTGCCGTGAGCGTCTTAGCCATGGACCATGAGATAAAGCGCGTCTCGGCGTCGTAGCCGTCGCCGTAGCGTTCGGCGGCGAGCTCACCATCGGCTATCAATACGACGGCGCGGGTCTCTCCCAATCCTTCGATCGCGAACAAGTCATCGACTTCGCGTGCGAGCTGGTCTTTGGGCGCACCCGCGTTGTCCGTCACTGCGGCCAGCGCTTCGTCGGTCAACGGTGCGGGGCTGGGCGCAGGAGCATTGCTGCACGCCGCAAGGCATGGCAGGAGCATTGCAGGAACGATAAGGGAAAGCGGGCGCGACAGTTTCATTTGCGCCCTCAATTCCCCAAGCTCTTCGGATTGGCAATGGCAAAAGCACAGCGATCGACTTCCTCCCGCCTCGGCCTATGGCTTTTGCTGCTTGTTGCAGCGGGCCTCGCCGCCGCGATCTATGTTAATCGCGAACCGATCAACGGCTATGCCTCGATCGCGACTTCCTATTCCGCGCGCGTAGTGTGCTCTTGCCGATTTGTGGCCGGGCGCAGCCTCCAAGACTGCCAGAAGGACAAGCTGGCTGGCATGGAGATCGTTACTCTGGTCGACGATGTCGATGCGAAGAGCGTTACCGCGCGCTTCCCGCTGGTGACGTCCAATACGGCGACTTACCGCGAAGGGTATGGCTGCGTGCTTGAGACCTGGGAAGGCTAGCTGGCGACGGACGTCGTCGAATCGATCCATCCGCCGCCGACCACGCGTTCACCGGCATAGATCACTGCCGCCTGCCCCGGCGCGACGCCGAATTCGGGATCGCCGAATCGTATCGTGGTGCTCGCGCCTTCGCCGAGCGGCCCTTCGAGCGTTACCGGAACCGGCTTGGCGAGGCTTCGAACCTTGGCGGTAAGCGGAGCATCCGGAATGGGACCAATGCGGTTGGTTTCGATCAATGCCGCGCTTTCAACCGCGAGCATGCGTTTCGGACCGACCCGAACTTGGCGGGATTCTGCGTCGAGCCCTATCACATAGAGTGGTTCTGGCTGGCCACCGATTTCCAGGCCCTTTCGTTGGCCGACGGTGAAATGGATGATACCCTTGTGCTCGCCAAGAGTTTCGCCGGTTGCCGCATGAACGATCTCTCCCGGCACCCTGCCTTCGGGGCGCAGCTTGGTGACGATCTTGGCGTAATTGCCATCTGGCACGAAGCAGATGTCCTGACTGTCGGGCTTGGCCGCGTTGCGCAGGCCCGCTGTCTCCGCGAGCTCGCGCACCTGCGTCTTTGGCAGGCCGCCCAGCGGGAAGCGGATATAGTCGAGCTGCTCCTGCGTGGTCGCGTATAGGAAATATGACTGATCGCGCGCGGGATCGACCGCACGATAAAGGTGCGGCCCGCCCTCCGCTTCGATACGCCTGACATAATGCCCAGTCGCTAGGCAATCGGCACCCAGTTCGCGCGCCATGCGGAACAAATCGGTAAATTTGGGTCCCATGTTGCAGCGAATACAGGGCACCGGAGTGCGGCCTGCCAGATACTCGTCGGCAAACTGTTCGACCACGTCTTCGCGGAAGGCGCTTTCATGATCGAACACGTAATGTGCAATACCCAGCCGGTCGCACACCGCGCGAGCGTCGCGGATGTCGTCGCCGGCGCAGCACGCACCCTTGCGACCGGTCGCCGCTCCGTAATCGTAGAGCTGCAATGTGATGCCGATCACTTCGGCTCCCGTATCGTGCGCCAGTGCAGCGACGACGGAGGAGTCGACGCCGCCGCTCATCGCGACGACGATTCGACAATCCGCAGCCGGTCGCGGCAGGTCAAACAGGTCGGCCGTTTCGAGCCCGAAGGTCGGACTTTGGTCGAGATTCGCAGCGGGATCCATGGGAGGCGCGCATATAGGGAATGCAGACGGATTGCGCCAGTCCGGCGAGAAGTCAGCCGAGTGTGAAATCGAAAACGTGCGTTCGGCGGATTGTCGGGACGGCCAGCGCTATTCCTAAGGCCTGGTAAATTCCGGTTTTACTTCATCTTGACCAACGGTGCCTATAGCCGTCGTCATGTTCGAGAATCTGACGCCTATTTCCAAAGCTCCCATTGGCGACCAAGTGCCCGGCGATCTGCTGGTCGGGAGCCGTGATCCCGTTCCGGGGCAGGGCGGTGATGCCCTGCGCGCCATGGAGTGGAGTGAGTTGACCGCTCGCTTGAACGCAGCCCGTGATCTGCGCCGTGTTCTGCGTCGCGATTCGCGCATGAATATTGATTCTTCCGCGTCGAGCTTTGGTGATGCGGCTGCCACCTATTTCCAATCGCTGGGAGAAAGCGAACGGGCCGTTAACCCTGATGCTTTAGGGGGCTCTAAAGCTTCTTGCGCCATGACCGTTAAACCAAAAGGTGATGCGCAAAAGGCGATGCGAGAGACGTTTAATGATTGAAAACCAGGACATCCGCCCGGCACAGGTGATCGGCCCTCTCGGCGAACCGCTGACGCTGGACGATTTGCCATCGCCGAAGACCAAGCGCTGGGTCGTGCGTCGCAAGGCTGAAGTCGTTGCTGCGGTGAATGGCGGCTTGCTTACGATCGACGAGGTGCTCGAGCGCTACAGCCTGACGCTGGAGGAGTTCGCTTCCTGGCAGCGTGCCGTTGACCGCTCGGGCATGCAAGGCCTGCGCGTCACTCGCATCCAGCACTATCGCGATCTCTACGAACGCCAGCTCAAGTACTGATTTGTCGCCGAATTGCTGTTCGGCGTTTCCGGCATCGAAGGTTCTCTCCCGCGCAATTTTGCGCTAGCCCTCCCGCTCGCCCGTGTTGGGATTCGCGCAAGGGTTGTGCGCTCACGGGTCCAAGGGGAGGCAAATATGCTCGGATCTATCTGGTTCATAATCATGGGCGGGATCATCGGCTGGGTCGCCAGTCTGGTGATGAATCGCGACGCTGCTATGGGCAAGTTCTGGAACGTCGTGGTCGGCATTCTCGGCTCGTTCATCGGCAATACGGTGTTCGCGTTCGTGCTCGGCAGCGGGACGATCGGAGGTTGGCCGCCCGACATTATGGGCATAATTTCGGCGCTTATCGGCGCAATCGTATTGCTGGGAGTGCTCAACCTGATCCAGCGCGGGAATGTCCGCGGCTGAAGAAGCTGGATCCGCAGCGGATCGGTTGTTCGTAAATCAGGAAGGGGGCGGTGCAGCAAATGGCTGCGCTGCCCCTTTTTTCGTGCGGGACGCCTCGATTGGCAGTATTGTCCTTCGTCTAGGCTCAAAGTCGTCAGTCGAAGCGCGGATTGCCCGGATTCGCCGCAAGGCGTAAGGGCTATTGCAGTAAGTGAGTTATATCGGTAATACACCCGTGCCGTTTTTTAAGGGAACTGCATGAATTTCGAGACAACCATCAGGGCCGAAGCTGCGGACAACGTAGCCGCCGATGTTGATGACGGGATCGCCGGCGCGCGCGGAGCGCGCTCGGGCGTCTCGCGTTGGCTGCTTCTAGGCGGAATGGGCATTCTTGGTCTCTTGCTCGCTATTGCGGCCTATTTTGCGCTGAGTACTGGAGATCAGGTCGCGGCTGGGGATGAAGATTCACAGGCGCCGGTTGTGACGGTCATTGCGCCGGGCCGGACGACTATTTCAGGGACGATCGAGGCTCCGGGAACGATTGCGGCTCGACGCGAAATGCCAGTCGGCGTGGTAGGGGAAGGCGGACAGGTTCGTTCGGTCCGCGTAGATGCGGGCGATTGGGTCAGCGCCGGACAGGTTTTGGCCGTCATTGATCGGTCTGTGCAGAATCAGCAAGCTGCGGCGCAAGCTGCGCAGATCGAAGTGGCGAGAGCCGATGCCAACATCGCGCAAGCCAACCTCGATCGCGCATTGCAGCTGGTCGAACGCGGTTTCGTTTCAAAGGCCGATGTCGATCGCCTTACGGCAACGCGCGACGCCGCGGTTGCCCGGGTTAAGGTGGCCGAAGCGCAATTGCAGGAACGCCGAGCCCGCAACGCTCAGCTGAACATCCTAGCGCCGGCTTCAGGCTACGTCCTCGCCCGCAATGTCGAGCCCGGACAGACTGTCGGACCCGGAACGCCCGCGTTGTTCAACATCGCTCGTGGCGGAGAGATGGAAATGCTCGCCAATCTCAGCGAGGCCCAGTTGGCCGGTCTTTCCCAAGGGGTATCCGCAAGCGTCGTACCGACCGGTTCGGAAAAGGAATTCCAGGGTCAGGTGTGGCAGCTTTCGCCGATTATCGACCCGCAGTCGCGCCAGGGAACGGCTCGCATCGCACTGTCCTATGCGCCCGAACTTCGCCCCGGCGGGTTTGCAACGGCAACGATCAACAGCGGCACGGTCACCGCCACGGTGCTCCCGGAAAGCGCCGTCCTGGCGGACGATGAAGGCGCATTCGTCTATGTCATCGACGATGAAAACAAGGCGACCCGGCAATCGGTGAAAACCGGCATGGTTACGTCCCAGGGCATTGCGATCATGGAAGGCCTGTCTGGCAACGAAATGGTGGTCCTGCGCGCGGGTGGGTTCCTGAATCCGGGCGAGACAGTCAATCCACGACGCCAGGAAAGCTGAATGCCATCCGAATGCGCGTTCGGTCCGTATGGTAGAAGGTAAGCGACGCGAGAAGCAGGCGAGGTCTCTATGAATTTCCGCAATTTATCCGCCTGGTCGATCCGCAATCCCGTGATCCCGCTGGTGATGTTCACCGCGCTCCTTTTTGCTGGCTTGGTCAGCTTCTCGCGCATGGACGTGACCAACAATCCCGACGTCGAGTTCCCCGGTGTTCGAGTTGCCATCTCGCAGCCCGGAGCAGCACCAACCGAGATCGAAAACCAGATTACCCAGCGCGTCGAGAACTCCCTCACGTCGATCAACGGTGTCAAGTCCGTCAATTCGACCGCGAGTGAAGGCAATTCGAGCACTTTTGTCGAATTCGAGATCGGCACTGATCCCGACGACGCGGTCGTCGAAGTCCAGAACGCAATTTCCCAGGTCCGCGGCGCTCTGCCCGACGGTATTCTTGAGCCCCGGATCACCAAGGCGGAAATCGCCGGCGGATTCCTCGGCATTTATGCCGTCCAAGCCGACGATATGACGATCGAGCAGCTGAGCTGGTTTACCGACGACACGGTGACCAAGCAGCTCAGCAACATTTCCGGCATGGCCGAAGTGGGCCGCTGGGGCGGGGTGGATCGCGAAATCGAAGTGATCCTGGATCCGGCCAAGATGCAAGGGCTGGGTGTCACTGCCACGCAAATCAACTCTGTCCTGCGCCAGTCGAACATCGATGCCGCGGGCGGTCTCGCCGAAGTCGGTGGGACGCGGCAGTCGCTGCGCGTGCTCGGCAACAACGAGACGGCCTACGACCTTTCCCAACGCCAGATCCAGCTGGGCGGCGGTCGAACGATCCGCCTTGCCGACGTAGCCACCGTGCGCGACGGCTTTTCGGAGCGCACGTCGATCGGTGAGGTCGGCGACCGCGAAGTCGTCAATTTCTACATGAGCCGTGCGCGCGGCGCTTCGGACGTGACTGTGTTCGCCGAAGCCAAGGAAAAGATCGCACAGATCGAATCCGAGAATCCCGGCGTCAAATTCATACCGCTCTTCAACACGGTCAAATACACCGAAAGCCAGTACAAGAGCTCGATGGCGGCGCTTATCGAAGGTGCACTGCTTGCGGTTGTAGTGGTGTTCCTGTTCCTGCGCGACTGGCGCGCAACCTTCATTTCCTCGGTCGCGATCCCGCTCTCTGCGATCCCGACCTTCTTCTTCATGGACCTGCTCGGGTTCAACCTGAATTTCCTGTCGCTGCTTGCCCTGGCGCTTGTGGCGGGCGTGCTGGTCGACGATGCGATCGTTGAGATCGAGAACATCGTCAGACACATGCGAATGGGCAAAACCGCTTATCAGGCGAGTATCGACGCAGCCGACGAGATCGGCTTGCCGGTGGTCGCGACCAGTTTCTGTATTGTTGCAGTGTTCTTGCCTGTCGGCCTGATGCCCGGCATATCCGGCCAGTTCTTCCAGAACTTCGGCCTCACGGTTGTCATAGCGGTGCTCATGTCGCTTGCGGTCGCACGAATGATCACACCTTTGATGGCAGCCTATTTCTTGAAGGCCGATGGTCATGCCAAGCACGGCGAGGGGCCGTGGATGGACCGCTATCTGCGGGTCCTGCAATGGACTCTCGACACTGGGAAGATGGCAGTTCGTCGTGCCGGACTTTCAAGCCCGCGCATGCGTTGGCTCTATTCGATCGCATTGCTGCTGGTCGTCATCGTCGTTCTGGCGGCCACTGCGATGGCGATGTTCATGTCGTTCGGTGCGATTGCCGGCCTTGAAATCCCGACCAAGGTCGCGGAGGCGGTATCGAGCGATCAGAACTCCCTGGCGTATTTCCTCGCTTCCAAGATATTCGAGATCACACAGGTCATCGTTGCCACGGGAATTGGCTTTGCTGGCGGTTGGTTGGTTTTCAAGGCGATCGAAATGCCGTCTCGCGGATCGGGCCGGTTTGCGCAGAACACGAAGTATCTAACGGCCCGTTTCTACGACCACCGAGTTTGGATGCTCGGGGTGGGATGGTTTTCGCTGCTCATCACAGTTCTGCTGTTCGGACAGATTCCTGGCCAATTCCAGCCATCGATCGACGATTCGAACAGTACTGTCGATATCGAGATGGTGCCCGGCACGACATTGGCAACCACCAAGCGCGTGGTTGAGCAGGTGGTCGACATTCTGGAAGAGCAGCAGGAAGTCGAGCTGATGCTTGAACGCACGCGCATCGGCAACGCCAATATCTACATCACGCTGAAAGAAGATCGCGAGCGCACGTCGATCGAATTCGAGCGCGAAGTCGGCCCACTTCTGCAAGACATTCCCGATGCCCGTGTTCGTTTCGAATCCCAGAGTGGGGGATTTGGATCGGGCCGCGACCTAACCGTCATGCTGGCGGGGTCGGACCCTGCATTGCTGGAAGAAACGGCGACGGCGCTGGTCGAGCAGATGAAGGGAATCGACGACATAATCGCGCCGCGGATCAGCTCGGATCTCAACCGTCCCGAAATCATTATCACGCCTCGCGAAGAGATCGCCGCCGAACTTGGCGTGACGACGGTCGCACTGTCGCAGACGATCCGTATCGCGACCTTGGGCGAGATCGAACAGAATGCGGCGCGATTCTCTCTATCCGATCGCCAGATTCCAATCCGTGTAAAACTCTCGGAAGAAGCGCGGACGAGCATGACGACGATCGAAAACCTGCCGGTCCAAACCGCGAATGGTGGGTCCGTCCCACTGTCGCGTGTCGCTGAGATCACCTTCGGTTCGGGTCCAACGGCAATTCAGCGGTACAACCAGAATCGCCGGGTCCTGGTTGGCGCCGACTTGGCTAGCGGGGTCGTGAAAGGCGAAGCGCAAGCGCAGATCGACCAACTGCCGATCCTTCAGGAACTCCCCACCGGGGTGATCCGCGATGTGGTCGGCGAGGATGAGTGGCAGCAGGAGATGCTCCAGAATCTCACCACTGCGATCATTGCCGGCGTGCTGCTTGTGTTTGCGTGTCTCGTACTTCTGTACAAGCGCCTGATGAGCCCGCTGGTGAATATGACGTCGCTGGCTCTAGCTCCTTTGGGCGGCATTCTGTTTATCTGGCTGATCGGTATGCCGCAGACCATGCCGGTTTATATCGGCATTCTGCTGCTTCTCGGCATCGTCTCCAAAAACTCGATCCTGTTGATCGACTTTGCGATCGAGGAAATGGCGAAAGGCACGGACAAGCTCGAATCGATCATGGAAGCGGGGCACAAGCGTGCGCAGCCGATCGTCATGACGACAGTGGCGATGACGGCGGGAATGATCCCAACAGCCATTTCCCTAACCGGCGATGGTGCTTGGCGCCAGCCGATGGGTATCGTGGTGATCGGCGGATTGATCATGTCGACACTGTTGACCCTGATCATCGTCCCGGCGGGCTTCAGCCTCGCCGACGGCTTCGAACGCAGGGCCGGTCCGTGGCTGCGCGAGCGCATGCTGACCTACAAGCCCGGGGACGACACCAAGCCGATCGGTCCGGCAGCTGAGGAACCCGTTCCGAACGTGCCGTTCCCCGGCAAGCCGGCGCCTCCTGGATCGCCGCTTCCGCCGGGTGCCGAACCGGCCGAGTAATGATCGGTACGGCCACCGGTAAAGGCGTGACGCGAAACGAATTCCGGGTCTATTAGCGTGGACATGGCTTCGTCCGCCCGATCCATTCCGCTGAAATTCGGCGGCGAACCGCTCACGGCGGATCGTGCACGGCGCATGCGCTGGACCGCGACTGGTCTTTTGGCAGCCATGGCGGTTCTGTTCTTTACCACTCATGGGCTGGAGCCGGTTCACCCGGCGTGGGGCTATGTCAACGCCTTCGCCGAAGCGGCCATGGTTGGTGGGCTGGCCGACTGGTTTGCGGTGACGGCCTTGTTCCGTCACCCGCTTGGACTGCCGATTCCTCACACGGCGATCATTCCGGAAAACAAGGATCGCATCGCCGATACGATGGCGCAGTTCCTGCGTGAGAATTTTCTCACGCCTGCCGTCGTTGCCCGGCGCATGTCGGGCATGAATGTTGCGCGCGGCGTCGGCGAATTCCTGTCGAGCAGCAGCAAGGATCCCAGCGGCCCCGACGCTCGCTCGCGTATCACAGGCGGTGCGGCCGAGCTCTTTGCCGAAGTGCTCGAATCGCTCGATCCCGACCGGCTTGGCAACCAAGTCCGATCGGGTCTCGCCACGCAATTTGCCAAGATCGACGTCTCTCCACTGGTCGGCCGGATGCTCGAGGGCGCGATTGCCGATCGCCGCCACCTCCCCTTGATCGACGGCATGATCCGCTGGGCCGGGCTGACACTCGAAGACAATGAAGAGACCGTGCGCGATATCATTCGCTCGCGCGCCAATGCCGTGCTGCGCTGGACCGGGCTGGACGAAAGGATTTCGGGCTCGGTGCTCGATGGCTTGTACAAGCTGTTGGCCGAAGTGCTGGTCGATCCCGAGCATCCGTTGCGGCACAAGATCGAAGAAGGTCTCGAAAAGCTGGCGCAAGATCTCCAGCATGACGAGGAAACTCGCGAACGCGTCGAATCGATCAAGCGCGACCTCCTCGAAAATCCGGCTCTTGCGGAATGGTGGATGGGCGTATGGGAACGCATTCGCCGATCCTTGATCCGCAGGGCGAGGGAAGCCGATAGTGGGCTGGGCACGGAGATGCGGAAAGGACTGGGTGAACTGGGTGGCGCTCTCAAGAAGGACGAGCGGCTACAGGTCCAGATTAACCGGTTTGCGCGGCGCACCGCTGTTGGCGTTGCGACACGTTATGGATCCGAAATTGTGACTCTCGTTTCGGACACCGTCAAACGTTGGGATGCGACCACCATCACCGGCAGGATCGAAAGTGCCGTTGGGCGCGACCTTCAATTCATCCGGATCAACGGTACGCTGGTTGGCGGCCTTGTCGGGATGACACTGCATTTCATCGTCAGCTTCTTCTGACGCGGCGCTAAGTAGTCGTCCCGGCTGAAGCGCCGGATGGCGCGGACGTTCTTAGCCGAGCCATGGACAACACGGACGACATCCCCACCCCGCAAAAAGTGAGACTTACCGCCGGCGCACAGGCCGTCATAAATGGCGCTCTCGTAACGGCGGTTGGTCCCTGCGAACTCGAAGTCGGTGCCGGCTCGTTCGTGTTAACCGGGCGCTGGGCGGGCCGCAGCCCCGCTGCCATGCGCGCTCCGCGTGAAGAACTGTATTTCTCGATGCTCGATGCGAGCGTCGACGACGAGCGCTTCGCCGAATCGCGGTTTCGTCTCTTCGGCCTCTTGGCTCAAGTGGTGGCACAGGAACGATCGTATCAGGGTCAGCGTGAATGCTCGAGTTGCGCAGCCGCCATCATGGCAGGCGACATCGACGAATCTGTTCGCTCCGCCGCCAGGCTGGCATCGGATCGGTTCGCGCAAAGGCCGCGCGGGGTGCAGTTCGAACGTGGCGGGAGAATGGGAGCAAGAGCCGTCACCAATCGCGATCTACGCGCCTGACCCCAACCGCTGCGTATGCGTCCCCGAGCGGCGGCAGGATATCGCATTCGCGCAATCGATAGGGCGCCAGGTGCGGATGGAACCCAGGCAATGCGGGGCCAGGTTGTTGCCGGTGTCGATCGTTATCTCATCCTGAAGGTCACGATCCCGGAATAATAGGATGCCACCGATTCTCCTTCGGCATTTCGCGCGGGCTCGAACCGGGCTCGGCGGAGTAGACCGAGGCACATCGCATCGTCGAACAATTGAGGTTTGTTGGAATCGATGACGTAGCAGGAAGTCGCGCGTCCCGTCTTCGACACAGTCAATCGGTAGGTCAACCGGCCTTCCATGAGTGCGCGAGAAAGATAGTTCGGATAATCGCTTTCCTGCAGCCAGGTATCGATCTCAAGCGGTTCGGGCGGACGCGCTTCCTTAGAAAGCGACCTGCCAGGCTCACTCAGCAGCACCTCCAACCGCTCGCCGCATCCTTGGAGGAATCCAAACTGTGCCGCCATCGGTCCCAAATCGAGTTCGATCGGCTTGGCGACCGCATTTCGGACGCGAAACGTCGAAATCGCTGCGGCAATCGACTCGCCGATGTCGAGGTCCGGGCGTTCCGCTTCTTCGTCGCGCTCCATTTCCGGCTGAGCAAGCGTCACGCCGAACATGGTGAGCACCGCACGCCCCTTGCTCGATTTGGCCTTGATGTAGCTTCGGATCGTTTCCGGCTGTTCCCCGAACTGGATACGCACAGCCGGGCCATAGGGGTTGCGCAACGGCTTGCCGATTAGGGTCACGTTGTAGATCGGTGCGGACCCGCCCTGATCGAGCCACAGCGTGACCGAGTCTTCGCCGGTGCCGAATGTTCGGCTCATGCGGCATTTGTCGCTGTATTCGCGAAGCTTCCACTCGGAGTCCGGCGCGAGCATCAGGGTTTCGGCCGAGGAGGGTGCAGCTGAAATCGTGCCAAAGACTCCAATTGCGACAAGAAGCGACCGACAGAGCATGATTATGGATTCCCCAGTATGGCTTGGCTTGGTTAACGGGCCAGCGGATAAGCTGAATAGAATAGCGTTGTGGCGTGGAACGAGCGTATTGGATTGCCCTGTGCATCTAGAGCAGGCTCGAATTGCGCATCGCCCATCTTCTCGCAAGCGGGAGATTGAAGGCGATCCTGCTCGGTAGAAGCCTCGATGTGGCAATCGGAGACCGAGCCGTCGGTCTCGACGATGACTCGCATACGCATGATACCCTGCTCGCCGCGATACTTTGCGCTATCGGGATAGTCCTTGCTGATCCGTTCGGCGATGTCGTCCCTATTGATCCACTGGGCCGGATGATAGAGGGCGTGGCGTTCGGGGCTTAGACCCCATGAAGCAAGCAGGTCGTTGGTGCAGACATTCATCGCCTGAAGGGCTGGCATCATGTTGCCGGTTTCGAAGCTCACCACCGTCGATCCGAGCTTGAGCACGAAGCGATCGATCTTTCCCGCCTGATCGAGATCCAGACCGGGCCGGGTCAACTGGCCCAGTCCTTCATCGGCTTCGCTTGGCTGGCCGATATCGATGCTGTTGAAGATGATCGCTTTGCCGATCTGGTCGACTTCTCCGTATTGCTCGCCCGTCAAGGAGGCGACCGGAACGTCACGCAGGACTCCGAGATAGGTCCAGCTTCCCATGGGGAATTTACGCAGCTTCGGTCCTGCCAATGTGAGTCCGAACTCACTTCGCGGAGCTGCCTGTTCGATCATTACGAGATGCGGCTTCTCGGCATCGCCGAACAATCGGGAGAGTCGGCAGCGATTGTCGCCAAAGTCGATGTTCCAGGGCGCGATGGGCTGGAGTTTCGTGGCTCCCTTCTTGTTCGCAAGTTCCGGAGGCAAATCCTGGGCTTGGGCCAGGTTGGGCGTAAGAAGGGCAACGGCAAGCGCGACGAGATGCGCGAGTGTCAGTTGTTTTGGATTCGCCATGAAGAAACCCCCGCCGGACATACTATCCGGTCGGGGGTTCCTTGCAACCTTAAGCGTTGTGTCTGAATGGTTTAACCGAGAGCGCCTGTCAGTTCGGGGACGGCGTTATAAAGGTCTGCGACTAGACCGATATCTGCGACCTGGAAGATCGGAGCATCTTCGTCTTTGTTGATCGCGATAATGACCTTGGAGTCTTTCATGCCTGCCAAGTGCTGGATCGCGCCCGAAATGCCGATGGCGATGTAGACTTCGGGAGCAACGATCTTGCCGGTCTGGCCGACCTGATAGTCGTTGGGAACGTATCCTGCATCGACGGCAGCGCGCGAGGCCCCGATGGCCGCGCCGAGCTTGTCGGCGAGCGGAGTGATGATGCTTTCGAAGGTCTCGCTGTCCTTCAACGCGCGGCCACCCGAAACGATGACCTTGGCGCTGGTCAGTTCCGGGCGTTCGCTCTTGGCGATTTCCGCGCTGACGAAGCTGGAGAGCCCTGCATCACCGGGTCCGGCAGCGTCTTCGATGCTGGCTGAGCCGCCTTCGGTCGCGGCCTTGTCGAACGCAGTGCCTCGCACGGTGATGACGAGTTTCGCGTCTGCGCTTTCGACAGTTGCGATGGCGTTGCCGGCATAGATCGGACGGGTGAAGGTCTTGGGGCCTTCGACCGA
>JASJDE010000046.1 GCA_030065195.1 Erythrobacter sp. | reverse complement strand
AGCCGTAGCGTCGGAGCGGCGACGCGGCGCACGTCGGCGATGCGGGACACAACGCCACCGACTTTCTCAAACACCAGGGATTACCGCACGGAATCGGATCAATTTACCGGCAATGAGTATGCCGATCATGTCCTTGAACTGGCTTGGGTCAATCGAGACGAGATCGACGCGATAGAGACCTTTGGGTTGGTCCTGTTTGATTTGCTCCCAGAGATTCCCTTGGAGATGATCAACGATCTGGGACGTTTCTGCGCAGACGAGGCGAGACATGCCTGGATCGGACGCGATCTGATCGAGGCCCATGGCCTGTGCAACGAAACATTGCCTGTCAGCACAATCGGAATCGACGTTCGAGCGCAAATGTCCGGATGGCAGGCATTGACGCAGATCACCATGTTCGGTGAGCTTGGGATCATCGGGCCTATGCGGCAGTTGGCCAAAGACGCTCGAAAGAACGAGGATTGGTCAACTTGCCATGCGTTCGAATTCATTTCCAGCGATGAGCTTCAGCACCTGCGCCGAAGCACTTCGTGGATCGCTTCGGCGCATCCCGCCGGTTCGCTGGACGCGGCCGAAGAGGATGCGCGGAGGTGCGCGGCGAAACTGCTCGCTAGCGAAGGAGTCGTGGGCGAGGACTATTACCTCCAGCTCTCCAAGCGTGAAATTTTCGAGATGCTCGGCGAATGAATAGCCTGGCTTCCTTGGCGGCCTATGAAAGCCTTGTGGGACAAACCCCGCTGGTGGAGCTGCCTGCCTTCTCAAAGAGAGTTGGGCGCCGCGTGCTTGGCAAGTGCGAGTTCCTCAATCCGGGCGGATCGATCAAGGATCGCGTGGCGCTTGCCATGATCAAGGCGGCCGAAATGGAAGGGCTTTTGACGCCCGGCAAGTCTACGATTGTTGAAGCGACCGGAGGGAATACGGGCCTTGCACTCGCAGCGCTCGGGGCCGGTCGAGGCTACAAGGTCTGCGTGACGATGTCGTCCAAGATGGACCCCAAAAAGGTCTCGGCGCTGCGATCCTTTGGCGCCGAAGTGCATGTGTGCCCTTATGAAGTCGAACCTCACTCCGATGAGCATTTCATCTCGGTCGCGCGTCGGATAGCCTCTGAAAGAGAAAATCACTACTTTTCCGATCAGTTTTCCAACCCGGCAAACTTGCGCGCCCACTTCTCCACCGCCGAAGAGATCTGGAGCGCCTGTGACCGTGTCGATGCTGTCATCGCCGGGGCTGGGACTGGTGGAACGCTGATGGGTATGGCGACATTTGCCAAGCAGCATTCGAGCGATTGCTCGATTGTGCTCGCAGACCCCCATGGGAGTATCCTGGCGGCTTCTGTGCGTGGCGAATCCTGCAATCCGGAGCCGTATTCGGTCGAGGGAATAGGCGGCGACTTCATCCCTCCCCTGCTGCAGAGAAGCATGATCAATGAGGCGATCACGGTAACGGACGCCGAATCCTACTCCGAGTGTCAGTGGGTCAAGGAGAACGAAGGTCTCTGGCTGGGTGGTTCTTCCGGATGCATCATCGCGGCAGCAGCGAAATTCGCGAAGACTGCCGAAAGCAAAATTGAAAATATTGTCGTTCTTCTTCCTGATTCAGGGAGGAATTATTCAACCGACATAGGGTGAATACAAAGTTTGTAGGTAGGTGAATTATGTCGAATCCAAAAGAAGCGACGTTTGAATCATCATTCTTCGAACTCTTTTCTGAGTACGGGCCCTTCGTGAATCGGCCTAAACAGGCGGCGCGTGCTTTGGGCGTCTTGTTGGATGCAGAGGGTTCCGCGAGCCCGTCGGCCCGCTACCTTCTCGAAACAAGCGGTATTAGAACCGAATGGAACAGGACGCTCGCATCCGAGAGGGCGCGTACGATCGTCAAGTGGGTGGAAAGGTTCCTCGAGCCGCCGGTCGTGGACATCTACGCGGGTGATCTGTCGGTGAGCAGAATGCTTGTCAGGGCCGTCGGCGAGGCAAGTGCCCTTGAGCGATCAAACATCTGTCCCAACCCGGAACTCGTGTCCGGCTTGGAATTTGCACCGCTGGACGATGTTGAAGAGGTTCGAAACATAACTGCCCGGACCGCCATCCTCAGCACGGTCTTACACCACGAAGAGGATGGCATAGGCCTTCTGGACCGGCTCGCAGAAACCGACGTACGGCGATGGATCGTGATAGAGAACTGCGTCGATCAGGCCACCTCCGAACACTTCCACGTTGAGGCAGATACATTCTTCAACGACTGTTTGAATCAGTCACCGCTCTTTTGCGGGCCCACCCACCTATCTGCCGAGAAATGGAGGGAGCTACTCAGCTCTTATGGGCAGGTCGTGTTCGAAGAACAAAGGAGATTCCTCCCGGGCATATTCCTGCCGCACACGCTCTTTGTAGTCGATGTCAAATAGGTTGGTCGAATGAATTTCCAGGTTCAGGAAGAGGTTTGAATATGCCCGTAGTGAAGTGCAAAGAATTTATTCAAGCGCCTCCCGAAGAAGTGTGGAGCTTGATTACCGAGGTCGAAGAATTCCCGAGGCTGATGATTGGAACGGTTGAGGAATTAAAGATTGAACAGGCAGTCGGGAACACCCTTACCACGGCCTGGACTGCATCGCTTCGCGGGAATCTGCTCTGTTGGAGGCAGGAAGAACACCACGATCGGGAACAGATGAGGATTAGCTACAAACAGATCGATGGAGACCTGGAGCATATGGAGGGGCATTGGCAGATACGCCCTCGGGAACAAGGTTCGGATGTGGAACTCCAGGTAGAGTTCGAAATCGGAATTCCAATGCTCAAGGAGATTCTGAATCCGCTGGCCGAGAGCGCCCTGCGGGAGAATTCTTCGGCCATGCTTCGCTCGCTTGAATTGAAAAGCGAATGTCTATGATCGGCGGAACTTTGGCAATCAGTGAAGAGGACGCTCTTCTCTGCGTACGGGACTTCCTCGGAAGCAAGGGGCTCGACGAAACGGACCTGCTCTCTCTGGTTTCGGACACATACGGAGAGCCGGTGCTGGTAGCGGCGACCGGTTCGATCGCGGCAGGTGTCGGCAACAGCAAGAGCGACATTGATCTGGTTGTTGTCGTGCCGGGCGAGAACGTCACAAGTTTTCCGGTGACCTGTTTCAAGTCCGGCGTCATGATCGATACGGAATACCTGAACAGTTCCGTAGTCGAGGAATTGTTCCGGCACGTAGAACAAGCAGGGGTCGCGACCCGGCTGCTCAACTGCGATGCTTGGAGCCTGGAATTCGCTAAGTTGCGGCGCCTCACCCGCATATCGGAATCGGCGGTCCTCAAGGCGACGCCGGAATGGCAGTCAAAGCTCGATCAATTGCGGTCGGGCGTCCTTGCCGCAGCCTGTGCCGAGTTCTGGAGAATCGAAACCTACCGCCGTTGGGTGACCGCGCGCTGGCTGGCTCCGACCAACGGTAGGCTGGCCTGCCTTCGCATGTCCGAGGCTCTCATCGCGGCGGCGGAGAGCATGCTTTCGACCGAAGGACAAGTCTACGCAGGCCTCAAGTGGGTCAGTGCAAAGGCGCAGCGTTCCCCCAACACCGAGCCACTCCGATTGGTAAACGCAGCGTATCGCGCATCGCGGCATTGGTCCGACGATCCAACCGGGTATCTGCGTCATGGTGGGAGACTGTTGGAGAATTTCTTAGGCGAGATAGAGGCGGCGCAGATTGATTGCGTTCTCTCGCGCCATTCAGACGTCATAGTGGAAGAGTTTGGCGCCCGAACATTGTTGCACCGGTCAAAGCTCGCTGGCGCCGCAGTGAAGGGAGCGCACGAAGAGCTGACCCATGCAAATCATGTCTGGAGGGGGGGCAGCAAGGACGTGCCGCCGCCCTGGCTAATGGATCTACTGACAAACAACC
Source organism: Erythrobacter sp. (assembly GCA_030065195.1). Taxonomy (GTDB): domain Bacteria; phylum Pseudomonadota; class Alphaproteobacteria; order Sphingomonadales; family Sphingomonadaceae; genus Erythrobacter. Next base: position 18,864 of record JASJDE010000046.1, on the reverse strand, counting down.
TGCTGTGGCTCGATATCCTCGAACCAACCACTCCCGAGCTGGGGATGCGACATGGCGCATAGGGTTGAACCGTTCTCCGACGTGGCAACCTATGTCGCATCGCGGACGCACGGTACGAGCCGCATGATAATCCTGTCGCATGGCTCTTTGGAAGATCTTGAAGGAGCGGTCGACGCGAAAGATCCTCTCCTGCTCCGGACAATCGGGTGGGACTTGGCGCTGCAATGCGCGGCAATTCGATCTTCGCTCAGATCGGGGAAGCTCTTCACCACCACCTCACCTTTCGAAGTTGGGTTCGATCCTTTCGAAGGGCTCGACAAGGAAGAAATCGCCGAGCTGCAAAGCATTATGGACGGCCTGGGAGAACTCGAGGACGCTGAAGGGATTCCGGGGATCGCCGCTAGGGTCACCGCATTTGCCCAAGGAACCGAGGACCTCCTTGGATGGGACGAACCGCTTCCGGTCGTCCGAAACCCCGATGGGATGTTCCCGGCGCTGAAAATGATGAGGGAATTCGAGCAGATCGTGTCGAGATACGACTTGCCGCAATTGTTGCCCGAAAGTTGGACGCAGCCGGCCCATCTCAGCGACCGAGATCAAGAATGAAGAAGATTGTCGTCACTGGAGCGACTGGTGCGCTCGGTCCGGCTGTTCTGCGATCACTTGAGCGTACGTTTCCTCAATCGAGAATCTGGGCAACGACGCGAAAGGAGTCTTTCTTCCCGGCGAACGTGACGCAGGTGGTTTGCGATCTCCGGAACATCTTGTCCGAAGATCACCCCGAGTTCGCCGAACTGTTTAGGGACGCTGATGCGGTCGTCCACATGGCTGCCGATGTCAGGTGGAGCCTCGGATTGCGCGATTCAATTGCCGCAAACGTCGAGTTAACAAAGAGCGTCTTGGCGATGACCGAGCGCCATTCCAAAGTAGGATGTCGCTTCATCCAGATGTCGACCGCGTTCGCCGACCCCCCGCCTAGAGTGCTGATGGATGTCTTCACAACGGTCGGGGATAGTGTCTTTGCAAACGCCTATGAATACAGCAAGATGCTTGCCGACGAGGCGGTTCAGGCATCGCCTCTGGATTGGACCATCCTGCGACCATCGCTCGTTGTCGGCGCGACCGACGATGGGATGATCGGCCGGTATCACGGGATCTATCTCCTTCTCACCTATGGTGCAAAGGGCTGCCTGCCCGTGCTTCCGGGCTTGCCAGACGCCCCCGTTGATTTTGTTCCGGCCGACTTCGTCGGACAGCGGCTTTGTGACGCCTTGGTCGATCGCACCTATGTTGGTGTCATCGCTCCGATCGTGTCGGGCAGCTCCAGCATGCCTGTCTCCGATGTCATCAACACTGCACTGGTGGCCGTGAACAAACGTCGCGCCGCGGCGCGGCTCAAACTGATCGATGGGCCGTCGATTATCTCGCCCTCGAGCTACAAGAGGTTCTTCCATCCTCTCCTCGTGAGCGAGTTGAAGCCCAGCGTCAAAAGGCTCTTCGATACGCTTGAGGCGTACAATGCATATTTCGGTTTGACCGTCCCATTCGAGAATGGGGCCGTTCCCGCACCCGACCCGGAAGACTACTTGCCGAGGGTTGTCGACTGCTGGTGCGATGACAACCCGGATCAGATGACGGCCACCCTGTTCGACTGGGAAAAAGCCGTGCGACGCGATGGGCCGGCCGAGCCCGAGCGAATGCAATCGAGATCGCACGCTTAGAATAGCGAGTACAGACTATGGATGCTTTTTTGGAACTGGGACGTCAAATCGGGACGATGTTTGGCCGATATTTCGTGTTGGCATCGATCCTCACGTTTATCCTGCTGTTCTTCAAATACAAAAGTATTCGCGTCCGTCTGCTGAGGAGCGAAGGCGTCCAATGGCAGCAGATCCGCAGGGAACTGTGGCATTCGACAATCGCGATCGTGATAATGGTCCTGACATTCGTCGGGATCTTGTCGATAGCGGTCGCGCTGGGGTTTGAAAGGCCGCGCCCAAGTCAGGTGGAAATGGGCCTGGCGGGGACGCTCATCAGCTACTTTTTAATCCTGATTGCGCATGATGCCTACTTCTACTGGACTCACCGGGCGATGCATTCCCGGTATCTGTTCCGGACATTTCACGCCGTGCATCATAGATCCATACGTCCGACTGCGTGGACGGCCTATTCCTTCTCGATGCTGGAGACCGTCGTCACCGCTGCGTTCTTCCCGATCTACCTGCTTATTGTGCCCGTTCCGCTCGCGGCGGTGGTGGCATTTGGATTGACCCAGATAATCTGGAATGCAGCTTCGCACAGCGGGGTGGAACTGAGCCCAAAGTTCCTGATCGTCGGCCGCCATCCATTCAACATGACGGGGGCCGTCCACCATGACATCCACCACAGATATGGCCGCTACAACTTCGGCCTGTATTTTCGCTTCTGGGACAAGGTGATGGGGACCGAGCATCCGGATTTCGAAAAACTGTTCCGCTACGTGACGTCATCCGAATACGCCTCCGATGTTTACGAGAGGGATCGCAGCGCACTTGCCCAATAAACTCAAATCCGAGGAGAACCGAATTATGTCTAGGAGTAATAGTGTTCTGAGCGATGTGATTGATGTCGTGTCCGACCAGGCGAAGGTCGAAAGGGCACAGGTTTCACCAACAACGGATCTAAGCGACCTGGGGCTGGAATCCCTCGATATCGTTGAATTGATTTTCGCGTTGGAAGAAAAGTTCGATATCGAGCTGGACTTCAACGCCAACGATCCCGACGCCGCCAGCATTGCCAACCCCAACTCCATTGCCGCCGCGATCGAAGGCCTCATTGATGAAGGATAGGTCCAGGCGGGTTGCCATCACCGGTATCGGAATCGTTTCGGCGGCTGGCAATGATCTTGGGAAGTTTTGGGACGCCATTTCCGAAGGGCGAACCGCGATAAGTGAAATAGAAAACGTACCGACGGATAGGCTCAGCACGAAAGTCGCGGCCGAAGTCAAGGATTTCGACGGTGGCGCCGAGATTGGTCGCAAAGCCAACGCCATGGATCGGTTTGCGCAATTCGCAGTGGTCGCTGCTCGAGATGCTATCAAGGACTCCGGTTACTCACTGGAAACAGCGGATGTCGAACAAATCCCTGTGATCATCGGCACAGGTGTTGGTGGACTTAACACGCTCGATGACGCGTTCCTGGAGTTCTACGGCCGTGATGCGGCCAGGCTGCACCCGCTGACAATTCCCAGATTGATGATCAATGCTGCGGCAAGTCATGTCAGTATGGACCTGGGACTGAGAGGCGAGACCTACGCGATAAGCAGTGCCTGTGCGTCGGGAGCTCACGCGATCGGACAGGCGGCAAGGGCCATTTTGTCTGGTTCGGCTGACATTGCCGTGACCGGAGGAACCGAAGCATGCCTTACCGTCGGCACGATCAAGGCATGGGAAGCGTTGAGAGTGATGAGCCCGGATGGCTGTCGGCCATTTTGCCAGACTCGATCGGGTATGATCCTCGGAGAAGGCGCGGCAATTCTCGTTCTTGAAGACGCGCGGCACGCTGTCGAAAGGGGCGCCGAGATCTACGCGTACATGGAAGGATATGGTGCCAGTGCCGATGCAGGCGACCTCACATCACCCGACGTCCAAGGTGCACGCCGCGCAATAGATTCTGCGCTGCGAGACGCGCAGTTTGAGGCGAGCGAAGTCGACTATGTCAACGCGCACGGCACGGGCACAACGCTTAACGATGTTACCGAGACGGCCGCGATTCGGCTTGCATTCGGCGACCATGCCGATCGCCTGCAGGTATCTTCCTCGAAGGCGATCCTGGGTCATACGCTGGGGGCTGCCGGTGCACTTGAGGCAGCGGTCATAGCCTTGGCCATGCAGCAGAATACCGTTCCTCCGACCGCGGGATGGACGAGCCGCGATCCTGAGTGCGACCTCGATTATGTTCCAAACACGGCTCGCTCGGCGACAATCCGTAAGGCCATCTCAAACTCCTTCGCATTTGGAGGCCTGAACTGCTGCCTGGCCTTCTCGAACAGCTGAAGGGACTTTGCCCAGGCATTCCGGGCGTTTCAACAAAAACGGCGAAATGATGTCCAACCTGGACTCCCTGCGAGACGGGACTCCGCTCGCGGTCTCCGCCGAAGGCGAAATTGAACATCCCGAACAGTCTCTCACACTCGCCGGTGTTGGCCCGATCGTCGCCGACCCTGGCCACCCTGGTGCAAGCGTCTTGAAGAGCCGGAGCTGTCCGGCGAGAACGCTCGCGCCCGATGCATCGCAATCGATTTCGGCGACCAATTTTCCCGATTGCCCTCGCCGAATGGTCGTTCGGCAGTCAGCGTCGAGCTAAAACGGAGACTGCACTGACGTTGTACCAAAGTGGCGGGGCATTCAGGTTTGTATGAGTGCGATGGACACGACACTCACTCCATTTGCATCCAGAAATGGGCCCCAGTCCGCCGGGAACTTTGATTTGCAATTGCCTGATCATAGGGGCGGTCGAGTCGAGATGGTCCGAGAACCTTCGTTCTTGGGTATCCACTCCAGACGGGCGGTTGACTCGGACATTTTTGCCAATAGTTTGAAGCGCGTCGTTACGGAGGTCGCAATCCATGCGTCTTGTTCTGCTGCTCGCGAGCGCTTCGCTCGTGTCGATTTCGCACGCCAATATGGCGCACGCTCAATCCAGTACCGAAAGCTATACCTATGACGATCTAGGACGTCTGGTGAAAGTCGTTACGACTGGCGGTCAGAACAACGCTGAAACTCAGTCGATCTGCTACGATCAGGCGGGCAACCGCACGGAGCTCGTATCGAATACCAGCAGCGGAGCGGTGACCTGTTCCGGTGGCGCGGCGCCACCGCCGCCACCACCACCGCCTCCTCCTCCTCCTCCGCCGCCACCACCTCCCCCGTCGGTGATCCAGATCACCGACAACAATCTGAATGTGCTCGCGGCACATCAGGCCACATATCAATGCGTTACAGGGAACCTGTTCGGGCAGTGGTACGGTTGGTGCTCGCTGAAATCCAATAACGTCCAGGTTTACAATTCTTGGCTCGAAGGCACAGGAAACCCGCTCGATCCGGGCTATTCGATGACAACTGCTCGGCGTCTGGATGTGAACTCTGCCGATTATGGCACAGGAGTTGCGCCATGATCGAAGCGACCCGAGATTCCTTCCGTAAGAAGTCTCGTCTCCACTCTCAGAAACCAAAAAGGTGGGATGCCCCGATGGCTGACTGCATGTCCCGAGCCACAAGTCTTGCTCGCATTGCGATCTTTGGGTCGGCTGTGCTTTCGTTCGGCCTGGCGTCAGGTGCGGCGTTGGCCCAACGCCCCCCTCCCGGAGATGGCGGCGGCGGAACGGGCGGGACTAGAGCACCTGCCGGCCCGGCCATCAACCCGGACGATCATTTTGAGTTCGTCGATCAAAACGGTGTCGACCTTTCCAACGGCCAGCGCCTTGAAACGACCACAATCGATGGTGGCGCGGCCGGCACGATCACGTTCCGTCGCAACTCAATGAACTGGGAATTCTGGCTGCACTACTACCCTACCGGTGAGCGCGGCACGCCGGAAAAGTGGGAGATCAATGACGGTCTTAGGAAGCACATCTTCCGTAGCGTGAACTCAAGTCAGGCCTTCTATTCTTCGGCGGTCGACGGTTCGACCTTTCAGCAGCTCGGAAATGGGGATTACCTTTTCACCGATCGCGACGGCAACACGATCCGCTTTCCGGAAGTGCGTCGAGTTCAAGGGCAGCAGGATCGCAGGTACGCGCAGTACAAGCAGTTTGCGGACGGTAAGCGCTATACCGTTCGCTCGACGGAAGACCTGACTTGCTTGCAACCGATCCCCGGTCAAACACCCAATCCGAGTGCCTACACAGGATGCTATGTATGGGACAGAAGGATCAAGCTACAGGGCGTGGAGACCAGTGACGGCTACTTCTTCAAAGCAAACTATGAGAGCTATTCGCCCGCGGCGGGCATCACTCTTGAACGCCGTCGTCTGCATATTCTCGGCAATCAGAATGCACGTTACTGCAATGTCGTCGCCTCCAGCTGCACGCTCGACCAGGAAGGCTATTCGTGGGCAGACAAGATCTACAACGGGAACTCCATTGCGGGTCCGAGAACGCGCGACAGGCTTGGGCGGGATAAGTATTTCAGCGCTACGGTGCAGAATGGTCGAACCCTCTCCGCGCTTGTAGACTTCGGCTATTCCACGGCTCAGCCCCGGTACACCGTCGATAATACCGCCCTCTCGGACAACGTTTCGGTCAGCACCGTTCCCGGCGAATGCCGACTAGTGGGAGGATTCCGCAAGATCGGGGTGCGCAGGTTCATTACGATCGACGGTACGTCTAACTACAACGTCCGCGAAGGTGACTGCGAACCGTTGGTCCGAATCGCGGAAGCCACTTACCCAGATGGTTCGAGCGCCTACGCGCTGACCGATCTCGGATTTGGGGGTTCGGGTCGACCAAAGATCGTTTCGCGGCGCCCGACCGCCGGAGCGTCTGCCACCGACGACGGGGTGAACAGGATCACACGATACGAATTCTCCACCCGTCTCGACTTGGCGCCGATCGCCAATGTTGGCGCCAAGGACAATACCGGTGCGCGGCTGATGAAGGTCACCTTTCCCGAGGGCAATTACATCGAGTACGATTATGATGATCGGAGGAATGTCACGCAACAGCGGGTCTATCCCAAACCCGGTTCTTCGGATCCCGTGCTCACTACCAGCATGACCTATCCGGCCAGCTGTTCCAATCCCAAGACCTGCAACAAACCGACTTCGGTCGTGGACGCACGAGGGAACACCACCAACTACACTTATTCCGCGCAACACGGTGGGGTCCTGTCGGTAACGGGTCCGGCCGATGCAAACGGGGTGCGGCCACAAACTCGGTATGAATATGCGCAACGATACGCTTGGTATCGTCGCTCTAATGGCACCTTTGCACAGGGTCCGACCGCGCACTGGTTGCTGACCAAGGAAGAGTTCTGCCGCACCACCGCCGCAGTCGGATCCGGCTGCGCTGGAGGTGCTGCCGATGAGGTCGTGACGACTTACGACTACGGTCCGAACAACGGCCCGAACAATCTGCTCCTGCGAGGCAAGGTCGTCACAGCAAGCGGACAGTCGCTTCGCACCTGCTATCTATATGACGAGATGGGCCGAAAGATCGCGGAAACGCAGCCCAATGGAACGGGGAGCACCTGCCCATGATCGCTCGGCCATCCAATCACGCGCTGGGCGCGTTGGTCCGCCTTTTGCCAATGACGGTCGCGGCGGCAACGCTGGCCGCACCCACGATCGCGCAAGCCCAGTCGACCCCGTCCGCGCACACATCGGCGACACGCTACGACGAGTTGGGGCGCGAGGTCGGTACGATTTCGCCTGATCCCGACGGATCGGGACCGATTCGCTTTCGTGCGACCAGAACCACTTACGATGCGAGAGGGAATGCGACGCTTGTCGAGTCCGGCGAATTGCTCGCATGGCAGAGCGAGAGCATCGCTCCGTCAAATTGGGGAGGCTTTACCGTTCATGCCTCGGTCGAGAAGACATTCGATTTGCTGAACCGACAACTGGTCGAGAAGGTTCGCGGGTCAGACGGGGCTATTTCTTCGGTCACGCAGTATTCCTACGACAACCTGGGTCGGCAGGAATGCGTTGCGGTAAGAATGAACCCCGCGAGATTCAATTCGCTTCCGAGTAGCGCGTGTACGCTTGGCATTAAGGGGAGCTTCGGGAATGACCGAATTACCCGGTATTCCTACAATGATATCGGCCAGGTTCTCAAGGTTCAGCAGGGGGTTGGTACCAGTCTGCAGCGGGATTACGTTGAATTCACCTACACCCGGAACGGGGCAAGGGAGACCGTTACAGACGCCAATGGTAACAAGTCCGAATATGCTCTCGACGGGCATGATCGCGTTAAGCGCTGGACTTTTCCGCACAAGACGCTGACAGGGTCCGTCAACTCGGCAGATTACGAAGAATATCAATATGATGCTAATGGCAATCGAACTTACAAGCGAACACGCGATGGTGCGGTAGTCCGGTATGAATACGACGCGATGAATCGGCTGACCAAAAAGGACCTGCCGTACGACCCGGATATTCCATCCACGCATCGGCGCGACGTGTTCTACGGTTACGATTTGAGAGGTTCTCGAACATACGCCCGTTTCGCAAGTACCAACGGCTTGGGCGTCACATATGCTTATGACGGGTTCGCTCGCTTGCTTTCGGAAACTCAAAACACGGACGGGGTATCGAGGACGGTTTCATCCCAATACGACGCCAACGGCAATCGCGTTCGAATCACGCATCCGGACGGCAAGTACTGGATCCTCGACTATGATGACCTGAACCGATTGGAATCCATCCGCGAAGCGACGGTCCAGCTGGGAGCATTGGGCTACAATAGTTTGGGATTGAGAGACCACATCGCTTGGACGGCCTCCACGTCGTCCACCAATCGGCGAGATTTCGATTACGACAGCGTCGGTCGACTTGAAGCGATCCAACTGAACCTCCACGGAACCGCCTTTGACGTATCTTGGGACTACACGCGAAACCCGGCGTCGCAGATCCTGACGGAAACGCAGTCGAATGATGCCTATTCCTGGAACGGTCACGTCAACGTTTCGAGAAGCTACTCCAGCAACGGGCTCAACCAATACACTTCCGCTGGAAGTGCGAGTTTCTGTTACGATGCCAAGGGAAACCTCACCGCCGACGGTTCGAGCGTCTATCTGTACGACGTGGAGAACAGGCTCATTCAAAAGCGAGCGCAAGGCGCAGGCAACTCCAATTGCTCCAACCTGTCTTATTCCGGAGCATTGCAGGCTCAGCTGCACTACGACCCCACCGGGCGGCTCTACCAGATCGACGGCGGAACTCAGCGCCTGATCTACGATGGCAATTCACTGGTCGCGGAATACAATTCGCAAGGCTCACTGCTCAGGCGATATGTTCACGGTGAGGATGCAGAGGTCGACGATCCGCTGGTGTGGTATGAAGGCAATGCAGTAAACTCGCAAACGCGGCGATATCTGCACGCCGATCCACGCGGATCGATAGTGTCGGTAGCGCAATACAACGGCACCGCATTGTCGACCAATTCCTACGATGGCTTTGGTATTCCCGACACCAATTCCGGCGGCGTCTCCACGAAGGGACGCTTCCGATACACCGGCCAGATTTGGGTGCCCGAGCTTGGGATGTATTACTACAAGGCGCGGATCTACTCTCCGACGCTCGGACGTTTCTTGCAAACTGACCCTATCGGATACGACGACAATGTGAATCTTTACGCCTACGTCGCGAACGACCCGATCAACTCGATCGATCCTGGCGGCACTTCGCAAAGAGGCACCAATGACAAGAAGATCGATCCGGCACAGCGCGCAAGGCTTGAGGCGCGGAAGGCGGAGATCAATCAGAGGCTCAATCAAAGCGGATTGACCTCTGCCGAACGGAGACAACTGCAAAAGGAGCGCAATCAGATCAATCAGACGCTCAAGGCCGATGACAAGGCCCGTGGGGTACGGCGAAGTCGTGGCGGCGCCTCGGGGCGTTTCACCGCAAGAAGCACTGGTGGCATCTTGAGCTTCTTCTCCATGTTCCTGCAGCTGTTTACGACAGACGCGTCAAACTATAGCACCCAATCGCTGAGAGACGCTGTGAGGGACATCAATCGCGAACTGAGAAGATGCGAGCGCAGCGGTTGTTCGGAATCGATTCGTGAGAATTCGGATTGTGGATCCCGGGCCTGCACAGACGAAGAAGTCGAAAGCCAGTTGCGCGACCAGAGACGCCGTATCGAAGAGGAGCTTTGTGAGCAGCGAGGTATCTGTTTCGCCTGAAGTATCGCACACAGCTACGTTTGGAGAGCATGTGGCAGGGCTCGATGACCTTGAGCTCTACTCGCTGATAGAAAGCGTCCTTCATTCGGAAGAAGTGGCGAACACAAAGGAACTGAGAATTCTGTTCGAGCACGGCATGCGCTCGTCGGAATGGTCGGTGAGAGCGCTCGCTCCGGAGTTGATCGAACGGGATGCCCGAATTGCCACTCTCGATGAGATCCTCCGCTGCTTTCGGGCTGAAGAGTCTTATCAAGTCCAGGTGGCGCTCCTTTTCGAGATGAAGGATCGGCGCGACCTCGCAATTGAGGACTTCGCCGCACTTTTCGAATTCTCGAAGGGTGGGATCGTCAGAACGACCGTTTCACGGTTGGTCCGTTTCAATGCCGAAGCGATTGGTGTCGAAGCAATTGCCCGGTGGCTGGAAAAGGAAACGGATCCTCGCGTTCAGTGCAACCTTCATGCGGCGAGGTTTCTTGCCTCGCCAAACGCGAAGGAACAGGCTGAGTCGAGGCAGTTTGTCGACTGGTCAGCGCAATCAGGCGACGAAGAAGTTGTGATTGAAGCAAACGAGTGCCTTGCCGACATCGGCTAAGCTCGTGTGACCATCGCATTTCCCTGTGCGCTATTCTTATTCGCGGTGGCAGTCTCAATCGACGCGCAACGAAGCCCCCGCATAGGGATCGTATTCAGCAGGCTCAAGTTCTTCCCTGGGCGAAACCTCGGGCACATCTGGTGCCGCAATCACCAGCGTCGTTGGACGGTCTTCGAGACCTCCCATCAGCCCAGCAGCGATGATTGGTGCGCCGAGCAGCACGAAGCATCCCAGCACCGCACGGAAACCCAATCGCAGCCGCCATCGACCAGTCAGCATCTGCATCCCGACAAATGCCACCGCCAAAACGCATAGTCCCACTGCGATCTGCCCGAAGAGCACGCCATTGATCCACTCTAATGAGGATGCGATGGGAGAAGCCTCCGGTCCGGCGAGGAGTGGCGCTTGCGGGGAAATTGCCATCAAGTGTGCTTAGTTCAATTGTGGCGGCAATCCAACAGAAGGGTGCCCCTCGGCCGACACATGTCGCTCCAGCCAACAAGACATAAGAACGGCGTCACTTGCTGCTCGGGTTTCATTGCGTGCCATGCTAGACCGCTGATGAGCATCGGCTTTGTGCATTGAGGCAGTGGAGCATGACCCAACAAACGGGCAGGGTGTACCAGGCGACTCCGATCGGATTTGAATGGCACGACGGCGCCAATCGTATCGATCGTCATTGTCACCGGGAGGGATACGTTACGATCGTTCTTTCCGGCGCTTATTCGGAAGCGGGCGACAATGGCAGGCGTCGATTGGAGCCTGGAGACGTTGTCGTCCACTCGCCGTTCGAGACTCATGCAAACCTCATCGGGTCCAAGGGCGTGCGTCTCTTCAGCGTTGCCATGCCGACAATGGCAAGCTCGCCGATCAGGAATGGGCGAATTTCGAAGCCCGACGATATTGTCGGGTTCGCCGAACGCGACCCTCAAGGCATAGCCTCGATCCTGAGCAACGCGATTGAGCCCATCGTGATCCTGGAGAATGACTGGCCCGATCGGCTCGCTCAAGCGCTTACGACAAACTGGAATCTCAGCATAACCCGCTGGGCAAGGAGCCATCGGCTTGCGCCGGAGACGGTGTCGCGCGGATTTCGTGCCGCCTACGGCGTTTCGCCGAAGCGGTTTCGCGCGCAAGCTCGTGCCCGCGTTGCCTGGACAGCGCTGGTGGGCGGCACTCCACAAGCCGACGTCGTGCACAATCTCCGGTTTTCCGACCAGTCGCACCTTTGTCGGGAGATCGTGAACCTGACCGGCGCGACACCGGGTGCGTGGCAGGTCAAGTAGATTCAATACAGCCAATTCCTCCGACGCTAGCGTTTGGCTGAAGCCTCGCGAACGTACGCATGGAGGACACCGAATTGAAAGCGGATCTAGCTAACCGTTGCAAGCACTTGGTTGCGCATTTTTGCCCGCTTGCAGTGTTGTTTGCGGCCGCGAGCTGCGGCGCATCGTCGCCCCCGCCAGAAGATGACCAAAAGGTCCCGGCCCAAGCTATCCTCAGCGACTGGAGACAAATGCGCTCGGCAATCGAGGAAGGTGCTGCGGCGCTTGATCGTCATCGACCCGCGGATGAGATTGCCGAGATATTCGATGCAGCCGAAGGGCAATTGACGCAATCTATGACGCCGGTCGAATTCTGGCGCACAGTAGCCCCGGCGATCGCGAAGGTCGGAGACGGTCATATGCGGCTCGATCTCGATTTCGGCATCCTAATCCAGGCGCTGCACGGACGACGATTTCCATTGCGTTTCATGATCGAAGACGGTCGATTCCTTGTTATCGAGAACCGTTCGTCCCACTCCGTGCCTGTCGGGTCGGAGATTATGACGATCGATGGATTGTCTGCAGGGCAACTTATCGAACGGTGCGGCGCTTTCATCCCGGCCGACAACGAGCTGGTGAGCCGGAAGATCAGAATACTGGAACGCGATTTTTCATCGATCTGCGTCTTGGCACTGGATCTCGGACCGGACTTTGACGTGTCGGTAAAGGAACGCGGTAAAGATGTACCTCGCAGCTTGCGATTACGCGGACTGACCTATGGCGAGTGGGTAGACGCGGCTTCCCCTGAACCGATCACGCCGCAACGACCGCCATTCTATGAGCTCGAGACTTGGCCCGATCGGCGGATCGCGCTTCTGAGTTTTAGCTCGTTGGTTCGCCGGGACGGAGTCGATCCCGCAGCGACCTTCAAGGACATCTTTGGCGAGATTGCTGCGGCGGGGATCAGCGATCTGATAATCGACATGCGCGGATCGCCCGGAGGACGAGACTCCGACGCTGCCCTCTTGTTTGGTCATCTCGCGCTCGATGACTTTCGGTTCGTGCATTCGCGCTCGCTCAAGAAGAAGCGCTTCGATTTCGTTGAGAACACCTCAGATCGAGGTATCAACGACTTGCTTGCAGATATGTCCAGCCGCGCTGACGATGCAGGTCGAATCGTCCTAGAAGAGGAACTCGACCGGATGCAGAGTCCGCAGCCTGGCGCCTACCAAGGCCGTGCCTTTCTGATCGTCGACAGGGGTACATTCTCATCGAGTTCCGAGTTTGCCTCCGTGTTCCAGCACTACAAGCGTGGGCCGGTGATCGGCGAGGAAACCGGAACTGCAAGCCAAGGTGGATCCGGTGCACCCGTGACGATGAAACTCTCTGCAACATGGTCGACGATCGATGTCCCGATCGTTGCATATCGCGTTCCGCATTCGGGGGAAGGCCATCGGGGTGTGATGCCGGATTTCGCGATGTCGACGTCGGTTGAAGACTTTGTCCATGATCGCGATCCCGCCATGGCGAAGGCCGTCGAACTGATCGAATCAGCCCGCCGAGCCAAAACAGACACTTCCCAGCAGAACGAGAAATGGGTGGCCACAACCGGCTTAGTGCCTTGACGATTGACTCGACTACATCTGTAATCGATATTGCTTGACCCTTTGTTGTGCGAGAGAATTCAATGGATTTGGCCAAAACGGCGACCCTCCTTTTTGCGTTAGTATGTTTGCCCTGGCAGCAAGCCGTAGCTTCTCAGCAAGAAGGCCCGGACCAAGCGCAACGAGCGGCTCCCTTTGTGGGGACCTGGGAAGGCGAAATGCTGCCGACGCGCTGGCGCACCTACCTAGAATTGTCTTTGACCCTGACTGACGAACAGGCGGGTGTTCTGAACGTAATTGGCCAAACGATCGAGCTCGATGATGCACGCTTCGATAGAACCGAGGTTTCGGTTGCGCTGGTCGGGCCATGGGACACTGTGCCCCGAATTGTCCTTCGCCCGAACGGCGAAGGTCTGGAAGGTTATTGGCAAGAGGGGGAAGCACGGTTTCCGATGATCCTTCGCCGGGTTGCATCGCCCGTGCGAGCGGCAAACCGGGTTGAGGCATGGCTGCAGGACATTGAAATCTTCGAGACTCGCTTTCTCGATTTCGACAAGAGTTTCAGCCCCGGACAGCGGCAACAGTTTCTCGAAAGGACCGCCACAATCCGCGAAGAATTGGCTTCGCTGAGCGATCCCGAGATCGTGGTTGGGCTCTCTCGGGCTGCGTCCTCGGCCGAGAACGCCCATACCCGTCTCCATTTGCTGCGGCGGAATACGGTGTGGAGCCGGCTTCCGATCCGGGTCTGGTGGTTCAATGACGGGCTGAGAATTATCAGCACGGATGACGATAGCGCGGCGCTGCTCGGGTGTCGGGTGGACGCCATTTCTGGTGTAGATGCTCGTCTGGCGCGCGACGCGGTCGGCTCCGTCCTGGCGGCCACACCATCCTGGCTCGATTACGTGTCCACCTATTTCCTGACCAGTGCGGAAGCGCTGCAAGGGCTTGGACTAGCATCGCCGGACGAGGCGATCGAGTTCCAGTTCTCCCATTGTGACGCTCCGCCTCAAGCGGTTTTCGAGCCGTCGCCGGTACAGTTCTCCGACCAGTCGACAGAAGCTTGGTGGTGGTTGTCACCCAATTCCCGCCGAGTCGACGGCTGGCAGCAGGCGCTCCAGTCGATCGGATCACCGATACCGCTCTATTTGCGTCACCCCGACGAGAATTATTGGCACGAGTGGATCGACGATCGCGAGATCCTGTATGTCAAACTTAGCCGCACCGAGCCGATGGCAGAGCGGCCCTTGGACCAGTATGCCGAGCGCTTGCGCGAAGAAATCCGTGCCGGCGAGACAAGAGCCCTCATCGTCGATTTGCGGTTCAACACCGGCGGAAACGGCGGATTGGTTGAGAATCTCATGAAGATGCTGGAGGAGGAAACCCGAGGATTGTCGCGCTTCGTCATAACCGGGCGGGCGACCTTCTCCGCCGGAATTCTGGTCGCCGCCCGTTGGAAGGAAGCCGGCAATGTCACGATCGTGGGCGAACCTGTTGGCGATAGGATCGACTACTGGGCGGAGGGAGGGAACATTCGCCTGCCCAACTCCAATTTGGTCGCGCATTTCTCGAATGGTGCCCATCACTATTCGCGCGGACCATGCCCTACAGACGACTATTGTCTCGACATAAATATCGAGGGGTTAGGCCCGGATACGCCAGTCTTCCTGTCTTGGGCCGACTACATTTCAGGTCAGGACCCCGCACTCGAGGCGATTCTCGCGCGATTGGTATCGTCCGAATCGGCACTGGAGAAGTAGGCCCGGCGTCAACTGCAGAGACTGGTCCGTGTGTATCGCAATGCGCTCTTCCATGAAGCGAAGACGGGCCATGCGGAAAGTCGCCGACGTATTGAACGCGCGCTTGATTCGGGAGAACTTCAACCGCTGAATTCGCTGTCGGAGGCGGACGTGTTCCAGAATACTTCGGTTCTTAGCGTGGCTGCGTAAGTAAGTAGGAACCCAACGGTTCCCAATTCTCTTGAATGTGCCAAAGTGGCAATTGATCGGCCTGAAGGGCCGCGCCATACCCGCGCCAAAATTACAGACTCTCGGTACAAGAGGACTTCTGCGGTTCATTGCTTTCACGGGGCTATTCATGACTGGATTGAATTGGATATCCGCTTGGCTGCAAGCGGATCGCGACCCGCGCGAGATCGCGCTTGGAAGCGAAAGCAGCGCGCTCGCGAGCCGCACCGTAAGCCACACGGCTGGAAGCGCCGATGCTCCAAGCAGCGTGGGTGTCCTTCTCGAAGGTCCGGCCGCCCCGGTGGGCAGCGAAGCCCTGGTCAACACAACCACGGCCGGTCGACAGAACGAGCAGGCTCTGACTGAACTCATCGGAGGCGGATTTGTCGTCGTTTGGGAAGATAGCAGCGCGAGTGGAGGAGATACCAGTTCGTCGGCAATTCGCGCGCAAGTCTTTGCGTCCGACGGATCCAAGGTAGGCGGCGAAATTCTTGTCAACACCACTACCGCCAACGCCCAGCGTGATCCGGCTGTTGCCAGCCTTGCGAATGGGAATTTCGTGGTCACCTGGGAAGACAACAGTCGCACTGGCGGAGACCTTACCGGAACTGCAGTTCGAGCGCAGATTTTCGCTCCTGACGGTACATCGGTAGGCAACGAGATACTCGCCAACAGTACGACCCTGGAAGTACAGGAGAACCCAGCGGTACTTGGGCTTGGCAATGGCGGTTTCGTAATTGCTTGGCAGGATCAGAGCCAAGTGTCTTCCCCCGATTTCGAGATCGACATACGCGCCCAGGTTTTTGCGGCCGATGGTACCAAAGTCGGCAGCGAATTCCTGGTGAACTCGACCACTGTTGGCTCTCAGGTTACGCCAATGTTCGTCGAACTGTCCAACGGCGGATTCTTGGTTGCTTGGGAAACGAAGAACACAAGTGAAGAAGTTCGCGCGCAGGTCCATAATGCGGACGGATCCAGAGTTGGCGGCGAAATCCTTATCAATACGACGACGACCGGAATCCAGTCGGAACTTTCGATCACGAGCCTTGACGGGGGAGGCTTTGTTGCATCCTGGACCGACTTTAGCGGCCAGCCCGACGACGCGAGCGGTAGCGCGGTTCGAGCCCAGGTTTTTGCCAACAACGGCTCCAAGGTCGGCAATGAAATTCTGGTCCCGACAACCACTAGGGAAACCCAAGACACCAGTCAGGTGCTGGGCCTGAAGGGTGGTGGTTTCGTGGTCCTTTGGGATGACGCACCAAAGGGCGGCGGTGATGTTCGGGGCCAGGTTTTTGACGCAAATGGGACCAAGATCGGGAGTGAGTTCATAGTCAACGGCACAACATCTGGCAGGCAGAGCGGACCAGTCGCCACGGCACTGGAGAATGGAGGCTTTGCGGTAAGCTGGCTCGACGACAGTCAGACAGGAGACGACACTTCGCTGTCAGCCATTCGCGGGCAGGTTTTCGCCGCCGACGGGGCCAGGGTCGGTTCCGAGTTCCTCGTTCCCACCACTATCTTCCAGAACCAGGTGGAACCTGCGATAACTGGCCTTGTAGATGGCAGTTTCGCTGTTGGCTGGCTCGATCGCGGCGACACCAATGAGGGCGATGTCCGGGCACAGGTCTTCGCTCCCGAACCAATTGCAGTCGAACAGGTACCGCTGGACCTGAAGGGCCAGATCGGCATCGACGATCCGGACAATCCTGCGAGCGTCGAAGTGGTTCTGAGTGTCGTCACCGGTGTTCTCGATGTAACCGCCGGGACGTCAGGTGCCAATGTCTCGGGCAGCGGCAGCGCAAGCGTCACCATTACCGGTACGCTGGCGCAGGTGCAGGCGCTTCTCGATGCAGATGCGACCAGCACGGTAACATATACCGCCGACAGCGACACGCCGCCTTCGAGCGACGACCTGACGGTAACGATCACCGACGTCACCAACAACGGGGCCCCGGTGGCCGCGACCGAGACGATCAATATCACGGCGGTCAACGATCCCAGCGTTGTCGAGTTCGCTCCAAGCGGGCCCTATGGACTGTCCGGCACCGAATTCCTCGTCAACACGCGGATCCAAGAGACCCAGGACAACACTGTCATCGAAAGACTTGCTGGTGGGGGCTTCGTGGTCTCCTGGGTCAACGAAGACGGAGGAGTAACCTCTAGCGTTCGTGACATCAGAGCCCAAGTCTACGATGACGATGGCAATCCTGTTGGGCCCGAAATCCAAATAGTCGATCCCAACTCCGGAACCCAAGTGGATCAGGCGATTGCTGCGCTTCCAAATGGTGGGTTCATCATCTCTTGGACCGATGTCACCGGAAACGGAGGTGACTCGAGCTCAAGTGGTGTCAGAGCACAGATTTTCGACGCAGATGGATCGAAAGTTGGCAACAACTTCGATGTCAACACTGTGACCCTTGGCTCTCAGGAAGGCTCGGCACCGGTCGCACTCAGCAATGGCAACTTCTTGATTGCATGGGAAGACAACAGCGAACTGGGTTCAGACGCCAGCAATTCGGGAGTCAAGGCGCAACTCTTCGCGTCCGATGGCACCCATATTGGCAGTGAAATAGAAGTGAATACCACCACGCTTGGAGCCCAAGAGGCGCCTCAAGCCTTATTGTTGAGCAATGGCAATGTGTTCATCGCTTGGATCAGCAAGAGCCTCGGGGCGGGCGACCTCATGGCTCAGATCATTGCTCCGGACGGTACCAAGATCGATGGTGAGATCCAAGTGAACGGGACATCTGCGAATGGCCCAAGAACGCCCGTGATCGCGCAACTCGACAATGGCAATTTTGTCATCGCCTGGCAGAACATCAGAAACAGCTCCGGACAGGATGATGTCGACACCGATATTCGCCTGCAGCTTTTCGACTCCGTCGGAACGAAGATCGGGGACGAAGTCATTGCCAATACGACGACCTCGGGAAACCAGGTGCTTCCGGCTATCTCCGCTCTTGTTGGCGGCGGGTTTGTTTTGACTTGGGAAGACCCCAGCGCTGGCACGGGCGATACGGAAGGCACGGCGATCCGCGCCCAAATCTTTGACTCCAACGCCGCAAAGTCCGGTGCTGAAATCCTGGTCAACACGACGACCGGCGCCGACCAGAAAGATCCTTCGGTCACCGCCTTGCCGAATGGTGGCTTCTTCATAGTTTGGGAGGACTCGAGCCAATCGGGCGGTGATACGAGTTCGGAGGCGATCCGAGGACAATTCTTTGCGGCTGATGGTAGCCCAGATGGACCCGAGTTGCTTGCGAACTCAAACGCGGCAAACCAACAGATCAATCCCCTGCTGCTCACTTTAGCGAACGGCAGCGTCTTTGCTTTCTGGGATGACTTCAGCGGAGCTTCGGGTGACGTCATTCTCCCTCCCGCAGGTGAAGGCGACGTTCGCGGGCAGGCATTCGCACCACAATTCAACGCCACGGAACAGGTACCGCTGGACCTGAAGGGCCAGATCGACATCGACGATCCGGACAACCCTGCGAGCGTCGAAGTGGTTCTGAGTGTCGTCACCGGTGTTCTCGATGTAACCGCCGGGACGTCAG
>JASJDE010000045.1 GCA_030065195.1 Erythrobacter sp. | reverse complement strand
TCCGGCAAGATCATGCGCCGTATCCTGCGCAAGATTGCCGAGAACGATTATGGCTCACTTGGGGATACCTCCACTCTGGCAGACCCAAGCCTGGTTGATCGTCTGATCGAAGGACGGCAGAACCGCTAGGGAGACACTTGGAGGGAGCTTGCTGAGCCATGGCAGAACGCATTGTTATTGCTGACGACCATCCCTTGTTTCGCACGGCGCTGAGCCATGCAGTCACCAAGGTCTGGCCGGGAGCAGAGGTGGTCGAAGCTGGCTCAGCAGGTGCTGCACGGGCAGAGCTGGAAACGGCTTTGCCCGAGTGCCTGCTGCTCGATCTGCACATGGAAGACTCCAATGGGCTTTCCGTGCTGATGGACTTGCGACAGGATTTCCCTGCCCTGCCCATCGTCATCGTCTCAGCCAGCGAAGAGCCGCGCGTATATGCGGCGGCTAGTCAGTTGGGCGCGGCTGCTTTCATTCCCAAGTCTGCCAGCCTCGATGCAATGCGCGAGGCACTTTCCGCTGTGCGTGAAGGCGATAACTGGTTTCCTGAAACCGACGCAGAAGCGGACGATGATCTTGCCGCCATGGCGAGCCTGACGCCTGCGCAGCGCCGCATCCTCAGCCAGATGAAAGCAGGGCTGCTCAACAAGCAGATCGCTTATGAGCTCGATATCAGCGAAGCGACCGTGAAAGCCCATATCACAGCGATTTTCCGCAAGCTCGGCGTGGTCAGCCGCACGCAAGCGGTGCTGCTCGCGACCAAGCTTGATGTCGATCAGCCGGCGGCGGACTCCGCGCCCGCGTGATCGCTCGCATCGTCGGCAGACCGGCGCGCTTTGCTCGCTGCATCCGCAATCAGCGCGCGCAGGGCCGCTGGCGATGATGGCTTAAGCAAGCGATTGGCATCCATTCGCTTGGCAGCTTGTGCGGTTTCCTCACCGCTTTCTGCGGTCAGCAGGATGGCGGCCGGCCGGGCACCCCAGCTTTCGCACAGAGAGAGGTAAACCGCATCGCCGCGCGCGCCATTATCCAGTCGGTAATCCATGATGGCAACCTCCGGCGCTTGTGGAGAAACCTCGTGCGCTTCCGCTTCGCTCGCTGCGCAAACCACGTCGAGCCCCCATTTGCCGAGCAAGGCGGCGGTCGCAGACAAAGCCGCCGGATCGTTATCGACCACCAGCACACGCGCAACTGCCAAGCCTGACCGCTTACGCCGGCCCGCGTCCCTTGCCTGGCGCTGCTCCCACCGCGCAACCGCAGTGTGCAAGGCGAAGCGGCTACCTTGCCCCTCGACTGATGTTGTTTCGACATGCAATTCGAGCAAGGTCGCAATGCGCCGCACGATCGCAAGCCCCAGCCCCAGCCCTTCGCGATCCGTCGCGGAAGCGCGCTGGAACTCACCGAATATCAGTTCGATTTCGTGTTCCGCGATCCCGCGACCCGTATCGTAGACGCAGATCAGCGACCTTCCAGCGCGCCGCCGCACACCCAGCAAAACGCCGCCTTCATCAGTATAGCGGATCGCATTGCTGAGCAGATTGCGCAGCACGCTTGTCAGCAAGGCTCTGTCCGTCTCAATCCATGCGCTGGTCCGCACACGCCGTAGCCTCAGGCCCTTGGCTGCGGCCTGCACGCCGAGCTCTCGCACGAGTTCATCGAAAACTTCATCGAGCGCGAATTGCTCAATCTTCGGTTCGATTCCGCCGCCATCCAGCTTGGAAATATCAAGCAATGCACGGATCAGCCGGTCCGCTGAGGCAATCGAGCCGTCAAGGTCCTTCACCAACCGCGTGAGCTGTTCACGGCCACGCACTTCTTCGCCCAAGGCTGAAGCGAACAACCGCGCAGCATTCAAGGGCTGGATCAAATCGTGGCTGGCTGCTGCCAGAAAGCGGGTCTTCGACTGCGTCGCTGCTTCCAGCGCTTCATTGGCTTCACTGAGCTGAGCAGTGCGCTCTGCGACTTTTTCCTGCAGCACCTGTTCCGCCCGGCGATCCGCCGTGACGTCATTGTAAGACGTGACATAGCCACCGCCCGGTGCGGGATTTCCGATGATTTGAAGGATCCGACCGTCATGCTGCTCGGTCTCAATCCGGTGCTCGCGCCCGGCGCGCATATGGTCAAGCCGCCTTGCAACTTGCTCTTCGATCTCTGCTTCAGCCATGCCGGTGCGCTGCATGTTGAAGCGGATAAGGTCTTCGATTGGTGTGCCCACTGCGACCATCGCGTCGCTCAAGCCGAACATTTCCTGATAGCGGCTGTTCCACGCGACGAGCTTCATCTCGGCATCGACCAGCGCGACACCCTGGTCGATGTTTTCAATTGCGATCTGCAGCAGATCGCCGCTGAAAGAGAGCCGCTTGCTGGTCTCGTCGAACATCGCCATGACTTCAGCGAGCGGAACCGGGTCGCCCTGCGACCAACTGGCAACCAGCATGCGCGCAGAGGATGCCCCGACCACGCCCGCAATCGTGCGCTCTGCCATGGTGAGCAATGCCTCATCGGCCGGATCGCTGTTACGATAAAGCGTCGGCATGGCCGCAATGGCGGCATCCGCACGGGTGCGGCCAATCAATTGCGCGAGCAGCAGGCGAATGTCGGCAGCACGCATTTGCGTTGCCCGGACGGGCACTGAACCCGGCATGGGCGTACCGACGAAAGCAGCAGCTTGCGATGCGTCGAGCAGACTTTCACGGCCCAGGCTGGAGCCGAGCCAATAGCATGTGATGTTCGCGCCAAGGCTCAGCAAGACGCCGGATACGAGCGGGTCAGGATGGATTGCGAAGGGGGCCGATGTTCCGGTGGCGGCCGGAATTATGAGCAGCATGAGCCAAAGCACGAAACCTGCGATTAGGCCCGCAATCATGCCGCTGCGCGTCCCGGCTCTCGACCACATGCCAAGCACAAGCCCCGGGGCAAACTGCGCCATGGCAGCAAACGCGAGCGTGCCGAGCCCTGCGAGACTCGTGACTGCCCCAAAGCCGAGGTAGAACATGTAAGCGAAGAACAGCAGCGCGCCGATGACCAGCCGCCGCATGGTCAGCAATTGCTGCGCAAGCTGCGCTCTGTCGCCGCCGCCCTGCAAGGTCTTGCGAAAGAATAGCGGTGCAAGCAGATCGTTGGTAATCATCGTCGACAACGCAACGCTGGCGACGACGATCATGCCCGCTGAGGCGGAAAACCCACCGACGAACACCAGCAGGGCCAGAACATCGCTTCCCATGGCGAGCGGTAAAGCCATCACGATGCTGTCTGGACTGGTCCCTTGCGGCAAGGCCGCAAGTCCACCGAGCACGATCGGAATTATGACTAGCGAAGTCACGACCAGATAGGCAGGGAAGACCCAGCGCATGGGGGCGCTCGCCCGCTCGCTCTGTGCCTCTACAAAGGTCATATGAAACTGGCGCGGCAAGCATAAAGCCGCACAAGCCGCGATAAGGGTAAGGACTGCAAAGCGTGCATCCACTTGTGCTGATTCGAACACCTGCGGAGCCTGAGGCGCACCTTCGCCAGTCAGTGCAATGGCAGCAAGGACGGCAACCGCAATCAGCGCGACAAGCTTCACAACAGCTTCAACTGCGATTGTCAGCACGAGCCCGGCATTGTTGCCAGCGCGCTCCCCCCTGCTTGAGCCAAACAGGATCGCAAACAGCGCCATGAGGCCCGCCACCAGCAAAACAAGCTCGTCCAACGCGACACTGCTTTCAAGCGAAGGATCAATCAGGAGCAGCGATGATCCCACCGACTGCAATTGCAGCGCCATGTACGGCAGCGATCCAATGGTGGCGATGATCGTGACCAGCGCTGCCACTGCGGCGCTCTTGCCGTAGCGCGCCGAGAGGAAGTCAGCGATAGAGGTCGAATGCTGCGCCTTAGCCGTGGCCAGAATGCGTCGGATCAGGCTGAAGCCCAGCGTGAATAGGAGGATCGGCCCCAGATAGATCGGCAGGAAATGCCAGCCATTGCTAGCCGCGCTGCCGACACCGCCAAAAAACGTCCAGCTGGTGCAATAGACCGCCAGGCTCAGACCATAAATCCAGCCTTGCGCAGATGCGCTTTGCAGGCGTCCTTCGCCGGCCGCATGCTGCCTATCCTGCCGCGCAGCCAGCCAGAACAGGAACGCCAGATAGATAGTCGCTGCCGCTATTGCGGCCCCGAACAGCATAGTCCTCTCCCTCTCCCAAGTGAGAGGCTATCAATTCTTGAGTGTCATGCAAGCGAAAGGGGCGATGCTTGCCGCACCGCCCCTCGCTTTGAGAGCCCCCAGCTCTCGTTCGTTGCAAGCTCTCGATCAGTGTGCGTGAGCATCTCCTGCCCCGCGGGGAACACGGATCGAGTCGACCAGCTTGCGGATTTCAGCAGGCGGGCTTGCCGTAACTTTGGCAACCGCGATTGCGACACCAAAGTTCAACAGCATGCCAACCACGCCGATCCCTTCCGGCGAGATACCGAACAGCCAGTTGTCCGCTACATTCGCTGCCGGGTTCGCCAGCTTGAAGTAGAAGATGTAGCTGAAGGTAAAGACCAGGCCGGTCACCATTCCTGCGATTGCCCCTTCCTTGTTCATGGACTTGCTGAAGATGCCCATGAAGATTGCCGGGAAGAGGCTTGCCGCTGCAAGACCGAAGGCAAAGGCCACCACCTGCGCCACCCATCCTGGAGGATAGATGCCGAGATAGCCTGCCACCACAATTGCTGCGGTTGCCGCCAGTCGTGCTGCAAGAAGCTCGCCCTTCTCCGAAATATTCGGCTTGAAAGTCGATTTCAGCAGATCGTGGCTGACCGAGCTCGAGATCACCAGCAACAGACCTGCTGCTGTGGACAGCGCTGCAGCCAGGCCGCCCGCTGCGACGAGCGCGATCACCCAGCCCGGCAGATTGCCGATTTCCGGGTTGGCGAGGACCATGATGTCGCGGTCGACATAGACCTCGTTCTCGCTCTCAGCGACCGGCGTATTGGTGACAACACGTTCACCCGATGGGCCAGAGCCTTCACCAAATTCAGGCTTGCCTGCAAAGGCGTCGCCAGAACGGTACTGCATTACACCATCGCCGTTCTTGTCCTGGTAAGCGATCAGGTCATTGCTTTCCCAGTTCTTGAACCAGTCCGGTGCTTGGCTGTAGCTCGTCTCGTTCACCGTATCGATGAAGTTGATGCGAGCGAATGCGCCGACAGCAGGTGCCGTGGTGTAAAGCAGAGCGATGAAGACCAGCGCCCAGCCTGCAGATTTCCGTGCATCCGATGCCTTGGGCACCGTGAAGAAGCGCACGATGACGTGAGGCAGACCAGCGGTACCGACCATCAGCGCCATGGTGATGCAGAACACATCGATCATGCTCTTGGAGCCTGCCGTGTATTCCCCGAAACCTAGATCCAGTAAGACCAGATTGAGCTTCTCCAGCACATATAATCCGGACCCATCATTGACCGTCGACCCGAGGCCCAGTTGCGGGATCGGATTGCCGGTAATCATGAAGCTCAGGAAGAAAGCCGGTACCATGTACGCGAAGATCAGCACGCAATACTGCGCGACCTGCGTGTAGGTGATGCCTTTCATTCCGCCCATGACCGCATAGATGAACACGATGCCCATTCCGATGATGACGCCCATCGTGATGGGCACATCAAGGAAGCGGCTGAACACAATGCCGACACCGCGCATTTGACCTGCAATGTAGGTGAAGCTGATGAAGATCAGGCAGATCACCGCAACCACGCGCGCGGCCTTGGAATAATATCGCGTTCCGATGAAGTCAGGCACTGTGAACTGGCCGAACTTGCGCAGATAGGGCGCGAGCAACAGCGCGAGCATCACATAGCCGCCTGTCCAGCCCATCAGGTAGACCGAAGCATCATAACCAAGGAAGGCGATCAGCCCTGCCATGGAGATGAAGCTTGCCGCGCTCATCCAGTCAGCAGCGGTGGCCATTCCGTTGACGACCGGGTTGACCCCGCCGCCGGCAACATAGAACTCCTTCGTCGAACCCGCGCGGCTCCAGATCGCAATACCGATATAGAGGGCGAAGGTAGCACCGACGAAGAGATAGATCAGGGTTTGCGTTTCCATCGTTCCGGCCCCCTCAATCGTGAAGATCGTATTTGCGCTCGATCTGCTTCATACGAACCACGTAGAAGAAGATCAGCGCGATGAAGACGTAGATGGCGCCTTGTTGCGCGAACCAGAAGCCGAGCGGATATCCGCCAAGGCTGAACTGATCGAGGAAATCGCGGAACAGGATTCCGGCTCCAAACGACACAGCAAACCAGATCGCCATCAGGCTGAACAGCAAACGGAGGTTCTCGCGCCAATAGGCGCCTTCCGCTTCGCTGGTTTCATCCGATGAACTCGCTGCAGGCGTGTTCGACTCCGATGGAGCGTCGTAGCCGTCGGCGGTCGGACTATCGAGATCGCCGGAATCGGCGGCAGATACGGAATCGTCCATTTCCCTCCCCTTTCTTCGCTTGGGCCGGCGACACACATTCCGCCAACCTTCCTGCGCAGGCTACGGAGAGGGAGGTGAGAGAACGAGAGAGACTTTAGTCTAAGAGTGTTCAAGCCGCGCGAGCGTGGTGTCGGCCGGCAAGCGTGAGAGTTGTGCTTGGAACAACTCGGCAGCGGCAATGGCGTCAGTCAACGCGTCGTGCGCGCGGTATTCCGGCAAGCCGTAGCGCGCGCGGCAGGAATTCAGCCGATAAGGTTCGCCGCCGATCAGGTTGGGATGCAGCTCGCGCTCGAGCACCAGCGTGCAGACTGTGCGGACCGGCAGGTGAATGCCGAGCACCGATTTGGCCGCGCGTTGTATTGCGGTCAGTTCGATCGTCGCGGCATGGGCAACGAGAATCCGGCCGGCCAATGCATCGATCAACATCGGTACGACATCCGTGATCGGTTGCCCCCGTGCGGCGCGTTGTTCCCCGATCATGTGGATCGTAACGGCCTCGGCATCGAGCTCGGCATCGCTCTGGATATCGATGGATTGCGCATCCTTGAGACCGATCGATCGTCCCTCGAATGGGACGAACCCGGCTTGCAAAAGGTGCGAATCCTTACGCAGGCCGTCGAGTTCGAAATCGAGCGCGAGAAACGACGCTTTCGAAGCGAGGCAGTCGCGATTTGGCCAATCGGCCTCGATATAGCTTCGCAGTGCGGGGTGCTCGCTCTTCGCCAGGGCCTTGAGCGCGCGTTCGAAGCGCCATTGGGCCAGCATTCAGGCGATCCCACCTGCAAAATTGCGGCGCAGCGCGTCGAGGCCTTGCCGGATTACCGAGAACGCGTCCTTCAGATAGTCTCTTTCCAGCGGGGACAGATCCGCCGGGGCGATCAGGTTGTCGGGCGCTTGGCCGCGCTCGACTTGCCGCGCCTGATGCGCGATCCTCAGCTCGTTGACGAACAGCAGCGCATCTTCGAGGCTCTGCGTGTCGTCCGAATTCATCTTTCCTGCCTCGCACAGTGCGCGCAGGCGTCCGATCGTCCCTACGGCATCGACGCCCGCAGCCAAGGCTTGCGTCCTGGCGATGTCGATGATCGGCATGATCGCCTGTTTCTTCGCGTTGAAGACCTTCTGACCGTCCTCGGTTCTGTCGAGCACCAGGTTTCGGAACACGCCGAGCGGCACCTTGCTGCGCAGTGCGTCGCGGGCGAGGTAGCTGATGAAGAGTGGGCTGTCGGCAAACAGCGCGAGCACTTCTCGGCGCAGATCGGCGACCAACCCAGCCTCCCCATGTACGCAGCGCATGTCGAAAAAGATTGTCGCGCGCAGGATCTTGTCTTCGCTCGGATTGTCGATCCAGTCTGCGTAGCGCGCGCGCCAAGCCGCCAGCGTCAATCGCTGTTCGGCGTTCTTGGCCATGATCCCGCCATTGCAATAGACGTATCCGCTGGCGTCCAGCAGGTCCGAGATGCGCGTGCCAAGGTCGGCGAAGTAAGCATTGCCGGCCGCGTCCACTTCTTCGGCGATCACCAGGCCGTTGTCCTGGTCCGACCCGACCAGTTGCTCCTCGCGCGCAAGCGATCCGAACACCACGAGCGCATAGGGGCAGGGTGGGGTACCGAGTTCCTCCTCGGCCAATTGTGCCGCGCGGCGATGCACCGCCTCGCCCAGTGCCGAGGTGAAACGCATCGCATGATCGGCTTGCACCCCGGTGCCAACCATGCGCGCGAAGCTCTCGGGCACACGCGCGGCGGCTTCGATCAATTCCTCCGCTGAACGCGCCTTCGCGATCATCATGCCGGTGTCGATCGCATTGTTACCGATTGCGCCGAGAATGTCGGTGGCGCTCAGGATGCCCGCCAGAGCGCCGTCGCCGCCAATCAGCGGAATATGCCGAAACCCTCCGCTCGCCATCAACGCCATTGCCTCGGCGACCGTAGCGTGAGTTCCGAGTGTTTGCGGATCGGCCGTCATGACGTCGGAAACCGGACGATCCAGTGCAACGCCCGTCGCCACCACCCGGCTGCGCAGGTCCTTGTCGGTGAAGATACCTGCCAAGGCGCCATCGTCGCACACTGCCAGCGTGCTGACATTGCGCTTGTCCATCAATTGCACGGCGTCGCTTATCGTCGTTTTCGGGCCGCAGGAAATCGGTGAGGCCCGCCCGACCAGATCGCCTACCTGCCGATCGTCCAGTCCAAAGGCGCTGCCTTCGCGGCGCCGTGCCAGGGCGTGCTTGATCCGCGCCGCCTCATCTTCGGCGAAGAATTCTCGAAACGCTGGCGAAAGCTCGCGCAATTCGTGAAACCGTTCGGCCGGGATGGCGTAGAGTAGCGTATCCTCAAGCGCGATCGCGGAGTTGCGCACTTCTCCGCCGCGCAGCAAGGACGGGTATGCGAAGCAAGCACCTTGCGAGAGTCGCGCGGTCAATTCCTCGCCGGCCAGTTTGAGCTCCACCGCACCCGATCGTATTATGAACAGTTGTTCGTTGTGCGCGCCCGCTTTGAGGATCACGTCGTCGGCCTTGCGGTAGGTGACTTCTATTTGCCGCGAAAGCTGGGCACGCGTTTCGTGTTCGAGAAGATCGAAGGGAGCGGACGCGCGCAGGAACCGCGCGATCTCGGCAATCTCGCTGGCCATGCCGGCTACTTAGCGCGGCGCCGGGCAAAATGCAGTCAGACTTTCGTGCAATGCCTATTCGAGGCCGAGCTCGGTCAGGTTCATCGTTGCAGCATTGAAACTCGCTTCGGCCAGGCGCCCTGTCAGGTTCGCCCGAATCGCGCGGATTTGCGCGTCGGCGGCACTCTCCTCGCGCAGATTGACGAGAAAGAAATCGCCCGCTCCAAGGGAAAAACGCTTGCGTTCGGCAGCTACCATGGCGGTCGCCTGCCCGACTTCGTCGTCTGCAAGGTCGGCGAGACGCAATGCGGCGTTGAGATTGGCGAGAATATTGTCGAGCTGGACCTGGATCTGGTCCGCTATGCGTCGCTCGCGCAGTTCGAGTTCCCTGAGCTCGGCTTCGGCGCGTTGCAGCCTTCCGCGCGCTTCGCGCCGCTGCAAGGGCACGGTCAGAGTGACCCCGACGATTGTGTCGGTTGAATCGAAAGTCGGGCCGCCATCGCCCACCGCACCGAAATCGCGTGACAATTCGACGCTCGCATCGAGCCGCGGCTGGAGATCGTTTTCGCGCAGCTCGACCTTATTGGTGGCGCGTTCGATGGCGATCCTGAAGTTCTGCAATTCGGGACGACGATCGAGAATGTCGCTACGCCTCATTTCAAGCAGGGATTGCATATCGGGCAGGGTCGACAGCAATTCCTCGCTTGGCAGTCGATCGCGGGTCGGCACCACCAACCGACCGCTCGTGTCGCGCAGATAGAACGAAAGGCTGTTCGACGCGGTTGCGAAGTTGCGCTTCGCCTCTTCGAGCAGAGTCTTGCGGCGGATGATGTTTTGCTCGTTCTCGGTCAACGCGATTTCGGGTATCGCCCCCGCGCGAAACTGTCGCTGCAATCCAACCGCGCGCGCTTCCGCAATCTCAAGCAATTCCTCATAGACCTGGATTTCGTAACCCGCCGCGATCCAGCGCCAGTAGCCCATTAGGGCTTCGTGCTGCACATTGAGCTGCACCAGCAGTACATCGAGACCGGCTTGGCTGGCGGCCAGCCTGGTATCTTCGATAGCAAAACGGCGATTGTCTATCTTGCTGTCCCGCAACAGCGAAAACAGAGCGCCGACCTTAAACTCACCCACCTGGTTGGTGTTGTAGATGTTCTCGTAGATCGGGAAGCGGCCATCGGAAAGGCGATAGCTCCCGAACACTTGAGCTCCATAGGGGGCGATCGGCTGGGTCGCCTTGATCTCCGCAAAGCCGCCGGAAAATGTTCCGGTGAAGCGATCATAATACTCGGCCTCCAGCATCAGGTCGAAAGCGCCATCGGCCGAAAGCTGATCGCTGCGCGCTGCGGCTTCCCGCTCAAAGCTCTCCAGAATGCTTGGAAACCGCAAAGCGGAACTGCGGAGCACGGCGTCGGGCAACAAGGGGCCCGTGCCCAGCTCTTGGTCGAGCGGAAGTCCCACTGGCGCGATGTTTTGCGCAAAGACGGGTTGCGTCGCGATTGGGACGACAAGGGTGCACAAGCCCAGCAAGGCACCCAGAAAGGGGCGCAAAATCATTGTGTGCCGCTTTGACCGCCCGGTTGGCCGGTGTTGGGAACTTGCGGCGGGAAGTTGTTGAGTTGGCGCCAGATTTCGTAGCCGACCGGTACTGTTTCGAGCAGGATCCAGGACTGCACTGCCGCCCCGTAACGTGCGTAGCGTTCTTCCGGCCAGGGATGTTCGGCATTGGGGTCTTCCGCGATCAGCACACGGAAACGGCCATCGGCCTGCGCCGACTGGTCAACTGCCGTCACGACCCCTTCGAATGTTCCTATCGCAACCGAAGGCCAACCGCTGAACTGCACCGCAGGCCAGCCTTCGAACTGGATGCGCGCCTTGGCGCCGTACTGGACCAGGGCAACGTCGCGGCCGTCGACGAAAATTTCGATCACACGTTCCGACGTTTCGGGAACGAAGGTCGCAAGCACATCTCCGGCATTGACGTATGTCGCCGCATCCCCGGCGTTCACGCTCTGGATGAATCCGTCGCGCGGGGCGGTAAGCAATTGCTCGGACTGGCGCGAAAGCCGCGTATCGGCGCGCGTCAGATTCGCCTGGGCTTCGGCGACCCGGCCGCGCATTTCCTCGATGCGGATTTGTGCCTGTTCAAAGTCGCGCCGGGCGGCAAGGCCCGCCTCGAACAGTTCGTTCATACGGCGTTGATCGATCTCGGCAGTTGCCAGTGCGCTTTGCGACGCCTGCAGCTGTATCTGGATCTGCTGGCGTTCGGCCTCGAGCCGTTCGACCAGTTGCGGGTCGATATCGGCGATGCGGGCAATCGGGTCGCCTTTGAGCACCGCGCTGCCATCCCGGACGAACCATTCCTCGATCCGTCCGGATACGAGCGCGTTGATTTCCTGCTGCCGCTCATTGGGGTTGAGGGTGGTGACGACCCCCTGACCGCCAGTCGTCTGGACCCAGGGAACGTAGATCAGAAACCCGATGGCGCAGATGATTCCCACCATCAGCATAACGAAGACGGTGCGGAAAATTCGCGGAACCTTGAGCTCGGCGAGGGCCGTGAAGTGCGCCATATCCTGTTCAAGAGCTGCCATCGTCACTCTCCCACCAGGTTTGCGTTGTCCGGCGTGAGCAGCCTGGGACCGCCCGGCCGACGCGGTGGCTTTCCGTTCACGGCCATGCAGAAATCATCGAAGTTGTCGAAGAAGCGCTGCTGTTGCGCTTCGAGATACAGGAAGCTGTCGAAACCGAGATCGATCCGCCGGTTGGAAAAATAGATGACCGTCGAATAGGCCTGTTCGCGCAATTCGCGTACGGCGGCCGCGAGGTTCTCCTCGTCGAGCAGATCGAACAGGCGACTGAGCACCAGAATGCGAGGCTGTTCCAGCAAGGCATTGGCGAGTTTCAGCTGCTGCAACTCGACGGAGGAGAAGGGCCAGCCGGTCGATGCCACCTGCGTGTCGAGGCCATTTTCGAAGGTGGAAATGGTTTCCGTCAGGCCAACCGTTTCCAGCGCCTGAACCATCCGCTTGGGAGCGGTTTTCGGGCAGGACAGGCCGAGATACTCGCGGATCGTCATTCCGACGAAGGACGGCCGCTCCAGCACATGGATGTTGTTGCGCAGATTGTGCGATTCGATGTCCTGAAACTCGATACCGCCCATCGTCGCAAATCCGCTCTTCGGCAATTGGTGCATCTTGATGATATTCGTGAAAAGCCGCTGGACTCCGTGATGGCTGGCCGATGCCATGACGATCGAGCCGCTGGGAATCTCGAAATCCAGAAGCGCTTCTTCGTTGCGCGCGGTTCCACGGACAGCGGTGAATCTGAGTGTGTGATCTTCTCCGGTGACCGGGTCGTCGCCGCTCGCGTCTTCTTGCTCGACGTCGTAGAACAGCGAAAGCTCCTCGATCGCCGCACAAAGGTCGTAGAAATAGGTGAGATAGGTGCCTAGCTGAGCCACTCCGAAGAACGCCACAGACAGCACCAGTTCGGCGGCGACCAGCTGGCCCAGCGTCAGCTCGCTCTGGATCACAAGCCAACCGCCCAGACCGAGCAGAACCGCGCTGGCGCCGGCATACATCAGCAGGAATGCGAGCGATTGCGCGAAATGCTGTCGGAAATGGCGTTCGCGCGCGCGGACGTAGCCCTTGGTGTAATCGTCGGTTTTGTCGAGCGCGTAGTCGATCCGACGCTGCGATTTGAAAAAGCCGTTCGAGCCGCCGATCGTTTCGAGCCATGCCGCAGTCTGGTGCTTGGCATGCGACATATCGATGCCGGTCCGGATTGCGCGGCTGCCCCATGCCAGC
Source organism: Erythrobacter sp. (assembly GCA_030065195.1). Taxonomy (GTDB): domain Bacteria; phylum Pseudomonadota; class Alphaproteobacteria; order Sphingomonadales; family Sphingomonadaceae; genus Erythrobacter. The sequence continues at coordinate 9,905 of JASJDE010000045.1, read as the reverse complement.
CAGATGATCCAGATCAGCGCGGTCAGGACCAAAGTAAAGACCAGGAACAGCGGGTGATAGAGCGAAACCAGCACGAAGCCCACGAACACCTGGAGCAGCACGGTAAACCCGCTGATAAACAGGATCGGGACAGCTTTCTGGACGTTGATGACGTCGAAATATCGGTTGAACAGCGCGTTGCTCGTCCGATCTCCGAAGAAGGGATTTTGGGCGTAAACCGAAATCAGCGAAATCTCGGCCACCATGCGGGCGTAGAACCTCCGCGCGAACAGCTCCATCAGGTGGATCCGCAAGGCGTAGAGCAGACCAAACAGCAGCAACAGACCGAACAAGGATAGCGCCAGCACCACCAGCGGCGCGGTTAGGGCCGTATTGGCCACCGTATTGATCAGCATCTGGACCGAGATCGGGGTCGCCAGCGAAAGCAGGCTTATGCCGATCCCGTAGATGATCGCCAGCCAGTAGAAGTTGCTCTCCGGCTTGAGGATTTCAAAGAAGCGGCGGAAGAACCGCACCAGCGAAAGGCGGCTGCCGTGGCTTGGGTTGTCGATGGCCATGTCGGGTTTCCGTCAAATCCCACTTGCCGTAGCTTCGGCGTCGAACCTGCGATTGTTTCACGTATGCATGCCGGGTTTCCCGTAGCCGGATGCGTCAAGCGAGCCATGCCCACCATGATGCCTACCGAACGCGCATCGATGCCAGTGGTTCCAGTGGTTTCCTGAGGAACTGCGCAGGATTCTTCTCGGTCAGCTCGTGAAAGGGTTGCAATGCCGCCAGCGATGCGGTGAACGGGTGCAAACCGGTCGGATCCGATCCCGGTCAGCACAAGGAACCCAGATGACGTCCCTTTCCGAACGTTTGGCTGCAAGGCCGGTAGTGCCGCTGGTGAACGACAATGATCCTGAGCGTGCTTTGGCAACCGCCCAAGCGCTCGAAGCGGGCGGCCTTGGGGTGATTGAAGTCGTCTTGCGCAGCGAAGGTGCGCTCGAAGGCATGAAGACCATGGTTGCGCGCGGACAAGGGATGATCGTCGGAGCGGGCACAGTCTTGACGCTCGATCAGGCGAAGCAAGTGCGCGACGCGGGCGCAGAATTCATCGTTTCGCCGGGACTGGTCGACGAGATTGCGGAGTTCTGCCTATCGGAGGCGGTCCCGTTCTTTCCCGGCACCATGACCGCCGGCGAAGTTCAGCGCGCCTACGCATTGGGATTGCGCGAAGTGAAGTTCTTCCCTGCCAGCCTTGCAGGCGGGGTGCCGATGCTCAAGGCATTGGGATCGGTCTTCCGTGAAATGCGCTTCATGCCGACCGGGGGCGTCTCCCCCGCGAACCTACCCGATTTCCTTGCGCTCGATCATGTCCTGGCCTGCGGAGGCAGCTGGCTCACTCCCAAGGATGCGGTGTCGGCGGGGGACTTCGCAGCGGTAACGAAACTGGCACGGGATGCCGTGACTATTGCAAGTTCGGCGCGCGGACCTGCGTGAGCGACGCGCGATTGCTGCTGATTGGAGGGGGACATGCACATGTCGCCGTCCTCGCGGATTGGATCAGGCGCGGCACGCCCATTCCAACGACACTGATCACACCCTACCCGACCTTGCGCTATTCGGGGATGGTACCGGGCTGGATCGCGGGTGAACATGATCGCGACGCGGGGCTCGTCGACCTCGCTGGGCTGGCCCGACGCGCTGGCGTCGATTTGGTTCTGGATCGCTGTACCGGGATCGATGGCGATAGCGGCACGATTGCGACGGAGAGCGGAAGTTCGATTCGTTTCGACTTCGCGTCGCTCGACACAGGAGGGATCGGGCGCGCGCGCGCCATCCTCGGCGAGGATCCAAGGGTGCTCGATGTCAGGCCGATCGACGGTTTCGTTGAAAAGCTGGGCAACTGGATAGCGGCGAACTCTTCGGCCGAATCTCATGTAGCGATCGTCGGTGGCGGCGCAGGTGGGGTCGAACTGGCATTCGGCCTGCGCAATCGCGCAGGACCGGGTCCGACGCCAAGCGTTACCCTGGTGGCCGGGAAGGACGGGCTGTTGCCGGGATTCTCCGGGGGAGTGTTGCGGCATGTCCGGTCGGATCTCGCGGCGCAAGGGATCGTGCTAGCGGAAACGGATGCCGCGATTGAAAGCGGGCGGCTGATGGCGGGCGCGCGGTCGCTGGAGCCGGTCGACCTCATCGTCGCCGCGCTAGGGAGCGCCGCACCAATCGACCCGGACGCTATCGGTCTGGCCTGCGATCCGGAAGGGTTCGTCGCCGTCGACCGATTTCAACGGTCTGTCTCGTATCCCAATATCTTCGCGGCGGGAGACGTTGCGGCGAGACAGGATCGACTGGTTCCGCATTCGGGCGTTCATGCCGTCCATGCCGGGCCCGTGCTCGCTCACAATCTGCGCGCGCTCGCCGAAGGATCCGATACCTTGAAATCCTACCGGCCGCGACGCGCGAGCCTTTATCTGCTCGCAACGGGAAACGGTTCGGCGATCGGGTCCTACGGCCCGGTTGCATTCCGAGGTCGCTGGGTCGGGGCGCTCAAGCGCTGGATCGACAAACGCTGGATTGGGACCTACGCGCGATTGGCAGGGGGCCATGGATGAACCGCGGTAACCGAAAACGCTTCGCCGGCGAATACGAGCGCAAAAGAGGGCAATCATGAAGAAAATCGTCATCATTCTCGCGCTCGCTGCGATCGTTGCGGCCTACTTCATCTTCGATCTCGGATCGTATCTCTCGATCGACGGGATCAAGGGTGTCGCCGCCGATGCGGCGGAGATTTACGAGGAAAACCAGTTCCTCGTGCTCGCGGTGTTCTTCCTGATCTATGTCGGGGTCACGGCGGCTTCGCTCCCCGGAGCGGCGATCATGACGCTCGCGGCGGGTGCCCTGTTCGGCCTGGTAACCGGGACGATCCTCGTCTCCTTCGCTTCTACGCTCGGTGCAACTTTGGCGTTTCTCGCCTCTCGCTACGTCCTGCGCGATACCGTCGAAGCGCGCTTCGGCGATCGGCTCAAGGGCATCAATGACGGGCTTGAGCGCGACGGCGCGTTCTATCTCTTCACGATCCGGATGATCCCCGCGATCCCGTTCTTCGTGATCAATCTCGTCTTCGGCCTGACCCGGATCAAGACCTGGACGTTTGCGTGGGTCAGCCAGGTCGGCATGCTGCTCGGCACGATCGCCTATGTGAATGCCGGGACCCAGCTGGCGCAGATCGAAAGCACTGCGGGGCTCTTGTCGCCAACCCTGATCGGTTCCTTCGTCGTGCTGGCGCTGGTCCCCTGGATCGCCAAGGGCATCATCGGCGTCATCAAGCGTCGCAAGGTCTACAAAGGGTTCACCAAGCCCAAGAGTTTCGATCGCAATCTCGTTGTGATCGGCGCCGGTTCGGCCGGTCTGGTATCCGCCTATATCGCCGCGCAGGTGAAGGCGAAGGTGACTTTGGTCGAAGCGAACAAGATGGGCGGAGACTGCTTGAATACCGGATGCGTGCCGTCCAAGGCCCTTATCAAGAGCGCCAAGGTTGCCGCGCAAATGCGCCATGCGGATCGCTATGGTTTGAAAAGCGTCGAACCCGAAGTGCCATTCGGCGAGACGATCACGCGGGTGATGGACATCATCAAAGCGATCGAACCGCATGATAGCGTCGAGCGCTACACCGATCTGGGCGTCGATGTGGTCGAGGGCTATGCCCGGATCGTCGATCCGTGGACGGTCGAAATCGCCCGCAACGACGGCGAGACGCAGCGCCTCACCACACGCAGCATCATCATCGCCGCCGGTGCCGAGCCGTTCGTCCCACCCCTCGAAGGGCTGGAGGGAAGCGGCTATCTTACCAGCGATACGATGTGGGATGCCTTTGCCGAGATGGACGAAGCACCGCCGCGCGTGGCGGTCCTTGGAGGAGGCCCGATCGGTTGCGAGCTTTCTCAGGCACTTGCACGGCTTGGCTCGAATGTGACTCAGGTCGAAATGGCACCGCGAGTGCTCGGTCGCGAAGACGAGGAGGTGTCGGGCCTCGCGCAATCGGTGTTGGAAGAAGCCGGCGTTGAGGTCCTGACCAATCACAAAGCCGTTCGGGTCGCGGATGGTGCACTCATTGTCGAACATGGCGGAGCAGAGAAGCAGGTACCGTTCGATGCGCTGATCGTGGCGGTCGGGCGTAAGGCGCGGCTCAGCGGCTATGGTCTCGAAGAATTGGGCGTGGACACCGAAAAGACGGTCGCAACCGACGAGTTCCTGGCGACCAAGTTCCCCAATATCTTTGCCGCCGGCGATGTCGCGGGGCCCTATCAGTTCACCCACACGGCGAGCCATCAGGCCTGGTATGCCAGCGTCAACGCGCTGTTCGGACAGTTCAGGAAATTCAAGGCGGATTATCGCGTGATCCCCGCCGTCACGTTCCTCGATCCCGAGTTCGCGCGCGTGGGTCTGAACGAGACGGAGGCAAATGAGCAGGGCGTCGACTATGAAGTGACCACTTACGGCCTCGATGACCTCGACCGCGCGATTGCGGAAAGCGAGACCAAGGGCTTCGTCAAGGTGCTGACACCGCCGGGCAAGGATACGGTGCTCGGCGCGACGATCGTCGGCAGCCATGCGGGCGAGTTGCTGGCCGAGTATGTGCTGGCGATGAAATACAAGATCGGTCTCAACAAGATACTCGGCACGATCCACTCCTATCCGACGATGGCGGAAGCCAACAAGTTTGCCGCCGGCAACTGGAAGCGGGCGAACAAGCCCGAAGGCCTGTTGGGCTATGTCGAGAAATACCACGCCTGGAGGCGTAGCTAGCCGCTGCCGGACGAAGAAGTAACGTCGGCTGGCGTTCCAGCGCCTTTTCGGCAAGAAGGCCGAGGAAGCCGCAATTTAGGGGATCGCATTGGAACTGTTCGACCAGCTGCGCGGGGTCATCGGGATTGCTGTGCTGCTGCTGATCGCATGGGGGCTGAGCGAGGACCGGAGCACCAGACCCGGATGGCGCTGGATCGGCGGGGCCTTGCTCCTCCAGGCCGCGTTAGCACTATTGATCGTGCGGGTGCCGTTCGTGTGGGACTTGATGGGATACGCCAATGCAGGTGTCGCTGCGATCGAGCGTGCGACAGCGGACGGGGCGTCCTACATGTTCGGTTATCTCGGCGGCGCCCCCTTGCCATTCGAGTTGAAGGAAGGGGTCGCCCCCCCTGTCATCATTGCATTTCAGATCCTGCCGCTCGTCATCGTGTTCTCCGCGCTCGCCGCCCTGTTGTGGCACTGGGGCGTGCTGCGCTGGATGGTCAACGGCTTGTCCTTCCTCCTGCGTCGAACACTGGGGGTGAGCGGCGTGGTCGGCCTGTCGGGCGGGGCAAATATGTTTCTCGGGGTTGTCGAGAGCCCGCTTGTCGTACGAGCCTACTTTACCAGGATGAGCCGAGCGGAACTTTTTCAGGTCATGGTTCTTGCGATGGCGACGATCAGCGGTGCGATCCTGATCCTCTACGCAACCACGCTTTCGAGAACCGTGCCGGACGCAGTCGGGCACATGATCTCGGCATCCCTGATTTCGCTCCCGGCCGCACTTCTAATCGCGAAACTCATGGTCCCGGGCGAAGGCGAGACCGAGACCGATGGAGAGGAAGATGAGCCGGGGCTCAAATACGACAGCAGCATCGATGCCATCGTCAAAGGTACGATGGACGGGATGCAGCTGTTCCTGGCCGTAATCGCCGTCATCATCGTCGTGTTCGCCCTGGTTTCGCTGTCCGACCAGCTGCTCGCCCTGCTGCCGTTGGTGGGTGATGAACCGATTACTCTGAAGCGCGTCTTCGGCTGGATCTTCGCGCCGTTGATGTGGCTGATTGGCGTTCCGTGGAGCGAAGCGCAGGCCGCGGGCGGATTGATGGGGACCAAGGCGATCCTCAACGAATATGTCGCATACCTCGAACTCGCAGCCTTGCCCGAAGGAACGTTCGGCTCACGCGGGTTGCTGATCGTCACCTATGCCCTATGCGGAGTTGCCAATCTCGCCAGTGTCGGACTGCTGGTGTCGACGATCGGCACGCTGTGTCCCGAACGTCGAGCGGAAGCGGCGGGGCTGGGCATCAAGAGCTGGATCGCCGGGAACATCGCCACCGCCATGACCGGCGCGTGGATTGGGCTGGTGACGTGGTGAAGGCAGGCCCCGACCATGTTTGACGCCAAGCTGCGACCGCTGATCGATCCGGCGCTGAACCGCATGGGCCGCACGCTTGCGCGGTTCGGGGCGACCGCCAACATGCTGACGTTCACCGGTCTTGCGCTCGGATTGGCCGGGGCATGGGCGATTGGATCCGGGCAGCTTTGGCTCGGCCTTGCCCTGGTACTGGCGAACCGCTTGCTCGACGGGTTGGACGGCGCCGTAGCGCGCGTACGCGGCCCTTCGGCACTTGGCGGATATTTCGATATCGTCGCCGACTTCGCCTTCTACGTATCGATCCCGCTCGGCTTCGGTGTGATGGCGTCCGAGAATGCGCTGCCTGCCTTGGTGCTGGTTGCCAGTTTTGTGCTGACTGGTGTGAGCTTTCTTGCCTTTGCCGTCATCGCCGCTGAGCGCGGGCAAGAGACAGAGGCGCACGGCAAGAAAAGCTTCTTCTATTCGACCGGCCTGGCCGAAGGCGGCGAGACCATCGCCGTCTTTGTCGCGATGTGCCTATTTCCCGCGTGGTTCCCGGCGATCGCTTACGGTTATGCCGCGCTGTGCGTCCTCACAGTATTCCAGCGCAGTGCGATGGCCGCCGCGCAATTCGGGGACTAGCGTTCGGCTAGTCGTTGCCGCGCGACTTTATCGCAAGGACCAGCTTCTGGACCCTCGCCGAATTGGCTCCCAGGTCGCTCACACCGACGCGGCTGACAGAGCGAATGTCGATAGCGCCATCGGCGACACGAACGACGACATCGTCTTTGAATCCGAACCAGAATGTTTCGGCTACACCTTCAACACGCCCTTCCGCCGGATCAGTTCTGACGTCGCGCAAGCCGATGTCCTGCATGGCTCCGGCCACGTCTTCGAGCACGGCCGCCTCGTCGCCCTGGCGATACGCGATCGTGGCGAGATCTGGGTACAGTTCCCCGACAAGCTCAGCATGCGATTTGGCTTTCATTTCGTCGTCGGTCTTGTCCGCCCACCATTCGATTTCGCCCAGCGGTGTTGCATAGTCGCTTACCGGGTTCGCTTCGATCTCCGCGCGTGCACTCATGGTCGCTTCGGAAAAAGTGGGGGGATTGGCAGTGTCGGTTGCCACATCGTGGATCGGGTTGGCATCCGCCGTGGTCCCGACTGTACCAAGGAACCCGAAAATGCCGACAGGGATAACCAACGCGATCAACGGCAGCGCCCAACCCTTGCGCGGCGATTTGCGCATGATCAGGATCAGCGAGACCACTGCGAGCGCGGCAACGATCCCGAGCAGCATCGGCCCTGCGCCGATCACCAGCGAGCCGAGCCCGACTTGCCAGGACCAAAGCCCGAATTTCGTCCCCAACGCGGCGACGGCAAAGTAGAGCGGGAGCAAGAGCGCCAATGTGAGCGCGAAACGGGCGTGCCAAGGTGCTGAAATTTTCTCCATGCGCGCTGTTTAGCGCCGCATGCGAGCAAGGCAACCGGTCGCTTGGAGCATCAGGCGTTGGCGGCACTCGCCACCGTAGCGAGATTCATCGGGAAACCCTTTGCCGTTCATGCGTTACAGGGGCGCATAGGCAGGGGGCTGGCCCAGTGAATCCCGGGCATTAAGTCCCGCTTTCCATGCCGTGGAAAAGTGTTTATGGCCCGCGCAGTCGCGGGAGAAAACAAGTCATCAGAGGGAAGACTGAAATGAAGCGTAACACACTGTTGGGAGCGATCGCTCTCGCGAGCCTCGCCACCGTTACGGCCTGCGGCGAAAGCCCCTATCAGGAGCCGACCGGTGAGGAGACCGAAGCAGCTGCAACCGACGATGCGGCCGCCACCGAGGACACCGCCTCAACCGATGATGCCGCCCCTGCGCCGGCTGCGCCCGAAGTGGAAGCCAACGGCACCGTCATCGACATCCAGATGTACACCCGCGATCCCGATGAGCCGAGCGGCCTCCAGGTGTTCAAGCCGCGCCTGATCAAGGCCAAGGTTGGCGACACCGTCCGTTTCGTCCCGACCGATCCGACGCACCAGTCTTCGTCGATCGCAGACATGATCCCGGAAGGCGTGACTGGCTGGGAAGGTGAGATCAATCAGGAAGTGTCTTACGTGCTGCCTAAGCCGGGCGTCTACGGTTATCAGTGCGTCCCCCATTATGCCGCAGGCATGATCGGTCTGATCATCGTCGAAGGTGAAGGCATGACCGACAATCTCGAAGCGGCGAAGGCCGTGAGCCATCCGGGCCTTGCCGGACGGGAGTTCACCGAAATCTTCGAACAGGCCGAAGCCGACGGAATGCTCTAAGCATCCGGCTTCACACCGACAAAAAGAAGGGCGGCGAGGGTTCCTCGCCGCCCTTTTTGTTTGCGCTGCCGAGACTGGGGGACAGGAAGGCCCGCTTAAGGCGCTTCGGGCTCGGCTGCGCAGGTGACAGTGGCTCAAGCGGCAGTCGCCATTCTCGCCAGCTCGCATTGCGACCAGATCTCGCTAAGCGCGTTGATCAGCGCATCGATATCGCCATCGCTGTGAACCGGCGACGGGGTCAGCCTCAACCGCTCCGTTCCGACCGGTACGGTCGGGTAATTGATCGGCTGCACATAGATGCCGTGATTGTCCATCAACCAGTCGCTGATCCGCTTGCACTTGTGCGCATCGCCGACCATGACCGGTATGATGTGGCTGGGATTGTCGAGGTGCGGGATCCCCATGATGTCGAGCTTGCGACGAACCGTCTTCACACGGTCGCGTTGCATTTCGCGCTCCTCGTCGCTTTCCTTCAGATGGCGGATGCTGGCTGCGGCACCTGCCGCTACGGCTGGAGGTAGCGCGGTCGAGAAGATGAACCCGCTGGCAAAGCTGCGGACGAAATCGACGAGATTGGCCGAGGCTGCGATATAGCCGCCCATCACGCCATAGGCCTTGCCCAGTGTTCCTTCGATCACGGTGATCCGGTCCATCAGGCCTTCGCGTTCGGCGACGCCGCCACCGCGCGGACCGTAAAGACCGACCGCGTGGACTTCGTCGATATAGCTCATCGCGCCATGCTTCTCGCACACGTCGAGGATATCGGCGATCGGAGCAATGTCGCCGTCCATCGAATAGACGCTTTCGAATGCGACCAGCTTGGGGATCTCGGGACCATAGTCGGCAAGCATTCGGTTGAGATCGTCTACGTCATTGTGCTTCCAGATCTTGTAGGGCGCCCGGCTGTGCCGGATGCCTTCGATCATCGAAGCGTGGTTGAGCGCGTCGGAAAACACCACGCAGCCGGGAATCTTGTTGGCGAGGGTGCCAAGTCCGGCCCAGTTCGAGACATACCCTGAAGTGAACAGCAGCGCGCTTTCCTTGCCATGCAGGTCCGCAAGTTCGCGCTCCAGCTCCACGTGATAGTGGTTGGTGCCCGAAATATTGCGCGTGCCACCTGCGCCCGCGCCGCATTCGTCCAGGCACGAATGCATCGCCTCGAGCACCTTGGGATGTTGGCCCATACCAAGGTAATCGTTCGAGCACCAAACGGTGACGGCTTGGGTTTCGTCGTCGATGAAGCGGGTGGCGTGGGGAAACTTCCCGCGATGCCGCTTGATATCCGTAAAGACGCGGTAGCGCCCCTCTTCGCGAACGCCGTCCAGCTCGCTTGCGAAGAATTGTTCGTAGTCCATGGGTTTTCCCTCTGTTTCCCAAGTCATGTCAGATCTCGTGTGATGGTTCCGGCCCCGGCCCGTTTGGGAAGAGCCCAGCCCCACAGCATTCCGTCGCGGAACGGCAGGGCGAGAAAGATGTG
>JASJDE010000044.1 GCA_030065195.1 Erythrobacter sp. | reverse complement strand
GACTCGTCCGGTTCCTCTTTCGGCAACAACGCGAGGAGACGATGGTACTTTAGCGCATCAACCCTGAGGCGCGAGGCAAGCCGACGAAAGACGCCGGTGCGGTCGTCCTTGGTAAGGTATTCAGCCAGAGTTTCGCAGGCTGCACTCAGGTGCGGTTCGGTTCCGCGATAGGGGCGGCTGGCCCAATAGGCCGAGTTGAAGAGTTCGCCATGCGCCGCGACGGTTTTGATGCTGGCCAGCGCATTCGACGCGCGAGCCAGCCGGAGCAATTGCTGTCCACGAGGGCTTTCCTCAATCAGACTCGCGAGTTCTTCATACGAGCCATCGGCGGCGCTTCCGATCCCTGCGATCACGTTGACCGGGTAGCCAAGCTGCTGGAGGATTGAATTGTGCGGAATGGCTCGGATCTGGCGAAGGTTCATGTCGCGATCCGCCGAAAGGTCCGACTGGCGACGCGATACGCGGCTACCGGTCGAATTGAGCAAGCCCAAGCCGAAAGCCGTGACGGCGCGCGAATAGGTCGCGCTGCGCAGGTGCTGCCGCTGGTGCGCGCGAATGGCGCGATAGAAATCCAGGCTGATGTCGGTTCTTTCGTAGAGCGGGTCGGCGCAGACTTCCGATGCTTCCGGCTCCTCGGAAATGATCCGCGTCAGCGTCGCCCTTGCCAATTCGGGCGTGGCGAAATGCAGGTATCCGTCTCCGCCCTGGAAGCTGACTTCGGGTTCGAGCGTGATGCCGTTCCGCACGAAACGGCTGCGAGCCCACAGACTCATCGGCCAGGTCAGTCGATCGGCAAAGCCGCCCGGATGCGCGCCGCGCCCCATGCTTTCGCCATGCGTGTTAAAGATCAGCGCCGCGACATCGACGAGCCCATTCTTGGCCAAAGCTTGGGCAAAGCGTCCCTGCAACCGTTCGATCGCGAGGCTGGCCGGGATCTGCCCGACGAAGCGACCGGCATCGGAGAATCCCGTTTGGATACAAGCGCGGCCACGCAACCTGACATAGTCGCGGTACTGGTCTTCCGCGCAAAGGGCATCGAGAAAGCGACCACCATGTTCGAGCGCGCTTTCGGTTTCGAACAGGGGCGATACATCTACCCGGTCCTCGATCCCGAACAGTTTTGCGAAGTAGAGCGCCGCGAGGATGGTGGAAGGCTGCTCGCATTCGGCGATCAACATGCGGATTGGCGTGTCCGCATCGATATGTTCGAGGATCTGCGCCATCGCGAGGAACTGTCGGATGGCAGTCGAACTCTCGATTGCAAGGCTGGCGAAATTGGTGCGAAGCGGCTCAACTTCCTGCAGCATGCGCCGCAACGTGGCCATTGCTCCTTTGCTCGCGAGATCGAGTGCGGTCGGATCTTTGAGACGGCTCCGGATGGCATTGTGCAACTGCTTGGCATTCACTCTGAAGTGGATATGCCCCATCCCGAGACCGTCGGCGCGCATCGCAGCGGCAAGAGACTTGAGAGACACCGCCAAGGACGTGTCCGCACCACGGGCCTGTTCTTCCAAGTCGGCTATGATCGGTTCGAGCGTGGTTAGCTTCGCAGGGTCGTTCGCGGTGAGGCGGTTGGCAGCAGCGGACAGGTCGTTGGGTGCCGAAAGGTCCTCGGAAAAATGGCCAGCACTCTTGGCCGCGTGCTCCGCCCCCGCCCGCAGAACCGGGACCAAATCGTGGGTCGGATCGATCGATTCGAGATCGGCGGCATAGCGAGCCAGGCGCTCGGCCTTCTCCGAAAGCCGGAAGCGGATCGACGTGTACCACTTGATATCCGTACGACCGTCCATGTCGTAGCCGACCCAACTGGCGAAGCGAAATGGTGTCGGGCGTAATTCTTGCCATTTATCAGGGAATTGCTGCGCAGCATGCTGCAGCATTTCCCGCACAATATCGGATCGCGCATCCTGCGCATTGGCTAGCGCTTTGACGACTTCTCCGTGCTCGTAATCTAGGGTTACGGCCGGGCGTTCGCCGCTGGCACTGCAGACCGAACGGGTGACTTCGCCGGCGTGGCTCGCCGCTTCAGCGACGGCGCTGGATTGTTCCGGTGTGAGCAAAAAGGTCGGGTGCGCGGTAAACACGGCGTGCAGGAACGGCGCTTCCCACCTCGCCTTGAATGCGTCGAATTCGGCCAGTCTAGACATCGAGCCTGCCAAGGTTCCGCGGTTTGCATCCAGCGCGACCGGTGAAAGGTTCTTCTTGAGCCGCACGGCACGAGCCTGAAGCCCGGCGCATTCCAACTCCTCGACAAGTGCTTCGATTGCTCCAAGCTCCATCGAGCCGCCTTCCAGCACTCGCGAGATTTCGAGACTCAGTTGGAAAACCGGATTGAACAGCGGCGTTTCGCGCGTGCGCACGTGCAGCTGCTTCAATCGATCCAGCAGTTGATCGACGGTTGAGAGAGCGACTTTTTCGGTCATGTGCAGTGTTCCTGTGCGAAGGCCGCTGCGGCGCCGTACAGACCCGGCTGCGGATGAACGATCAGCTTGACCGGCAGGGATTCCATAAGTCCGGCGAACCGCCCTTTGGCAGCAAAACGCGAGGCGAAGCCCGACGACAGCAATGTGTCGCGGATTCTATAGCCGAGACCTCCCGCGATCACGACGCCGGATGCACCCTGGATCAAAGCGATATCGCCGGCGACCGATCCCAGGGCGAGGCAGAACCGGTCGACAGCGGCCGCTGCAAGACTGTCTTCACCTGACATTCCCGCTTTCCAGACTTCGATATCGTCCAGTTCCAGAACCGCACGACCCTCCATAGCGGCGAGGGTTTGGTAAATATCGACGATTGCAGGTCCGGACACGATGCGTTCGTCGGAAACCCGGGTGTGGCGTTTGCGCAAACGGGCGAGGACCGCGTCTTCGATCGCGTCGACCGGCGCGAAATCGCCGTGTCCCCCCTCAGTCGCCTGGACGTGCATGTCGCCGTTCGGTCCACGCCAGAAATGCGCGACGCCCAAGCCGGTACCGGGGCCGAGAACGCTGATCGTACCGGTTGCAGGCAGAGGCTCGTCCGGCCCCGCGAGATGCAGGAATTGTTCGCGAGGTGCGTTGGCAGCTGCATGAGCGACCGCAGCGAAATCGTTCACGAGCGTGAAGCGCCCACAGCCCAGCTTCTCTTCGATCAAAGGCGGACGGATGATCCATGGGTTGTTGGTAAAGCGGATGATGTCCTGCTTGATCGGCCCGGCTATCGCGATCGACACCGCATCCGGCAGGCGGCCGCCCATTCGGTCGCGGTAATCCTCCCATGCGGTTTGAAAACTCGCATGATCTTCGGTGTGGAGCGTCGTCGGTTCGCCGAGCGTGATCGCGCCATCCTCTGCGATTTCCGCCAGTGCGAAGCGAGCATGCGTACCGCCAATGTCGACTGCGACGAGACCTGTGCTCACAGTCCCGCGCTCGCCAACATAGCCGAAGCGCCTTGTTCGGCGCCGTCGGCATGCGTTTGCAGCATGCGATACATTTCGCGCCCCACTCCCCATTCGACTTGTGGGTCGGGAGCGGGAGTACGGCTAGACAGGTCCGCATCGGTCAGCAATTCGCCCTTCTCGGCGCAGACTCTCACGATATCGCCATCGTGCAGGAGGCTAAGCGGCCCACCGCCCTTCGCTTCGGGTGCGCAGTGGATCGCTGCAGGGACCTTGCCGGACGCGCCCGACATGCGGCCATCGGTGACCAACGCGACCTTGTGGCCGCGATCCTGCAAAACGGCGAGCGAAGGCGTAAGCGAGTGGAGCTCGGGCATACCATTGGCTCGAGGGCCTTGGAAACGCACCACAACCACCACATCCCTGTCGAGTTCGCCCGCCTTGAAGGCAGTGACAACGTCCTGTTGGTTCTCGAACACGCGGCACGGCGCTTCCACAGTCCAGCGCTCGCGTGCAACGGCGGAGGATTTGAAGCAGGCGCGGCCGAGATTGCCGGTAACCAGCTTCATCCCGCCATCGGGCTGGAACGCTTCGCCGACCGGGCGCAACATCGTTTCGTCCCGGGTGTCGCCCATCGGCGACCAGCCAAGCTCGTCATTCTGGAGAACCGGCTCTGACGTGTATGCCTCCATACCGCCCTCGCTGACGGTCAGGATATCGCGATGCGCCAAACCTGTATCGAGCAATTCGCGTATCACATAGGCCATACCGCCTGCGGCATGGAACTGATTTACGTCGCCGGAGCCGTTGGGGTAGACGCGTGCCATCAGTGGCACGACGCTCGACAGTTCGGCCATGTCGGTCCAGTCGATCACGATGCCTGCAGCGCGCGCCATCGCCGGGATGTGGATCGCATGGTTTGTCGATCCGCCGGTCGCGAGCAGGCCGATCACCGCGTTCACTATTGCCTTTTCGTCGACGACCTGCGCGAGAGTGCGTTCTGTTGTACCCGAAAGCTCGGCGATGCGGTGCACCGCCGCCCGGTCGAGCGCCTGGCGGAGCTTGGTCCCGGGAGTGACGAAGGCGGCGCTGGGTATATGCAGCCCCATCATCTCCATCATCATCTGGTTGGAGTTGGCGGTACCGTAGAAGGTGCAGGTGCCCGGCGAGTGATAGGAACCGAGCTCGCTTTCGAGCAGCTCGTCGCGCCCAATTTCACCGGCCGCGTATTTCTGGCGGGTTTCCTGTTTCTGCTTGTTTGAAATCCCGCTGGGCATGGGGCCTGAAGGCACGAAGACGGTCGGCATGTGGCCAAAGCGCAGCGCGCCCATCAGCAAGCCGGGCACGATCTTGTCGCAGATGCCGAGGCAGGCAACGCCATCATACATCTGATGCGAGAGCGCGACCCCGGTCGACAGCGCGATGATGTCGCGGCTGAAGAGCGAAAGTTCCATCCCGTCTTCGCCTTGCGTCACGCCATCGCACATCGCAGGCGTGCCGCCTGCAACTTGCGCGGTGGCGCCGACTTCGCGGGCATAGATCTTCATCCGGTCGGGGTATCGGCCGTAAGGCTGATGCGCCGACAGCATGTCGTTGTAGGCGGTGACGATCCCGATATTAGGCCCGCGCCGGTTTTTCATCGCGTCCTGGTCTTCCAGCGCTCCGGCAAAGGCATGGGCGAGATTGGAACAGGCGATGTCCCTGTGCTCGGGCCTGCGATCGCCTTCGCGCTTCATCAGCTCGAGATAGGCAGTGCGGCTGGTGCGCGAGTTTTCGATCACGCGCTCGGTCACCCGATGGATCGTGTCGTTGAGGTCAGTCATGCCAAGTCACCCCGTCGCGTTCGGTCAGCGCGATGGCCGAGCTCGGGCCCCAGGTGCCCGATGTGTAGGTCTTGGGTTTGGTCCCGGCCTCTTCCCAGACGGCGCGGATTGCATCGACCCATTGCCATTGCGCTTCGACTTCGTCGCGGCGCACGAACAGTGTCTGGTCGCCCCCGATGAGATCGAGCAGCAGGCGTTCGTAGGCAATCCGGCGGTGCTGCCCGACAAAGGCATCGGGCATTGTGATTTCCAGCGGCACCTCGCGCAGCTTCACGCCGTCGGTGCCGAGACCGGGGACCTTGGCCATGAAAGACAGGGTGATATTCTCTTCCGGCTGGATCCCGATGAGCAGTTTGTTGGGCTGCATCCCGGCACCCATGCTTTCGAAAATGGAGTGCGGGACGCAGCGGAATTGGACGAGGATTTCGGTCACGCGCTCGGGCAGACGCTTACCGGTCCGAAGATAGAACGGAACGCCCTTCCAACGCCAATTGTCGACATGGGCCTTGATCGCGACGAAGGTCTCGGTCGTGCTGTCCTTGCCGAGTTCTTCGTCGTAGCCAGGCACCGCTTCTCCACCGATTGCCCCAGCGCGATACTGGCCGGTGACGGTTTCATTCGCTTCCACTTTGCGAAGCGCACGCAGCACCTTGACCTTCTCGTCGCGCACTGCGGTAGCATCGAAGCTCGTTGGCGGCTCCATCGCCACCAGCGCAAGAAGTTGCAGCATGTGGTTCTGCACCATGTCGCGCATTGCACCACTGTCGTCGTAATAGGCGACCCGCGATTCCAGTCCGACCGTTTCGGCAACCGTGATCTGGACGTGCTCGATATAGTTCGAGTTCCAGATCGGCTCGAACAGGATATTGGCGAAGCGCAGCGCTAGGAGGTTCTGTACCGTCTCCTTGCCGAGATAGTGATCGATTCGGAAAATGCGGTCTTCGCTGAAGGCCTCGGCCACCGCATCGTTGATTGCGCAGCTGCTTTCAAGATCCGTGCCGAGCGGCTTTTCGAGGCCGATACGAACATGGTCGCCAGTCAGTCCGGCATGCTGCAATCCGGCAATCGTCGGACCGAACAGGCTCGGTGCGGTCGACAGGAAGATGGCGAGGCCGCCTTCGCCATCGTCGCGCGCCGACGGGCCGACCTTCTCGGCTAGTGCGTCGAAGCCTTCGAGCGTGCTGGCATCGAGCGCCTGGTAGCTCAGCTTGTTGAGGAAATGGGCCATTCCGCCCCGGCGCTGATCGGGCAGGAAGGTTTCAAGCGCCTCGCGCGCCATGTTGCGGAAATCCTGGTCCGACATTTCGCTGCGAGCGGTGCCGATGATCTGCAGGCTCTCCGGCAGCAATCCGTCGGCGTCGAGCGCGCACAGCGACGGCAGCAGCATGCGCCGGGCGAGGTCGCCAGTCGCGCCGAACAGCAACAGCCGGTCGGCAGAAATCACAGATGCGGCCATTCAACGCGTCTCCCACAGGCGCAACTCTGAAACAGTATCAACCCGTCCTAGCGCGCCGGGCAATTCTGGGCCATAGGTCGCATAGCTATTCAAATGCGCGCGCGAGGGTTCAATGCGCGCGTTGCCGGAGGGATCAGGCTTTGGACGCGCCCCGCAGGCCCGGACGGGTCACCAGTTTCGAAGTTGCCGAACGTGCTGGCGTTAGCCAGCCCACCGTTTCACGTGCCCTGTCGGGTTCTTCGATGATCAGCGAAGCGACGCGCGAAAAGGTACTCGTGGCGGCCAAGGAGCTTGGATACTTCGTGGACGAACGCGCAGCGCGACTGCGCCGGGGACACACCGGGACGCTTGCCACCGTGGTGATCTGCAAACCGGGCGGGGGAGCGCGCGACGTCAACCCGTTCTCGTATGCATTGCTCGGCGGTATCTGCGCCGCGGCAGCCGAGCGCGGACTGGAAGTCCTGGTTTCGCTCCAATCGGACGAGGACAAGCTGTTCGGTCACTTCGTCGAACGTGGTCAGGCCGAAGGGTTGATCGTGATCGGTACAACCGCCAACCGCGCAGCGTGGGACTATTTCCGCAAGATCGGAGAGACGACTGAGCCAGTCGCCTATTGGGGCTCGCCGCTGGGCGATCTCGATTGGGTGTCGTCGGACAATGAAATGGGGGCACGATTGGCGGCAGAGCATCTGGTCGAGCAGGGATGCAAGGAACTGGTATGCGTCGGGTCTCGCACCAGCGTGCAACGCCAGTTCGCCGAACGGGTCGACGCCTTCCTGACGCGAGCCGGCGAGCTGGGCGTCGAGGCCCGGCTGGCGGAGATCGAACCCGGCGGAGAACGCCGCGAGCAGGGACGGATGGCAACCGAAGCAATCCTTGCCAACGGTGAGCCCTGTGACGGCATTTTCGCAGTGTGCGACGCATTGGCTTTCGGGGTAATGGACGCCTTGCAAGACGCAGGTAGCAGCATTCCGGAGAATGTCAGGCTGGTGGGTTTCGACGGCATACCCGCGAGCGAGCTGACCACTCCGCCACTGACGACAATCGAGCCCGATCTCGATCAGGCTGGAAGGCTGCTGGTCGAAGCCGTAACCGGGGAAGGTCCACATCCAAGCGTGCGCCGTGTCCCAGTGAGACTGCTGGCGCGCGGCAGCACCTAAACTTCGCGAACTTCCACTGAGCAGGAAAGGAATCTGTTCGCGCCGAAACTGGTGAGAAAGCTAACATCGGCGGCATCGCGTCCAACGCCGATCTTCACCGTTCGAGCCGGGTCAGCCATGCCTGTCGCGTCGACCAATTGCCAGCTCCCGCGCCCATCGACTCCGGAATCGGCCAGAAACACTTCGGTCACTGCATGGAAGTCCTGCGGAGATACGCCAGGCGCGTAGCACGCGACGTAACGCGCCGGTATGGTCGATGCCCGTGCCAGCGTTACGAGCATATGCGCATAGTCGCGGCAGATCCCCTGTCGCATGATGAAGCTTTCTGCAGCATCGGTATACGGATTGCTCGCCCCCGGAACATACGAGAAATGGCCGGCGATCCAGTCACGGATAGCGTCCACTCGGGCACCGCCGGAGGTGCCCTCGAATTCGGATTCGACGAAGCTCTGGAACCGGTCGGCTGGGCAGTACCTCGAATCGAGCAGGTATTGCACCGCTTCACCGGGCAGTGCGTGCGGCGCGAGCGCAGGCCGGTTGGGCAGATCGGCCGCCTTCCGCCTGACTTCGACAGTGGCTTCATGCTTCACCTTGCAAGGGCCATCGGCATGCATCCAAATGCGCGCGCCAACGCCGTCCTGCGCAGGAACGCGCGTGCAGTGCAGCGCTTCGCCGAGAACCGTGTTTGTCGCAAGGATCGCCTGGCCAGCAGTTTCGGCCGCCTCGAACTGTAACAGCACATCGGTTGGTCGAGGCAATTCGAACGCAAAGCTCGAGGAGACATTGATTGTCATCGTCTCTTTCATCGTGCCTCTTGAAACCAGGCTGCGCGAGGTGGAGCCGCAGGTCCTATCCGTCCAATTTGCGGTCCGAAACGGCACCGTACAAGTCATGTTCGTCGGTGTCTTCGACGGTGACATTGACAATATCGCCGGCGGTCAGCGTTGCTGGCACATCGCGCAGATACACCGCGCCGTCGATTTCTGGCGCATCGGCTTGGGATCGTCCGGTTGCGCCGACGTCGCCATCCTCGTCCGGCTCGCCGACTTCATCGATTATGACGGGAATTTCCCGTCCGATCTTCGCTTTGAGCTTGGCTGCGCTGATCCGCGCGGTGACTTCCATCAACCGCTGGTAGCGCTCTTCTTTCAGTTCTTCCGGCACGGGAGAGGGGAGCGCATTCGCCGCGGCACCTTCGACGGGCTCGAAACGGAACCCGCCGACGCGATCGAGCTGCGCCTGTTCCAGCCAATCGAGCAGGTACTCAAAGTCCTCTTCGGTCTCTCCCGGAAAGCCAACCACGAAGCTCGATCGAACCGCGATCTCGGGGCAAGTCTCGCGCCAGCTTTTGAGCCGATCCAGCACCTTTGCATCGTTTGCGGGGCGTTTCATAAGCTTCAGCACGTTGGGCGACGCATGTTGGAACGGGATATCGAGATATGGCGTGAGCAGCCCCTCCGCCATTAATGGGATCACCTTGTCGACGTGCGGGTAGGGGTAGACATAATGCAGCCGCACCCAGGGCGGCGTGCCGTCTGCCGTGCGCAACTGACCGAGCTCGCGGGCAAGATCGGTCATATGGGCGCGAACCGGCGAGCCTTTCCAGTCACGCTCCTCATGTCGGGTATCGACGCCATAGGCTGAGGTGTCCTGGCTGATCACCAGCAACTCCTTCGTGCCCGCCGTGACCAGCTTCTCCGCTTCGCGCAGCACCGCGTCGATCCGGCGGCTGGCGAGCTTCCCGCGCAATTGCGGGATGATGCAGAATGCGCAGGAGTGATTGCAGCCCTCGGAGATCTTCAGGTAGCTGTAGTGGCGTGGGGTCAGCTTGATATCGGGTTGCGGTATCAGGTCGACGAACGGCCCTTGTGATGGTGGTGCATGTTCGTGGACCGCTTCAACGACGGCTTCGTATTGGTGCGCCCCAGTGACCGCGAGCACCTGTGGATGAGCGGCACGGATCGCTTCGGCCTCCTCGCCCATACAGCCGGTAACGATCACGCGACCATTCTCGGAAATCGCTTCGCCGATCGCGGCAAGACTTTCCTCCTTGGCGCTGTCGAGGAACCCGCAGGTGTTGACCAGCACGACATCGGCGCCTTCGTAATCGGGCGACATCGCATAGCCATCGGCGCGCAGCCGAGTGAGGATCCGCTCGGAGTCGACAAGGGCCTTCGGGCAACCAAGGCTGACCATACCGACGCGCTTCTGGTCGGGCAGAGTAGTAGTTGAGCTATCCATGATTGGCCGCGCCTCTACACCGGTTCGGACAATTGCGCTACTGAGACATCAGTCGCTGAGGGAGGGGATCGAAAATGAGCGATTTTGCACTTTGGCCGGTGCTGGCAGGCGCTGCCGCATTCTTTATGGTGGGCTCCATCTGGTACGGCGTGTTGTTCAGCAAGGCGTGGCAGAAAGCCGTAGGAATGTCGGAAGACGATTTGCAGGGCGCCAACATGCCGCTGATCTTCGGCCTTACATTCCTGTTGGAAGTGTTGATCGCGATGGTCTTGTGGCACTTGCTCCAGCGCACGGGTGCTGCACCGCATGTGGTAATGATGATGGCCGTCGGATTGGGGGCGGCGGTCATGGCACCCGCGGTCGGGATCAACTACCTCTATCAGCGCAAGCCATTGTCGTTGTTCCTTATCGATGCCGGACACTTCATCGTCGGCATGGCAGCGATGGGGGGAGTTTTCCTACTCTTCCGCTAGCGCTTCGCTTTTGCCGTTTCCGTTGGAATGGCCGTCGCCGCGGGAATTGCCGTTTTCCGTCGGGACTATCTCGACTATCACGTCGCCAGGCTGGAGGCTCTGGCACTCCTCCTCCCAGAATCCGATCGCGCGGCCATTGCGGTAAATGCGCAGGCCGCGTCCGCCGGTCTTTAGTTCGGTAATCGCGCAGCCGCATTCGTCATCCTCGACCACCCGCTCGACCAGTTGCACCCGGCCTGTGACCGACGCGAGATCGGCGAGGTAGTCGGCGATATGCGCACCCTGCGCCGAGCCGGCGAGCAACAATCCGGTGAAACGTACGGGGTTGATGACATTGTTTGCACCCGCCTGCCGCGCGAGCAATTCGTTGTCGTCGGCGCGCACCACCACGCTGATAGGAACGTTGGGCGCCAAATGTCGCACTGTCAGCACGATCAGGATCGAGGTGTCGTCGCGACCGGCAGATACCAGGACGCTGTCGGCCTCGTGGATGCGGACGGCCTTCAATGTCTCGTCGCGGGTCGCATCGGCAGCCATCACGTTCACGCCAAGTTTCTCGGCTTCGTGCAACCGCTCTTCGCTCGGATCGACGACAACGATGTTGCTTGCATCGCTACCGCGTTCGATCAGTTCCTCGACGCTTTGCGAACCCGATACGCCATAACCGAGCACGACGACATGGCCGCTCAATTGTTCCTGGATCTTGGCCATGCGCCACTTCTCCCAGCTGCGCTTGATGATGAAATTGTACGCGGTGCCGACGAAGATGAAGAACACCGCGAACCGGATCGGCGTGACGATCACCGCTTCTACCAGCCGTGCGCGCTCGCTGATCGGAGCGATATCGCCGAAGCCGGTCGTGGTGATCGAAATCATTGTGAAATAGACGATGTCGAGGAAGCTGACTTCGCCGTCGAAGTTGTCGACCAGCCCCTCACGATCGAACCAATGGATCATGACGACGATCATGATCAGGAACAGCGCCGCACCGAGCCGAAGACTGAGATCGCCCCACAACGGCAGCCTCACCGCCCGGCGCAGCGGCTTGAACCGGCTCTTGCGCCTGGGTCGCTTGCGGAAGCCCCGTTTTTCGATCGTCTGCCCTGCCATCTGCGATGCTGTTTAGAGCGCTAACCCTCGAAACGTCCAGCCAGCGTATCGATCGACGAGTAATGCGTCAGGTCGAGTTGCAGCGGTGTGACCGCGACATAGCCGTCATCGATCGCCTCGAGATCGGTGCCGTGATCGAGCGTGTGCTCGATCGCGTGCAGACCGAACCAGAAATAGCGATGGCCGCGAGGATCGCGCCCTTCGACAATGCTTCCGCGGGAATAATCGTGGAATCCCTGGCGGACGACGCGGATACCCTTCACGTCGTTTGCCGGGCGCGGCGGAAAGTTGACGTTGACCAGCGTCCGTTCCGCAAAGGGTGCCTTCAGCAACGGTTCGATTGCTTTCGGTCCCCATTCGCGTGCGGCACCGAATTCGTGCTCCGTACCGTTGGTGTCGCGGCTGTAGACCTGGCTGAGCGCGATGGCTCGAATACCCGCCAGCGCGCCTTCGATCGCGGCCGAGACGGTCCCCGAATAGGTGATGTCGTCGCCGAGATTGGCGCCGCGATTGACGCCTGACAGGATCAGGTCGGGTTCGCCGTCCATCACCTCGCGTAGGGCCATCATCACGCTGTCTGTCGGTGTTCCGGTGACGGCAAAGCGGCGCTCGGCGAACTTTTGCAGTCGCACGGGGCGGTTGAGGGTCAACGAGTGGCCCGCTCCCGATTGCTCCTCCGACGGTGCGCAGACCCAGATATCGTCCGAGAATTGCCGTGCGATCTCTTCCAGCACTTCGAAGCCGGGCGCGTGGTAGCCGTCGTCGTTGGTTAGGAGGATGCGCATCAGGAGGTCGGCTCCAGCCGGGTTACTCCGCCCATATACGGGTGCAATATCTCGGGAATCAGAACCGAGCCATCGGCCTGCTGGTAGTTTTCGATGATTGCCACCAATGTCCGACCTACGGCGAGGCCGGAACCATTGAGCAAATGGAAAAATTCCGTCCTCTTGTTCTCGCCTTCGGGACGATAGCGCGCGTTCATTCTGCGCGGCTGGAAGGTGCCGCCGTCGGAACACGAACTGATCTCACGGTAGGCGCCTTGACCGGGAAGCCAGACCTCAAGGTCATAGGTTTTCATCATGTTGCCCATATCGCCTGCGCACAGCGCCATGACGCGATATGGCAGGCCGAGCGCTTGCAGCAGACTTTCGGCGATTGCTGTGATCCGTTCGTGCTCTTCGGCAGCCTGTTCGGGCAATGCCGCACTGATTAGCTCAACCTTTTCGAACTGGTGCTGCCGAATGAAGCCGCGCGTGTCCTTGCCCGCCGCTCCCGCCTCGGACCGAAAGCACGGCGTCAATGCCGTGATCCGCATCGGGAAGTCGCTCTCTGCGAAGATCTGTTCCCGAAACGAGTTTCCGAGGGTCATTTCCGATGTCGAGATCAGCAAGCGACCGTCTGTAGTGCGGAACAAGTCCTCGGCGAATTTGGGCAATTGCCCAGTGCCATAGCCTGCTTCTTCGCTGATCAAGAGCGGCGGATTGCATTCGGTGTAGCCATGCTCGCGTGTGTTCGTGTCGAGCATGAATTGTCCAAGCGCACGGTGCAACCGCGCGATGTTGCCGCGCAAGAATGTGAAGCGCGCGCCGGATATCTTCACGCCGGTCTCGAAATCCATGCCCAGCGCCGGAGCGATATCGGCGTGTTCCTTAGGCTCGAAATCGAAACTCGGCTTTTCGCCCCACTCGCGCAGGAAGACATTGTCTTCCTCGCTCTCGCCGTCGGGCACGGACGGGTCAAGCAAGTTGGGCATGGTGAGCATGACCGCTTGCAATTGCTCCGACACTGCGCGGTGGCGTTCTTCCAGCTCTGGCATCGACTTCTTGAGCTCGCCGACCTCGGCTTTGAGCGCCTCGGCCTTTTCCGTATCGCCTTCGCCCATTGCCTGACCGATCGCTTTCGAAGCTTCGTTGCGACGCGACTGGGCTTCCTGAAGCTGGGTCGTGAGCTTGCGTCGCTCCTCGTCGAGCGCGAGTATGTCTTTGGCGGCTGGGTCGACACCGCGCCGCGCGAGCACAGCGTCGAAACCGTCGGGGTCGTCTCGGATCAATCGGATATCATGCATGGGCGCGCCTATGCCCGCTTCGCATGACGATTGAAAGGCTTGTTGGGGCGGGGCCGGCGCAAGGGTTTGGAGAGAGGCGCCGACCCCTAGTAGAGCCGTTTAGAAATTGACTTCAGCCGTCACAAAGAACCGGCGTGGGTCGCCGTAGAAGCCGGTCAGCGTTCCTTCGAGACCGAGCGTCGGGACGAACGGCGTGCCCGGGGGCGTGCCGCCTGCGACGAAATTGTACCCGGCGACGATGTATTCCTTGTCGAACAGGTTCTTCACGTGCCCGCCGATCGAGAAGAGGCCGCTGTCGCTAGTGTAGACGATGCTGGCATCGACCAGCACGAAGCCGTCCTGATCCAGGAACGGATTGGGCACTTCGAACTGGCTCGCGTCTCCGCGCAGCGAAGCGTTGCCGATGAAATCGATCATCCCGTCAGCGGCGGGCACGCCCAGCACGAAGCCCATATGCGCGGTCACATCCGGGGTGTTCTGGAACACTCGCTGATCGGCAACATCGACGCCGAACGCGTCGATGAAGGTGTTGAAGCTCGCATCGAGCACACCGAGCGACCAGTTGACGTTGAGACGGCTGCCGTCGCCCCAGAAATCGCGACCGACCAGGGCGCTACCCTCGAATTCGATGCCATTGACGTCGGCCGATGCGGCGTTGGACGTAATCCCGATGAAGCTGTCGTTTATCCCATCTCCGTTTGTATCGAGGCCGACAGAGCCCGGGATCTGCACGTCGTCATACGAGCCAAGGAAGGCGGCGACGCTGATATTCAGTCGATTGTCGAGCAACGAGGCCTTCCAGCCCAGTTCGTAGCTGTCGACTGTTTCGGGCGCGAAGCGCAAGAACTCGAACTGGTCGTCGAAGTCTACGTCACCGTCACCATCGAGATCGGGTGCCGCGGTGGTCTGCCCGCGCGGGTCGAACCCGCCGCCCTTAAAGCCCTGCGAATAGGTGAAGTAGATGTTGTGATCGGGCGTCGGCTGCCAGCTGATTGAAGCGCGCGGGTTAAAGTCCTCGAACGTTTCGCTGCCTTGGAAGTCGCTGGTGGTAGCGATCGCAATCGCGGGGCTGTTCGGAATGAATAGGTCCGAGAACCCACCGATGAATGTAGTGCGCAAGACCCGGCTAGTGCGTTCGTCGTTGGTGTAGCGGCCACCCAGCGAAATACTGATCGTGTCGGTCACATCGAAGGTGAAGTCGCCGAAAACAGACCATGTCTTGGTCCCGACATCGCCTAAGGTCTGGGCGTTGAGGCCGGGCAGGCTGATCAGGTCGCCAGTGGTGAACAGTGCCACGTCGAAGGCCGTGAAAGCGTTGGCGTCGAGATAATAGAAGCCCAGCACGCCGGAGAGCCGGTCGCCTTCATAGAGCAGCTGGAGTTCCTGGCTGAACTGGTCGTTCTCATAGATCGCCGGGACATCGAGATCCGCGGCGGGGAGGCTGTCGAAATCGATCGGCGTCGTCGACTTGTCCTCGCGATAGCCCGTGATCGATTTGAGCGTCAGCGTATCGGTCAGCTCGATGGCGATGTTGAGCGCGCCGCCATAGGCTTCGACCTCCTGGTCGACGATGTCGAGCCCCGCGCGCGTGTCGAACGCGCTGTCGAGCACCGGCGCGCCGGTAAACAGACCGGGAATCAGACGGCCACCCTGCCGCGCCTCGCTGTTGTCCTTCACATAGTCGCCCGACAGGCGCGCGAAGACCGGGCCGCTTTCGAATTCGATCGTTCCGCGCGCGGCCCAAACGTCCTTGTTGTAGTTCTCGGTGCCGAGATTGAGGTTTTCGCCGAAGCCGCCGCGCGACAGCCGCGCGCCGCTGGCGCCGATCTTGAGGTTTTCGCTGACCGGAACCGAGCCGGAAATGATCAAGTCAGCCTGATCGAATGAGCCATAGGTGCCGCGAATGCTGAAGCTTGGATCGTCGGGCAGGCGGGCCGTGACATACTTGATCGCGCCGCCAATCGTGTTGCGACCGTACAGCGTGCCCTGAGGCCCGCGCAGCACTTCGATCCGCTCAACATCGTAGATGTCCAGCACCGCCGCCTGCGGTCGGTTCAAGTATACGTCGTCCACGTAGAGGCCGACGCCCGCTTCGAAACCGGCCACCGGGTCCTGTTGCCCGACACCGCGAATGAAGGCGGTCAGGGTGGTGTTGGTGCCGCGACTCACTTCGAGCGTGATGTTCGGCACCTGCTGTGCAACTTCGGTAAGCGACTGCACACCCTGCTGCTCGAGCGTGTCGCCGGAAATCGCCGAAACGGAAAGAGGAACGTCGATCAGTCGTTCATCGCGACGCCTCGCAGTGACGATAATAAGATTGCCTGTGTCCTCTTCGGCAACCTCGCCGTCACCCATAGTGCCGTTTCCAGGAGCGTCTTGGGCAACCGCGGGTGAAGCGATAGCGGCAAGGCTCGCGCATCCAGCGAGCAGCAATGCGCGGCTGCGGAATAGAATTGTCATGACTGTTTCCTCTCCAAACCCTCTCATGCAGCGATCAATATTGAAAGTTGAACCAACTTTCAAGTTAGGACTTGTGCGCGACCCTCTCGCGTCTTAGGCAAGGGTCAGAGGAGTAGGGGATGGATCAACCGGCTGGCAGCCCGACAAAGGTCGCAGACAGCAAGACGCCGCGCACCGAGAGAGGTCGTAAGACGCTGCGCAAGCTGCTCGATGCCTCGGCCGTCGAATTCGGGGAAAAGGGCTTTCACGAAGCTTCAGTGAGTTCTATCACCCGCCGGGCGGGCGTCGCACTCGGCAGCTTCTACACTTATTTCGATAGCAAGGATGCGTTGTTCCGTGCTCTTGTTGCCGATATGAGTGATGCGGTGAAATCCTCCGCCCGCTCTGCACTACGGCCGGATATGGGCGCGCTGGAAATCGAGGAGGCTGCGCTTGGCGCCTTCCTTCACTTTGCCAAGGACCACCGGGAAATCTATCGAATCATCGACGAAGCCGAGTTCGTAGACCCCGCAAGCTATCGCCGCCACTATGAAACCATTGCCGAGCGAATTACAGAACGCTTGGCCGCGGGCGCGCAAGCGGGCGAATTTCGCGATGGGCTGGGCGAACTCGAGGCCTGGGCACTCATGGGAATGAACGTCTTTGTCGGCCTCCGCTACGTCGTATGGAGTGACGATCAGGAATCCCGATCGCCCGAAGAGGTCGCGGCCGCGGTCAATTCTCTGCTAGCGAAAGGAATAGCCCGAAAGCGGTAGGCCCCACGGTTTATGGCTGCGGCAGATCGAGAAGGATCCTCGCCGCCAATGCCGATACCTGGCCAGCTCTGGCAGGTTCCTCCGGCGGAATGGGCGCGTTCTCTGGCCACAATTCGAGCATCTGATCCAGGGTTTTGCGAACTTCGTCGGCTTTCGGCTCATCCAGATCGACGGCCAATTCCCTGGCGACCCTCACAAATCCCCATGCGTCCTGATACTCGCCAGGATCGGTGACGGTCTGTTCGGGCACGGCGATGGTGTATTCATCGACGGTCACCTCCATGAGGTATCGGATCAACTCAACGGTGTCACCGCCAGCCGCTTCACGCACGGTAGCGAGATTGGCTTCCGCAGCTTGCAGCTGCTCCTCTATCTCGTCGGCAGGTCGCCCGGCTTCGAGCGCCGCGGAGACCTGTTCGAATGGCGATGCATCGAAGCCAAGTTCAGCAAGGCCTTCACGTTCGGCAGTGTGGGTTTCGGAAACGGGATGGAGCAAGTGCGGCGCTGCCGCTTCGATCTCTCCGGCACGGTAGAGCGCTATGCCGGCGGCGACGTGGCCGGACATGAAGGCTACGCGCTGTGGCAAGGGAAGGGCGCCGACATCGCCGCCGCTTTCCCCGCTTTCGCCTTCTCCCCCCTCACCTTCGCCGGCTTCTCCGGCTTGCGACGTCGAGGTGCCTTCGCCTCCTTCTCCGCCTTCGCCAGCGCATCCCGTCAAGCCGGCACCGGCGAGCGCCGTCGCCAAACCCAGGGTTGCCCATGTCCTTAACTCGACTTTCATTGTGCTGCCTCCACGGATACCATGCCTTCTACGGGGTTTAGCCAAAGGGGGACGCGGTGCAACTTGAGATCCGGTGGATGATGCGATGATCCTGACCATTTCCGTGATCCAGGATGAGGAAAAGCTTGCGTTCCTGAGACGCCGGATCGACGCGCTCGACTGGCGCGACGGGCGCGCTACGGCTGGCAAGGTCGCGGCAGAGGTCAAACATAACCTTCAGGCGGTGATGACCGGTCCGGTGGGCCAGGAAGTCCAGGAGCAGATGCTGCCCCTGATCAGCAAGAACCCGGTTTTTCGGGTGGCGGCGCGTCCGAGGCGGATTTCGCGACTGATGATCAGCAAGACGTCCGACGGAGGTCATTACGGACCTCACGTGGACAATGCGATCATGGCATCGGACGGGCAATCGTTTCGCACCGACCTTGCGTTCACGCTCTTTCTTTCTGACCCTGGCGAATATGAAGGCGGCGAGTTGGCAATTCACAGCGCCGGAATGATGTCGGAGGTTAAGGGCAAGGCAGGACAAATGGTGCTCTATCCTGCAACGACGATCCACGAAGTTCGTCCGGTGACGAGCGGGGAACGGATCGTGTGCGTGGGTTGGATCGAAAGCCTCGTACCTGACCAGTCTCAGCGCGAGACGCTGTTCGATCTCGAAAACCTTCGTGTTTCGTTGCGCAAGAAGCTCGATCCCAACTCGATCGAACTGCTCACACTCGACAAGAACATAGCCAACCTGGTGCGGATGTGGACCGTGACTTAAGCGGCGCAGCTAGGCGCGGCTCGCGCGTCTCTGCTTTGTCTGCAGAGTGAAGTGAATGATCAGGCCCACTCCGACAACACTCGGTCCGGCCCAGATCAGCGGGTTGAAGACTTCTTCTGGCACCCAGCGAATCAAACCCACGGACATGAACGCGGTGTAGGCGGAGATCCCCATTCCAATCAGCGCGCGAAAGTGTTCTCCAACATAATCCTGGCGATCGACTTCGGCGCGCCAGATAAAGCGCTCTTGCAATGCCATCGCGACAATGCCGAGCGCCGCCACAGCCATCATCAGGACCTCGCCGATCCCGAACCCGTAGATTCCGCACCAGACTGCGGAGACGATCACCGCCACCATAACGAACTGGTACCGCGGTGCCCGAAGCGCCGAGCGATTGCGACCATGTTTCACGACCGCAAGGCCATAATCGGCAAAGCCGATGGTCAACAATCCGAGATAGAGCATCATCCAGCCGAACAGCCCGTCAAACAATGCGCGGTCGGTGACCGACGGGATGCGTTCTTCGGGCCCGTAAAGCGAGAGCAATGCCATCGCTATCGCAAGAGCGCCGGCAATCATGAAGCCGTAGCAGGCGATCCGTCCCCATTTGCGATGCGTCTGCGCACCTTTGCGCGACCCGATCGGGATCCAGAATGCGACGAGGCCGGTGGTGCCGGCAATTACATGCGCGATCACAAGGATTTCAAACAAGTGCATCGAGTTCCGGGCTACAGAAGTTCACAGAACGGGGGAAGCGAAAGGTACGTTGGTGCTAGCCGCGAAGTTTTATTGAACCAACTCGTAACTTCGACCGATTGTCCCTCGAAACCCGTCCCAAGGAGGATGCATCGTGAACCTGCGCGATCTCGAATATGTGACCGCTATCGACCGCTATCGCAATTTCGGTCGGGCGGCGGAATCGTGCCACGTCAGTCAGCCGGCTCTTTCGGCTCAAGTGAAGAAGTTGGAAGAGAGGCTTGGCGTGGAACTGTTCGCGCGAACCAATGCCGGTGTGCTGACGACCGATGCTGGATCGCGGATTGTGGTGACTGCCAAAGACGTCTTGCGGCACGCCCAGCGAATAGTCGACACCGCGGCAGAGTACCACGACCCGCTGGCTGCTCCGCTCCGCGTCGGAATCATTCCTACCCTTGCGCCGTTCATCCTGCCGTTCCTGACGGATTCGGTTGGAGCAGTGGCAGGAGCGTTGGAGCTGATCTATCGCGAACGACCAACGCAGGCCTTATGGGAAGAGCTCGATACGCGAACGGTAGACGTGGCTTTGATCAGCGGGCCGGTCGAAGTCACAGGCTACAATTTCACCCCGTTGTTTCGCGAACCATTCATGCTGATGGTTTCGAAAAACCATCGACTGGCCGACGCCAACATGATCGACGCCAGCGATATCCCCGAAGAGGAAATGCTCCTCTTGACCAGGGAGCATTGCCTGCGCGCGGAGGCGACTGCGTTGTGTCGCAAGGAGAGTATCGGGATCGATATGGATGGCGAAATACTCGCCACGAACTTCCTGACCATGTCGCACTACATTTCTTCCGGGAAGGGCTGCTCGCTCGTCCCGACACTGGCCTGTTCGGTTATCGAGCGCGCTAATCCTGGTACCCGGTTCGTGAAGATCAACGATCATGAATACGGCCGGGATATCGGCTTTGTGTCACGGCAAGGATGCCCCCGAGAGAAGATACTGATGAAAGTCTGCGAAGCAATGCGAGCAGACTGCCCTCAAGGACTAAGAAGTCTGAGGTAATTCGGGCCGCAAATTGGGACCATTTTTGGCTGGCTAGCCGACTTGCAATTCGCAAGTCGGCCGCGAGTCGTTGATGGAAAAATATTAAATATAATCAACATGTTATGCGATAATCAGAGCCTATAAGAGTCATTCAGAAGTTGTATTGTACGGGCTCGATTTGGTTGAATATCTGCCTGCCTCGAAAGGCGGGTCATCCCTGACCCCTTGTGGCTCGCCTTTCTCCAAATCTTGGATTGAAAGGCAGCACAATGAGAAAATTCCCCGGCTTGAAGAATGTCCAGTTTTCTGGACGGCTTCTGTTAACCACTTCATCAATCGCGATGCTCACCGCAGGCGCGGCGCAGGCGCAGCAGGTCATCAATGATGGCGATAATGTAACCGTGACTTCGGCTGCGGATGGTGAGACCATTTCCGCTGCAGCTGGCGTTACAAGCACCCTCGACGGTGCTCCCGTCGTGGTCGTCGACAACAACGATGTTACGGTCGACAACGCAGGCACGCTCGCAACCACGGGCGTGACCCAGACCATCCAGGTCGATCAGGGCACGACTGGTGCGACGATCAACAACACCGTAACAGGTCGCCTCAAAGGCGAGTCGCGCGTCGTCAATTTCGATGGGACCGATGCGACGCTCAACAATGACGGCGTGATCCTCGGAACCGGCAGCCAGCGCAATGGCACGGTCTATGGCAACCGCACCTCGAACAACATCGTCATCAACAACTCGGCCACCGGTTCGATCGATGCGGGCGTCGAAGGCGCCGGCATTGCGATTGAAGTCGGCGGCGGAGGCGCTCCGCGCGGCGGGGCGATCACCAACTCCGGGACAATCCAGGGACGCGGGCAGGCGTCGCCGATGGGAGGCACCGCGGGAGACGGCATTCGCTTCTTCGGCCCGGGCCTTGCCCCCGATTACGTCTATGAAGGCGACATCACAAACAGCGGTCTGATCAATTCGGAGAGCACACAAGGCACCGTCGCCGGTATCCGCTTTGCAAACCGGATCGGATTTCAGGGCACCCTGAACAACACGGCAGATGGCGTCATCTCCGGAGCGCAGAACGGCCTCTATTTCGGCAACGATGCCGATCACACCGGAGGCGTCGTGCTCAACTCGGGCGTGATCTCCTCCGACAGCCGCGCGTTGAACATCGATGGCACCGGACTGGTCGTGAACAACCTTGCAGGCGGCCGCATAATCGGCACCGGCAACCAGCGCAACGGCACCGTCTACGCGGACAGCACATCGCAGGACTTCGTCCTCAACAACGCCGGAACGATCGACGCCGGAATGGCGAACGAAGGCGCCGGCTTTTCCGTCGAACTGAGCGAAGCAGGCAACGACTTCACGATCCTGAACAGCGGCACGATCCAGGGTCGCGGTCAAGCCGGTGCTGGCGCTGCCACCGCTGGCGATGGCCTGCGTTTCGAGCGCACGCGTGTTGGCGGCATGCTCGACGGTTCGACCACCGGGCTGTTCACTGGTGACATCGTCAACTCCGGTGCAATCTCTTCGGAGAGCGCGCAGGGTACGACAGCCGGTATTCGCTTCGTAAACGGCGTTTCTTTCCAAGGTACGCTTACCAACGACGAGGGCGGCATCATCGAAGGCGTCCAGAACGGGCTCTACTTCGGCAACGCGGTGCCGGCCGGCGGCGCGGATCATGCCGGCGGTGTGGTCAACAATGCCGGTATCATCCGTTCAGACAGCCGCGCGCTGAACATCGACGGCACCGGGCTGGTGGTGAACAACCTCGCCACCGGTGAGATCCTTGGCACGGGCAACCAGCGTAACGGAACGGTTTACGCAGACAGCACCGCGCAAGATTTCACCTTCAACAATGCTGGCACTACCGATGCCGGCGAAGGCAATCAGGGCTCGGGCTTTGGCGCCGAAATCGCGGCCGATGGCAACACCTTCGATCTCGTCAACAGCGGGATCATCCAGGGCCGCGGTCAAGCGAGCGCTGCCGACAACCAGGCAGGCGACGGAGTTCGTATCGGCAATGTCGGCAATATCGGCGTGTTCGATGGAACCATCGTCAACTCCGGTCTGATCGACTCCGAAAGCACACAGGGAACCACCGCCGGTATCCGCCTCGTGAATGGCATCGGGCTGCAAGGCACGCTGACCAACGAGGCTGGCGGCGTGATCTCCGGTGCTCAGAACGGCCTGTATTTCGGCAACCCCGTCGCTGGCGCAGGCGCCGACCACACCGGCGGCGTAGTCGACAACTTCGGCACCATCTCGTCGGACAGTCGTGCGCTCAATATCGACGGCATCGGCCTTGTTGTGAACAACTCGGGTTCGATCCTGGGCACCGGCAATCAGCGCAACGGCACAGTCTATGCCGATCAGACGGCGCAGGACTTCGTTCTGAACAATCTGGCTGGCGGTTTGATCGATGCCGGCATGGGCAACGAAGGCGCTGGCTTCTCGGTTGAGCTCGAGAATGCAGCCAATGGCGGAAGCAACTTCGATATCACCAACGCTGGAAGGATCCAGGGCCGCGGTAACGCTGATGCTGGTCTCGCAACGGCAGGAGATGGCCT
>JASJDE010000043.1 GCA_030065195.1 Erythrobacter sp. | reverse complement strand
AAGTTGATCAGCATGTTGCGCGGCAGATCGATGACGGTCATTTCGAACGCCTGGCGGAATTCCTCCTCCAGTTGCACGAAAGCCGCGCCATCGGTCATCAGCGGCTGGTTGATCGGAGCCTCTGCCGACAGGATCGACAGGTTGTCGTTCGCACGGATCATTGCGCGTTCGATGAACAGCCCGTCGATACGGCTGGGGTTGTCGATCGCGTCTGTCAGGCCGCGGCCCGGTTCGAGATCGAGCGCCAGCGCGCCAGTGCCGAAATGCACGTCGAGATCGAGCAGTGCGGTCGGAGCCTGGTGCTGGTCGCTGAACAGCCAGGCAAGCGAGGTTGCAAGCGTCGAGGCGCCAACACCGCCGCGCGTGCCGACCACTGCGGTCGAGATGTGACGTTTCACGACATCGCCTTCACCGGCCTTCGGCGCGGTGAAGATGGCGAGCGCCTGGTTCAGGGAATCGTGCACCTGCTGGGCCGAAAGCGGCTTCAGAAGGTAATCGTGAATTCCGCTCGCGAGCAGGTCGCGATAGAGGCGGACGTCGTTGACCTGGCCGATGGCGATCACCACCGTGCCCGGCTCGCAGACTTCGGCGAGCGCGTTGATGTCGTTCAGCGGGTCGCCGCTTTCCGACAGGTCGACCACGAGGATCGCCGGGCTGGCGCTAACCGACAGTTGCTGGATGGCATTGCGCAGGCCACCTTTGTTGCACTTCTCCGGCTGCCAGCCCATCTCGATGACGACCGGACGCAGAACGTCCAGCGCGTTGTCATCGCAGATATAGGCTGCAAACGGATCGCGGTTTCCGGGAAGACCGGATTTCCAGGGAGCGTTCATGGATCAGTTACCTCCGCCTTCGGCTTGTGCATCTTGCAGGCCACCCGCCCCAGTCGGAGCGGTTTCACGATAGGTCGTGATGGCCTTGTTCGAGGTGGCAATGACGTTTTCGCCGGTGCCTTTCTTGCCTTCGAGCAGGTCCTGCGGATCAGCGACCATGGCAGCCAGGTTGCTGTTGACCGCACAGCCATAGCCCGGGCTAGTAGCGTTGAGATAGTTCGAGTCCGCCTTGGCCGACCAATCCGGACAGCCGGGGACCGAAGCAGTCGAGCGGGTGATGACCACGCGCGCCTGACCGGGTTCGATAAAGCCTGCCGTCGTCGGCGCGGTTTCGCTGACGATGATGCCATAACGACCAGCCAGGTCATTGACTGCACTGGTCACGGCTGGGTTGGCCGACGGATCTTCCACGGTGACGCGGTCGCCATAGGCGAGGCCCATCGTATCGAACCATCCGGTCAGGCGTTGCTTTTCCGCAATCGGAAGGCCGCCGCCGTTGGTCTGCACATCGAACGTATAGTTGGTGCGTTCCACCACCGGCTGTTTGTTGCTGTAGAGCGACGTGTTGGTCGGCATCCCGGCGCAGCCCGCAACGGCGAGGCCAAGCGAGAGGGCGAGTGCGCCAGACAGCTTGCTATATTTGGCAAAGGTCATCGTATTCACCTTTCTCACTTTAGAGGCTGAAGCCAGGAGCCGCGGCGTCGGCCTGACGGTCCTTTTTGCGTTTCTTCTTGTCCGCGCGGCGCTCGGTCGGCGCGTTGTTCGGAACGACAGCGTTGGGATCGATGCTGCTTACGTCCGGCGAAGGCGTGTTTTCACCATCGCCAGCGGCGGTCGGTCCGGGGCGTTGCTCGCCCGACTTGCCAGCATTGTCCTGGTAGGTGATCAGCTGTTCGAACTCGTTGGCAGAATGGAAGCCGTCGGTCGGCAGCTTGATATCCTTGGCATCGACCGGTCTCACCAGGTACGGCGTGACGACGATGACCAGTTCGGTTTCGCCCTTACGGAACGAACGCGAACGGAACAGATTGCCCAGGATCGGAACGTCGCCAAGTCCGGGAGCCTTGTCGATCGCATTCTGCGAGCTGTTGCTCATCAGGCCTGCGATCATGAAGCTCTGGCCTGAACCGAGCTCCACGGTGGTTTCGGTGCGGCGCACAGTCAGTGCCGGAACCTGGAAACCGTTGAGCGTGACCGCCCCTTGAGTTGTCAGTTCCGAAACTTCCGGACGTACGCGAAGCGAGATCCGTCCATTGGCGAGAACCGTTGGCGTGTAAGCGAGGCTCACACCGAACTTACGGTACTCGATCGAGACATTGCCAAGACCTTCACTGATCGGGATCGGGAATTCGCCGCCGGCAAGAAACGTGGCGGTTTCGCCCGAAAGCGCTGTCAGGTTGGGCTGCGAAAGGGTGGTGACGAGACCGATGCTCTCTGACAGGTCAAGCGCGCCGAGGACGTTAACGCCGAAAAGGCGACCGAGACCAGCGAGCGAGGTTCCACCTTGCGAGTCGATCCCCGGACCGGTGATGGTCTGCGTGAGGAATGTGCCGTCATCGTTGATGATGGGAAGGCCATTTGCGCCGAGTACAAGGCGTTCCTGACCCACGCCAGCGACACCCGAACCCGCAGAAAGCGGACCACCGTAGTTGAAGCCGTCGGCTTGACCGAGGGCGCGGCCTGTGCCGATCGCTCCACGGAAGCCATTGGTTCCATCGGCAGTTGTCAGGTTGCCGCCAATTTCGCGAAGCAGGTTGCGGTTCACTTCCGCGAACTTGACCTGCAGGTTCACTTGAAGCGGCGTGGCCGTTTTCAGGCGGGTGATCACGTTGGCGTCTTCGCCCAGAAACGCCTGAACCAGGCGTTCGGCTTCCGCGGCATCTTCAGGCGCGCCCACCGTGCCGGTCAGCAAGACGGTGTTGGTGCCCATCGTGGCAACGCCAATCTTCGCGTCGGGCATCGCCAAAGCCATCATCTGTTCGATGCTGTCGATGTTCGAGCCAACGCGGACATTGGCCGACCAGATCACCGTGCCGGCAGCGTTGCTGGCGTAGATCGTGGTTTCACCGCCAGCACGGCCGAAAACATAGAGCTGACGCTGTGACTTGACCTGGACATCGGCAACGTTTTCGTTGGCGACGAACACGTCGGTCATGGTGCCGGGCACCGTGATCAGCTGCCCCCGTCCGATCGACAGGACGACGTCCTGCGACGGATTGGTTGCTTGCTGAGCGGTGGCAGTGGTTGCCGGAACCGCAGCGAGCGGTGCAGCGGCAATGCCAGCCAGCAGCAATTTGGAGAAAAGGCGTTTCATAGTCTGGCCCCCCATGGGTTTCCCTTTGTCCGCTTTCACGGCATCGAAGCGTTTCAATCGGATCGACATTGTCAGTCCTTTCAGCGGATCAGTGGACCGGTTTGGGCGCCTGCGGCGGCTCCCTGGGCACCGGCTGGTGCGCCGACCGGAACTTGCTCGGTTGCCTTGCCGCGGGTCACTCGGACGCTCGGGCCGCTGCGGACCGGCGTTGCGCTACCGCGACCGGCCGACGAACGGTTGAATCGCGCTTGGCGATCACGCTCGCGCTCGGCCTTCGCCTGAGCCCGTTCCCTGGCGCGACGCGCTTCGGGATCTTCCGGGATGCTCTTGCGCTGGAAGCGGGAGACGTCGCCACCGGTGGAGAAGGTCGTGCCCTTGTCGATCGGACGCGAGACGGCGTCGCGAAGGAACTTCTCTTCTTCTTCCGGCGTGGCGCCTTCAGGGATCCTGACGTCGCCCGAAGCGATAGCCCGCTCGAGATCTGCCTGGTTGTCCGCGATCGAACGCAGGACCATGCTGAGCGTGCCGACGGTCTGCGCCACGGCCACTTTCTCCGCAATCTTTGGCGTGACTTCGATGGTCACGGTGCGGAAAGCACGGACGACGGTCTTGCCTTCTTCGTCGGTGATCTGTTCGGTCGACTGGTCGGTTGCAAGCACGCGAATGTTGCGCAGCACCGTTTCGGCTGCCTTGAGGTCGCGGCCTTCGCCCTTGACGGTCTGGGTCAGGACGAGGTCGACGCGGTCACCGGGGAAGATGAAGCCGGCAACACCGGTGCGGGCCGAAACCGGAACAGTCACTGCGCGCATGCCCGGGGAAAGGGCTGCGGCGAGGAATCCACGGTCGCCGGGGCTTACTAGGGAGCCTTGCGTGACGGGTTCGCCCGCGGTGATCGGATGGCGTACCACCGTACCGAGCAGCTGGTTGATGTCGGATTCGCCATCGATGAAGTAGGCGTCCTGCACCAGCTCTTCGGGCCACTGCTGGTAACCCATAGCGTCGGCAGTGATGATCGTACCGGCGGGCAGCTGGCGCTGCGCAACCAGGACTTTCGGGCCAACGGGTGCGGCTTCCGCTTCAGGAGCAGCGCTTCCAGCGAACAACGTCCTTGCCGCAAAGGCAGTGCCGACCGCGATGATCAGCGCTCCGATGAGCAGAACCAGCTTCTTCCTATCCATGGCTATTCTAGCCCCCTTGCATGTGCCCTAAATTGGTTAGCGGGCAGGTATGGTTTCGATGCGTACGTCCGAACTGGTTAAAATCGGGTTCATCCCAGATTGCCCGCGAGTAATTCTTCGGGGATGTAGTTGGCGGCGAGCACCCACAGACCGCCGAATGCGATGGCCACGCCGTAAGGAATGGCGAGCCGTTCCTTTTGATTCTGGAGAAAGTGCCAGGCGCCCATCACGATCGTGAGCACCCCGCCGGAGATGGCCATGATGATCAGCAATTGAAGAAAGGCACCGGGTTCAATCCATAGCGCCAGAGCGGTGAGCAATTTCACGTCGCCGCCGCCCATCATCCTCACAGCGAACAGGATGGAAAGCAGAGCGAAGGCGCCAATGGCGACCGCGAACTGGAGCGCCACATCGGGCCACAGCGCCAGACCGCTGGTCCACCAAAAGACCGGAGCGCCCAAAGCGATTGCCGCATTGAGCCAGTTGTCGATCTGACGCCTCTTGATATCGGTGCAGGCGGCAAAGACCAGTGCAATTGCCAAGGCAATCAGCAACCCGTAGTGAAGATAGGTCGTAAGCATCTGGCCCCCTAAGGTTTCCGTCCGGACGTCCCGTTCGGTCCTTGTGAGGGTGGTGCTACAGGGCACTGCTTACCAAAAAGTAACCAACACCAGCGTTCGGATATTAGGCACGTGAGTACGAATGACAGCAAGGGCGAAGCAGTGATCGAGCGCCCCTTCGATACGCCTATCGATCGTCGTGCGATCCCGCCTGCGGCCGTTGAAACGGTTTGGGAGGCCGAAGACGGCCACCGATTGCGAAGGATCGACTGGCCCGGCAACGAAGCTGCGCCGCGAGGCTCGATCCTGTTTCTGCCGGGCCGCGGCGACAATTATGAAAAATACCTCGAAAGCCTCGAGGAATGGCATCGCGCAGGTTGGAAGGTGACCGCCGCCGACTGGCGCGGACAGGCCGGGAGCGGACGGCTCGGAAGCGACGAGTATACAGGTCACATCGACGATTTCGGCACGTGGGTCGACGATCTCGCGCATTTGTGGTCGGACTGGAGAAGCGAGACACCAGGCCCGCACATCCTTTCTGCGCATTCGATGGGCGGCCATCTCGTCATGCGAGCGGTGGTCGAGAAGAAGGTCGATCCCGATGCCGTGTTCTTCAGCGCACCGATGCTTGGAATGGCGGGGCCGCCATTGCCGCTCAGCATTCTCCATGCGGTTGCCGGCATGATGACGATGGTCGGCGATCCGACCAGGCAGGCCTGGAAATGGAGCGAGAAGCCGGGTGCGCTTCCGGAAGGACGGGCAAATCTGCTGACGCACGATCCGGATCGTTATGCCGACGAGCAATGGTGGCGCGATCACCGCCCCGAACTGGTGATGGGCCCCGCGAGCTGGGGATGGGTTGAACGCGCCTATGCCTCCTGGCGGGAACTCGAAGCGCCCGGAGTGATGGAGAATGTGCGAACGCCGGTGCTGATCGTTTCCACGTCGTCCGACAAGCTGGTCAGCCATGCCGCCAATGTTCGAGCAGCAAGTCGCCTGCCAAATGGCGAGCTCGTCGAGTTCGGCGAAGAAGCCCATCACGAGATCCTTCGCGAAGTGGATGCCGTTCGCAATCGGGCGATGGCGGCGG
The DNA here is from genome assembly GCA_030065195.1 of Erythrobacter sp. Taxonomy (GTDB): domain Bacteria; phylum Pseudomonadota; class Alphaproteobacteria; order Sphingomonadales; family Sphingomonadaceae; genus Erythrobacter. Next base: position 16,326 of record JASJDE010000043.1, on the reverse strand, counting down.
TGGCGGAGTTTCTCGATCGGGTTGCCCCGCGCCGGGAGAGCTGATGCCTGAGCCGATCCACGATTTCGCAGTCATCGGTGCGGGCATGGCCGGCGCGAGTATCGCTGCCGAATTGGCACCTCATGCCCGTGTAGTGGTCCTCGAAGCCGAGGATGCACCCGGATACCATTCAACTGGGCGTTCGGCGGCGTTCTGGGAAGAATGCTATGGCGGGCCGGGCGTGGTGCCGCTGACTCTGGCATCGGGCGTCTATCTGCGTGAACACGGTTTCTTGCATCCGCGCGGCGCGCTCTATGTTGGGCGCGCGGACGATAAAGCGACTATGGACCGCTTCGTTGAGACTTTCAGCGGGACCGGTGTTACCATCGAACGACTGGATCGCGCTGGACTGTCCGAACGCGTGCCGCAAACGCGCGAGGAGTGGTGCGATGCAATCTGGGAGCCGGCCTGCGCCGACATCGACGTAGCAGGCCTGCATCAGCACTATCTCGCCGCCTTGAGAAAAGCGGGCGCGCAGCTGGTCTGCCGTGCACGTGTCGATCGGCTGGTGCGCGGCAATGTCGCGTGGGAACTCACCACCGAACGCGGAGAAACCTATCGCGCCGCAACAGTCATCAATGCGGCCGGAGCGTGGGCGGATACCCTGGCGCGAGAGGCCGGGGTGCGGCCGCTCGGAATCGACCCAAAGCGCCGAACCGTCGCTCAGCTTCGCGTTTCGCCCGAAGCACCGCCAGACCTTCCACTGGTGCTCGATATCAACGGCAACTTCTATTTCAAGTCCGACAATGGCCGTCTGTGGCTCAGCCCGCACGATGAAATTCCGACTTCGCCGTGCGACGCGGCGCCCGAAGAGATGGACGTCGCGCTGGCGATCGATCGATTCCAGAACGTTACCGACTGGACGATCGAAGCGGTCGAGCGGCGTTGGGCGGGGTTGCGCAGTTTCGCACCCGACCGGCTGCCGGTCTATGGACCCGACCCCGAGATTAGAGGCTTTTTCTGGTTCGCAGGACAGGGCGGCTTCGGAATCCAGACCGCTCCGGCAGCAGCACGGCTTGCGGCACAGATCGCGCTCGGTAACGAACCCGACGCCATGACCCGAAAGATCGATCCCCAAGCTTATGTGCCGAACCGATTTTTTACATCTGCAGACGCAGTCAGCGGCTAGCCTTCGGCTCCGCTATCTGTAAGGTGACTGGCGAGTTCCGAAACTCAAATATGAGGGAGTGATACAATGGCTCACAAATTCGAAATCTACAAAGACAAGGCCGACGAATACCGCGTCCGCTTCAGCTACAATTCCGAGGTGATGTTTTCGACCCAGGGTTATTCGAGCAAATCGAGCGCGCAGAACGCGATCGATTCGATCAAGAAGAACGGCCCGGATGCGCCGGTAGAAGACAACAGCTGATCCGCTGATCTGCGAACCTTCGCAAGCGGGCGTGCCTTGATGGGTGCGCCCGTTTCGTTTGGCGGTCAGTCGCCTTCGTCGTCGACCAGCGCGGCGCGATCCGCTTCCGCGCTGGCGAGTTGGTCGACCCGTTCGTTTTCAGGATGGCCCGAATGGCCTTTGACCCAGTGCCATTCGATCTCATGCTTGGCTGCAACTTCGATAAGGTCGTGCCACAATTCGGCGTTACGCACCGGTTTCTTGCTGGCGTTGATCCATCCCCGTCGCTGCCAGCCGTCGACCCATTTGGTGATTCCGTCGATCACATATTTGCTGTCCGAATACAGATCGACGCGGCACGGTTCGATCAAGGCCGACAGTCCCTTTATAGCTGCGGTGAGTTCCATACGGTTATTGGTGGTATCGTCCTCTCTTCCCGACAGCTCCTTCTCATGGCGTCCCATGCGTAGCAGCACGCCCCAGCCGCCCGGTCCGGGATTGCCCTTGCAAGCCCCGTCGGTGAAGATTTCGACGTGTTTCATGGCTCAAACCTTTTGCGCATAATTACTTAGGACGCAAACAGCGTTTCGCCGAATTTGTCGTAGACGCGGAAACGTTCGACGAATTGCATCGGATCCTTGCGGGTCACCAATGCGTCTTCGGGCGTATCGAGCCAGTCCTCCGCCCGACTGGCGACAAAGCGAAGCGCGGCGCCCTTGGCAATGCCGGGAAGCAGCCGTCGCTCATCGGGCGTGATGGGTCTGACCGACTCGTATCCACTAAGAAGCGCCGAACCGATCTGTGGATTGTATTCGTTGCTGTCGGACGCAAAGCTCCATGCGGCGTGAGTGGTCGCGAGGTCGAGTGCCATTGCGCCGGTGCAGGCGAAATAGAAGTCGATCAGGCCGGTCACCTCGTTTCCAAGCATCAGGACGTTGTCGGGAAACAGATCGGCATGGATGTTGGTCTGCGGAAGCGATCCTAGATCGAGCGCCGCCGCCGCCTTTGCCGGCCCAAGCACCTGGGGCAGATCGGCATGGATTGAGGCCAGTCCGGCGTCGCCGCAATGTTCGAGGATACGCAGATTATCGGCAAAGCCCATCGTGTTGGCGCGCGAGATTTTGAAGTCGCCGCTGGCAAGGTGCATTTGCGCCAACACCTGTCCCACCGAATGCGCCTGCTCTGGCGTAGGATGACTGGGCGAGACTCCCGGAAGAAACTCAATCAGCGCCACTGCCTTGCCATCCAACATGCGAAAGGCGGCGCCTTCACGATCATGGATCGTGCGCGGGACGGGGCAGTGTTTGGCCGATAGGTGATCGAGCAAGCCTAGAAAGTAGGGCAAGTCCGACAGCTCGATCCGCCGCTCATACATGGTCAGGATGAATCGGCCTTGAGTCGTTTCAATCAGCCAATTGGAGTTGGAGACTCCTTCGGCAATTCCCTTCGCCGACAGCAGATCTCCGACGTTGAACTCGCCGATCAGATCGGCGAGTTCTTCCGCGCCAAGATGCGTGTAGACCGCCATCGCAAGGTCTGGCGTTACTCGGTCAACTGGCGCGGCAGTTTGAAGACCATCTTTTCTTCGGCCGCAGTGATGGTCTTTTCGCGGATCGGTCGCAGTTTTCCGAGCGCGTCGACCACCTCGCGGACGAGGATTTCTGGCGCGGATGCGCCAGCGGTCAGACCGATCGTTGCCACTCCTTCCAGCCATGTGGGATCGATCTCTTCGGCACGCTGGATCAGCTTGCCCGGCGTTCCGAGCCGCTCGGCGACCTCGACCAGTCGTAGCGAGTTCGATGAGTTGGGAGCACCAACGACGAGCACGAGGTCGCAGTCCTTCGCCAGTTCCTTGACCGCCGCTTGCCGGTTGGAGGTGGCGTAGCAAATGTCTTCCGCCTTCGGTCCCCTGATGTTGGGATAGCGCCACTCGAGCGCCTGGATCACCTCGCGGGTGTCGTCCACCGACAGGGTCGTTTGCGTCAGATAGGCGAGCTGTTCATCCGAATCGAAGGGGAGCTTATCGACATCCTCGATATTCTCGACCAGCGTCATCTGTCCGGGTTCGACCTGCCCCATCGTGCCGATCACTTCGGGATGGCCTTCATGGCCGATGAAGATGATGTGGCGGCCTTTCTCTATCTGGCGCTCGGCCTGCCGGTGCACTTTCGAGACAAGTGGACAGGTGGCGTCGACGTAGAGCAGCTTGCGCCGCTGCGCTTCTGCAGGAACGCGCTTGGGAACGCCATGTGCGCTGAACACCACCGGCGCATCGTCGGGCACTTCGTCCAGTTCCTTGACGAATATCGCGCCCTTGGCCTTCAAGCCTTCGACCACATATTTGTTGTGGACGATTTCGTGGCGGACATAGACCGGAGCTCCATAGCGTTCGAGCGCCTTCTCGACGATTTCGATCGCACGATCGACGCCCGCGCAAAAGCCTCGCGGGGCTGCGATTAGGAGATTGAGCGGCAATTGCCGGTCGGTGCCGGCGGCACGATCGGAGTCCGAGTTGGGAAAGGGCGCGTTCATGCTTGAGCCTCTAGCGCTTTGTTGCGTGCCTCGCTAGGGCGGGGTCGCGCGCGCACGAATGGAGATGCGTGCGCCGATCAGATTTTCAAGGACGGGTATTTGATGATGTTTCGCACGCGTGTTTTGCCTGCTGTTGCTTTGGCTGCCGGTCTGGCCGGATGCGCCAGCGAAGGCGAACTGGTCGTTGATCAGGGCGTTGGGATCACATCGGTCCTAACATCTTGCCCTGCTGTGGGCATTCCGGACTACACCGGCGACGTCACCGTCTTTCGCAGCCCGAATGCTCCCACATTCGCAAACATCGACATGACCGCTTCGATCACCAATCTGCGTTCCACCTGCAACGACGGTTCTGAGAAGGTGTACAGCGAAGCGACATTCGACGTGCATGCCCGCCGTGCGGACGTACGTGGCGCGCGCACGGTAACCCTTCCGTATTTTGTCACGGTGCTGCAAGGCGGCAGCGCGGTTGTGACGAAGAGAATCGGGCAGGTAACGCTTAGCTTTGCCGACGGGCAGGAACGCGCCAGCGCCAGCGCAAAGGCTGGTTCCTTCGTCGATCGCGCTGCGTCCTCTTTGCCAGAGGACATCCGCGAGCGTATTACTCGACGGCGACGACCCGGAGATCCGGAAGCCGCTCTCGACCCGCTTGCTGCCCCGGAAGTGAAGGCGGCGATTGCCCGCACCCGCTTCGAGATGCTGGTCGGATTCCAGCTGTCCGAGGACCAATTGGCGTACAACGCCACGAGGTGAGTTGGCCGTCATGGCCAGCAAACTCCCTTGAAATTTGAGCGAGTCCCCGCGAAGGCGAGGACTTCCACCAAGCAAGCGTACTGTGAAGGCGCAGGAGGCTTCTGCAGGCGCGGACGCGCACAGGTGAATTATGTCAAATACCAAGACGCTATACGCCGCCTATGCGGCAAAGATCGAAACAGTCCTCGCGCAACTTGTCGCCGACGGTGTGCTGCCGCAAGGTGCCAACTTCGCCAATGTGGCTGTCGAGCCGCCGCGTGATCCCTCGCATGGCGATCTTGCCACCAATGCCGCGATGGTGCTGGCCAAACCCGCCCAGACGAATCCGCGTGCCTTGGCAGAACAGATCGTGGCCAAGCTCGCCGCAGAGCCGACCATCACCAATTCGGAGATCGCCGGGCCGGGATTCATCAATCTTCGGCTCGATCCGGCGGTTTGGCTGGACGAGTTGAAGGCGATCCCGGCTTTGGGGAACGACTATGGTCGCTCGGTGATGGGCGAGGGCACACGCGTCAATGTCGAGTATGTTTCCGCCAATCCGACGGGTCCGATGCATATGGGCCATTGCCGAGGCGCGGTGGTGGGCGACGCACTGGCCAACCTGCTCGAATTCGCCGGACACGACGTGGCCCGCGAATACTATATCAACGATGCGGGCGGCCAGGTCGATATGCTCGCTCGCTCGGCGCACCTGCGGTATCGCGAGGCGCTGGGCGAGAATATCGGCGAAATTCCCCAAGGTCTCTATCCGGGTGACTATCTGAAGCCGGTTGGCGAGTACCTCGCGAAGGAACTGGGCGACAAGCACAAGGATGAGCCGGAAGCCGAATGGCTGCCCTATTTCCGCGCCGAAGCGGTCGAGAAGATGATGGATGTCATCAAATCCGACCTCGCGCTGCTCGGCATCCATCATGACGTCTTTGCGTCGGAAGCCGCGCTGCATGCAGCGGGCAAGCCCGACGAAGCCGAAATGTGGCTGCGTGAGCATGATCTTGTCTATGACGGCGTGCTCGAAGCGCCCAAGGGCAAGGCCCCGCCAGAGGATTGGGAGCCGGTCGAGCTTCCGCTGTTCCGTTCGACCAGGTTCGGCGACGATCAGGACCGCCCTATCAAGAAATCGAACGGTGCCTGGACCTATTTCGGGGCCGACCTGGCCTATCACATGCAGAAGGCGGAAAACGCCGATGCGCTGATCGATATCTGGGGCGCGGATCACGCGGGTACCGTCAAACGCATCAAGGCTGCCGTTGCGGCGCTTTCCGAAGGACAAGGCAAGCCGATCCCGTTCGACGTCAAGCTGGTCCAGATGGTGCAACTGATGCGCGGTGGCGAACCCGTGAAGATGTCCAAGCGATCGGGCAATTTCATCACGATCGCCGACATGGTCGAGGAAGTGGGCAAGGATGTCGTGCGTTTCACCATGCTGACTCGCAAGCCCGAAGCGCAGATGGAATTCGACTTCGCCAAGGTGATCGAAGCGTCGAAGGACAATCCGGTTTTCTATGTCCAATATGCCCATGCGCGAATCTGCTCGACTCTACGCAAGGCAGCCGAGCTGGGTTTGTCGCCATCAACTAATGCACTTAACGAATTGGGCGAAGAGGAGATGGCGCTCATAAAGCGTGCTGCGCAGTTTCCGCGCGAGATTGAAGCGGCTGCCAAGGCACGCGAAGCACACCGAATCGCCTTCTATCTCTACGATTTGGCCGCAGAACTCCACGCTTTCTGGAACCTCGGCAACGATTCGCCGCAAAAGCGCTTCATCGTGGAACAGGATAAGGGTTTATCCGAGGCCAGACTTTTCCTTGCCGACTCAATCGGGCAAGTTCTGCGCAATGGGCTTCGCGTGTTAGGCGTAGAGGCTGTCGAATCGATGTAACCGGCATTGGGGGCTGGTGTATTGCAGCAGCCGGAGAAGAAAGGACTTGGATCAGTGATGATCGAAGCCGAATTCGAAGAGATCGAGGATGAGGGCGAGGGCGAACTCGACCTCTCCAGCGAAGACAGCCTGCCCTGGCTCGAATCCGATGAGGATGACGATGCCGGCGGCTACGACTTTTCCCAATTCCTTGCATTCGGGGCTATCCTTCTCGCCCTCCTCGCGGGAATGGTTGGCGGAATCTGGTTCCTGACCAATCGCACTGGCGACGCTGCGATGGTAGCGGATGGAAGCACGATCGAAGCTCCCGAAGGCCCGTATAGAGAACGCCCGGAGGATCCGGGAGGCAAGGAGTTCGCTGGAACCGGCAATGTCGCCCCAGTCGTGGGTGAAGGACAGACGCGCGAAGGCGTGATGGCTGATGGATCAGAATCGGGTGCTGATTCTTCGGATGGCGCTTCTCAAAGCGGGTCGGGCGCAACGACTACTGCAAATGCTGATTCGGCCGATTCCGGATCTTCGAGTAGAGGCAGCCCTGCTGCGAACAACGGCGGGTCGGGCTCCGGCAGCGCCAGTTCAACCTCTGTTGTAGGCGTACAGGTCGGCGCCTATGGCAGTCGCGCCCGCGCCGAAGCCGGCTGGCAAACACTGCTCGGCAGCAGCGATGCTTTGGCGGGCGTGCGCTATCGGATCGTCAAGGGCGAAGCCGATATCGGCACGGTCTATCGCCTGCAGGCGCTGGCCAGCAACCGTGAGGCGGCAAACCAATTGTGCGACGCGCTCAAGGCCGACGGCCTGCCCTGTCAGGTAAAACCCTGATCCGATCCATCCCGTTTTCCCCATTGCGGAGCCTTAGCGCGCTTGCCTGACTGTCCCGTCGCTGCAAGGCTTGCTGCATGATTCCGGCAATCTTCGGATGTTCCGGCCCTGAATTGACGGCCGATGAGCGCGCATTTTTCCGCGACGCCGATCCGGCTGGCTACATTCTCTTTGGCCGCAATTGCGTGGATCCCAAACAGCTTCGGGTGCTGACCGACGATTTGCGTGCGATTCACGGACGCGACCGACTGCTGGTATCGATCGATCAGGAAGGGGGACGGGTGGCGCGGCTACGCCCTCCGCATTGGTCCGTCTATCCTGCGGGCGAGGCATTCGACAGGCTCTATGCGCTGGCTCCGGCGAGCGCGATCGAGGCCGCGAGAGCGGGCGCCAAGGCGATGGCGCTCGAACTCGCGGCAATGGGTATTACTGTCACCTATCATCCCCCGCTCGATCTCCGACACAAGGGAGCAAGCGACGTAATTGGCGATCGTTCGCTGGGCAGCGATCCCATGCAAGTCGCGGCGATCGGTAGAGCCATCATCGATGGGCTGGCGGCAGGCGGTGTAACGGGGTGCATCAAACATATGCCTGGGCACGGTCGCGCCCTGGTGGACTCGCACAAGGACATGCCGCGGGTCGATGCGAGCGCTGAGGACCTCGAAAGCGATCTCGCACCGTTCCGTTCGCTCAAGTCCGCGCTGATCGGGATGACCGGGCACCTTCTATTCCCTGTTTGGGACGCCGAAAATCCGGTGACGCTATCGGAGGCTATCATCCGCGACGTCATTCGCGGTGAGATCGGTTTCGAGGGTCTGCTGCTAACCGACGATATCGATATGGAAGCGCTCGAAGGTTCAATTCCCGAGCGCTCGGCGCGCGCCCATGCGGCGGGCTGCGACATCGTGCTGAATTGTTGGGCCAAGATGGACGATATGCAGGGCATTTGCGAAGCGCTCCCGACCATGCCCGAAACAACCACCGCCCGGCTCGATCGTGCCCTGCAAGACACGCGGATCGCTCCCGCCCTATCTGCCGAACAACCCGAGCTGTTGGCCAAACGCGACGCTCTGCTCGCCCAAGTCGGGGAAGCAGCATGAGCATGACCAGCAACGACGATGGCTTCATGCTATCGGGAGACGCAATGGGAGCCGGTGAAGCGACAGCGGAGATGCCAGAGAGCTGGCCTGCCGACGAGGTGGCCCGGACGGGTGCCAAATCCGGCGACGAAGCGCTTTACCTGGAGCTTGAGGGCTGGGAAGGGCCGCTGGACCTGCTGCTCGATCTCGCGCGGCGACAAAAGGTCGATCTCAGGCAGATCTCGATCCTCGCGCTGGTCGATCAGTATCTCACCTATATCGAACAGGCAAAGGCGCTACGGCTCGAACTCGCGGCCGATTATCTCGTGATGGCGGCGTGGCTGGCCTATCTCAAATCGGCGCTGCTGCTGCCCAAGGACGAGCAGGAAGATCCCAGTCCGGAGGAATTGGCATTGCGCCTGCAGCTCCGGTTGCAACGCCTTGGCGCAATGAGAGAGGCGGCGGCGCGCCTGATGGGACGCGACCGGATCGGACGCGATATCTTCCTGCGCGGCAACCCCGAGGGTCTGCGGATCGACCGCAAGACTTTGTGGAAGAGCGACGTCTATTCGCTGATCCAGGCCTACGGCCAGGTAAAGGCACGCACCGCCCCACGTATCTATCACGTTTCCAACCGACCGGTGATGACGCTCGACAGCGCACTCGATCGCGTATCGGCCATGCTGGGCGTGACGCTCGATTGGATGGATATTCGCGACTTTCTTCCGACCGATGCAGAACCCGAATTGCGCAAGTCGGCGCTCGCTTCGAGCTTCGTCGCCGCCTTGGAACTGGCACGGCTGGGGAGGGCGGAGATCGCGCAGGAAGAGGCGTACTCGCCGCTGCGCATCCGTCGCCTCAAACAAGGCGCGAGCGCATGAGCGGCGAACGGTCCGACGATGCGGTCGAACGCGCACTGGAAGCGACCTTGTTCGCAACCGAAGAGCCGATGACCGTCGATGAGCTCGCAGTGCATCTCGGTGGTCTCGAGAAGGGATCGGTTCGCGAAGGTCTCAAGGCATTGGCGCATCACTATGCCGAACGCGGGGTCCATCTGGTCGAGCGCGGGAAACGTTGGCATTTTGAAACCGCACCGGATCTCGCCCACCTGCTGCGCCGCGAGCGTGAGCAGGTCCGCCGATTGAGTCGCGCCGCGACCGAAGTGCTCGCCGTCATCGCGTATCACGAACCTGTCAGCCGTGCCGAGATCGAATCGATCCGCGGCGTGCAGACTAGCAGCGGAACGCTCGACGTGCTGATGGAAGCGGGCTGGATCAAGCTTGCCGGTCGCCGCGAAGTACCCGGTCGCCCCGTCATTTACGCGACTACGCCCGAATTCCTGGACCATTTCGGCTTGGCCTCGCGGCGTGATCTCCCGGGGATCGACGAGCTTCGCGCGACAGGATTGCTCGATCCGGTCGACGATGCGCTCGAACAGGCGATGGGTGGGGACATGGACCCCGACAATCCGAGTGAATGCGAAGCGGATGAAGAAGCCGACGAAATCGCCGAACCCGATGCCTGACGTGCATGGGCGCTGGCGCTTGGCGACATTCGCACCTATATCCAAGTCAGGTAATTGAGAGAGACTTCGCAATGGGCGGTATCGGAATCTGGCAAATCCTCATCGTGGCACTGGTCATCCTCGTCCTGTTCGGGCGCGGAAAGATTTCCGAGATGATGGGTGATTTCGGCAAGGGCATTTCGAGCTTCAAGAAAGGTATGAGCGAGGAAGAAGACGATTCTTCCGCGTCCAAGGCCCAGATCGAAGCGCCGGCCAAGGATGTGACTCCCGCGGAAAGCACCACGAGCGAACGGAGCGATTCCGCCAGCTGATCCGTGCAGGCTTGACCGGGCTGCAGGTCTCGCGCGTTCGCAACAAGGGCCCCCATGTTTGATATTGGCGCCTCCGAACTGCTTCTGATCGTTATCGTCGCGATCCTGGTGATCGGGCCGAAAGACATGCCTTTGGCCATGCGCACCGCGGGGCGTTGGATCGGCAAGGTGCGCAAGGTGTCCGCCCATTTCCGGACCGGTATCGATGCGATGGTTCGCGAGGCAGAGCTCGAGGACATGGAAAAGAGATGGAAGGCGCAGAACGAGGCGATCATGAAGAAGAGCGCCGCTTCGAGCGAAACCGCGGCTAATGAGCCGATGATGACCGGCCCCCCTCCGATCGCTGAGGGGAATCTGCCCGAAACGGGACCCGACCATGTCGATGCGCCCGATCCTATGGCCGACGATTCGGCGCCCACCGCTCCGACGAAGTCGCCCGAGTTGCCGCTGGCACCCCGGGACAAAACCGATAGGGCGAGCGACTAGGCGCAGCGCATGGCATTCGAAATCAAGGATATCGACGAGACCCGCGCCCCTCTGCTCGATCACCTGATCGAGCTGCGTGCACGGTTGATGCGATCGGTTTTGGCGCTGCTGGTCGGCTTTGGGGTGTGTCTTTACTTTGCCGACCCGATCCTTGCCTTTCTGGTTCAGCCGCTCAAGGAAGCCTTTCCGGCCGGCGAAGGACAGCTCATCTTCACCCGGCTGCCGGAACTCTTCTTCGTCGATCTCAAGGTTGCGTTGTTCGCAGGCTTCATGGTGAGCTTTCCGATCATTGCGAACCAGCTCTGGGCCTTCGTTGCGCCCGGACTGTATGCAAAGGAGAAGAGGGCATTCCTGCCGTTCCTCTTCGCGACTCCGGTGCTGTTTCTGGGCGGCGCTTCGCTGGCCTATTTCGTCGTGATGCCAACGGCGTTCCGATTCTTCCTTGGGTTCGGCGGCAATGCGGGAGGACTCGATGTCGAGGCATTGCCGACTGCGGGCGAATACCTGAACCTCGTCATGCAGTTCATCCTGGCGTTCGGAATGACATTCCTGCTCCCGGTCTTGCTGCTGCTGCTCAATCGAGCGGGGATCGTAACCAGGAAACAGCTCGCGGGCGCTCGTCGCTATGTGATTGTCGGCGTCGTCGCTCTGGCGGCGATCGTCACGCCTCCCGATCCCGGATCGCAGGTTATCCTAGCGGTTCCGCTGCTACTCCTTTTTGAAGGTTCGCTGATCCTCATGCGATTCCAGGAAGGGAAATTCGGATTGGGCGATCAACCCGAAGAGGAGCAGGTAAGCGACGCTGCAGAACCGGGCGAATAGGCTGTCGTAAGGTCGGGTCTAACGATCGCAGGCGCAAAAAAGGGGCTCCGCGAAGAGAGCCCCTTCCTGCTTTGGGTTGACGGCCTGCCTCAGGGGCTGACGGCGTCGTCGTCATCGTCGTCCGCGATCAGGATGATCGCGGCAACGACTGCGGCGACACCGAGTACGGTGATCAGGATGCCACTGGTACCTTCGAGGCTTTCGCCTTCTGCAGGCGCCGACGCGCGATCCAGCGACGCTTCTGCGACGACCGGAGCAGCGGTGAGTGAGAGGGCCGCTGCGGCCAATGCGACATTGCGCAGTTTCATTGTGTTGGTCTCCTATTGGGTACAGTCGATCGCTCCGTTCGACTGGTTAGACCGACCACTTTTTCTCTACAATGAATAGGATGCCGATGCATGGTCATTTGGCTTCATTGTGGACCGACTTTTTGCCTGCGCAGTTCTCGCAACCGCTACCGAAAAGAAAGAGGGACCCTCGCCGGGGCCCTTTCTTCCGAAACGCGGAGGATCAACCTATGGGCTGACCGGATCGTCTTCGTCGTCATCATCATCGACGATGAGAATGATGCCAGCGATCACGGCCGCTGCCGCGAGGACGGCAATGAGGATCCCGGTTTCGCCGTCGAGGCGTTCGCCTTCGATCGGAGCGGTTGATCGATCGAGCGTGGCTTGTGCGACGACAGGGGCTGCGACAAGCGAGAGAGCGGCCGCAGATAGGGCGACAGTCCTAAGCGTCATTTGGTTTCTCCGATTGTGATTATTGGGGGGAGTTCGGAGAATAGTTCGAAGAACCCTTTTGACAACAGCGCCGCGGCCGTGCGCCCCGGTCTTGGCTCTCTAGGGGCGCGCTTTGTCGCAATTCTTCTCTCGGGTCCTTGGCTGGATTATCTGGCCACGATCGACGCAGACAAAAAAAGGGGTCCGCAAGCGGACCCCTCACAAATTGGTTGTTTGTTCAGCTCAGGGGCTGACGGCGTCGTCGTCGTCACCGTCCGCTGCAATGATGATGCCGGCAATGATCGCGGCTGCAGCAAGGATGGCGATGATGATGCCCGAACCGCCTTCGAGGCTTTCACCTTCGACGGGAGCCGACGAACGATCGAACGAGGCTTCTGCGACAGCCGGTGCAGCTGCAAGCGAGAGGGCTGCAGTGGCCAGAGCAACGTTACGCAATTTCATTGTGTGTCTCCTATGAGCTCTTTTTTAACTCTGTTGATCGTCTGAATAGGACAGCAGAGTTAATGTTACAACCCCAAAATTTGAATCCCAAGCCGTCCGAAGCGGCAATTGATGTGTTCTAAATCAATATCTTAATGTCGTTGTGACCATTTTGCATCGGTTTGGCTATCGTGGCGTCTCAGAAAAAGTGTGCGGATGCACAATTTCACGTTGAGGTGATTCACAAACGCGGGAATCGCCAAGACCCTTCAGTCTAGGGGTGCCTTTGGCTCAGATTCGTGACCGATTCATGAAAATCGCACTCGCGTTTTGCTCCCACGCAATCTCGCGTAGAAGATTAAAAGGTCTCGGTGACCCAATGCCGTGTGCGATTGCGTCAAATCAATTCGCAAGCACTCTTTCGCCGCCAATCCAAACCTCGTGAATTCGGGTTTCCCGGATGTCGCTTGGCGAAGCGAGCAACGGGTCTCTGTCCACGAGCAGGAAGTCGGCGCGTTCGCCGGGGACCAGTCGCCCGAACCTGCCGTCGGCGAATCCGGCAAAGGCGGCATCTGCGGTGAATGCCCGGATCGCCTGTTCACGGTTCACGGTCTCTTGCGCGCGCCAACCGCCAAACGGCTCGCCGTTTTCGTCGGTGCGGCTGATTGCAGCGGCGATGCCCGCAAATACATCGGCCGGTTCGACCGGCGCATCCGAACCGAAAGCGAGCGTCCCGCCGGCATTGAGGACGCTTCGCCACGCATAGGCGCCGTCGAGCCTGTCCGGTCCGAGTCGGGCTTCCGCCATGGTTCGGTCGGAGGTCTGGTGGAGGGGTTGCATGGAGGCGATGACGCCATGTCGCCCGAACGCAGCCAGTTCGACCGGATCGACGATTTGGGCGTGTTCGATCCGCCATCGCCGATCGCCGGTATAGGTGTCCGACAGTTCTTCGATCGCCAGCAATACGTCGGAGTTTGCTGCATCACCGATGGCGTGGATTGCGGTCTGGAAACTCTCGAGTGCGGCGCGGCTCATCAGATTGCGCAATTGTGCGGGCCTGAGTAGCGGCAGCCCCCGTGTGGTGGGCTCATCGTTATAGGGCTCCTTGAGCGTCGCCCCCCGCGAACCCAGTGCACCGTCGAGATAGAGCTTGATCCCGTTTAGGCGAAGCTTGTCATCGTAAAGCCACGGGGTCGGGCCGGGTCCGCCGATCAGTTCCATTGCTTCCGGGCTGGTGGCGTAGGACATGATGCGGATCTTCAGTTGGCCGAGGTCGCCCGCGCGGCGGAAGGTCTGCCAGTCTTCGATCGAAGTGCCCATGTCGGCCACCGCGGTGATACCGTTTTCGAGCAGGATGCGCTGCGCCATTGCCAGCGCAGCGTCGCGGTCCTTAGGACGCGGGGCAGGAACTACGGCATTGATGTAGCTTTCCGCGGCATCGATGAACACGCCCGTCGCTTCGCCATCAGGGGAACGGATGACGCGCCCGCCGTCGGGATCGGGGGTTTCGTTGTCTATCTTGGCAAGCCTCATTGCTGCGCTGTTGGCCCAACCGGCATGGCCATCGACCCGGCTCAACCAGACAGGCCTGTCGGAGACGACCGAATCGAGTTCGGCGGCAGTCGGGAAGCGGCCGAGGCCCCATTTCTCCTGATTCCAGCCGCGTCCAAGGATCCAAGGGCGTCCTGGATTATCCTCGGCGAATTGCCTGATCTTACCGAGCGCGCCTTCGAGCGAAGTGGTATCTGAGAGATCCAGCGTGAGCGCTCCGAAACCGATCTGCATGACGTGCACGTGCGCATCGATCATGCCAGGCAGCATGACTTTGCCATCGCCATCAAGGGCAAAGTCAATGTCGGTAGGCCGTTCGTCGCCTCGCTCCAGCACTTGGGTTATCCGGCCATCATCGTCGAAGACCAATCCGGTGAAACGTTGCAGCTGGCCGTTCTCGCCGATCGTCAGTCCATCGACGTTATCGACAAGCGTGTCGGCGGTCGCGGGACTCGCAACAATTGCGGCGAAGGCGGCAAGCGCGCCGGAGAATATACGGAGCATTGATCGTTCCTAGATTGATTTTGCGCGCGGCAGTCGGGTGATCAGGGCGCTGGTATCCTTGCGTCCGCCGCCCGCCGCCTGAACATCGGCGTAGAGCTGATCGACGAGCGCAGAGATCGGCGACGAGAGGCCGAGTCGCCTGGCTTCGTCGAGCGCATAGCCGAGATCCTTACGCATCCAGTCGATCGCGAAGCCGAAATCGAACTCGTCCGCGGTCATGGTCGGCCAGCGATTGTTCATTTGCCAGCTTTGCGCCGCGCCTCCGGAGATCGCCTCATAAGTCTTCTCGAGATCGAGCCCGGCGGCTTCGGCCAGCCGAATGGCTTCGGACAATCCTCCGAGCACCCCAGCGATGCACATCTGGTTGGCCATCTTTGCCGTCTGCCCCGCACCCGCAGGACCGACATGGACGACTGCCTTGGCGTAGCATTGCATAACCGGCTGGGCGTGCGCCATCGCCGTTTCGGTTCCACCGCACATGATCGCAAGTTGGCCATTCACCGCGCCCGCCTCGCCACCGCTTACCGGAGCATCGACGCATTCGATCTTGCGCGCTTCGGCTTCGCTACAAAGACGCCGAGCCATATCTGCAGAAACGGTGGTGTGATCGACCAGAAGCGCCCCTTCACGCATGGTCGAGAGAACGCCGCCTTCGCCGAGGGTCACACTCGCGAGATCTCCGTCATTGCCGACGCAGGTGAAGACGATATCGGCCGCAGATGCCGCTGCCGCCGGAGACTCGGCAAAGTCGACATCCAGACCTTCGTTTGCCCATTCCTCGCGCCATTTCGCAGCCCGCTCGGGTGAGCGATTGAAGGCCGTTACGCGATGCCCTGCACGGGCGAGGTGTCCAGTCATCGGGCCGCCCATGACGCCCAGTCCGACAAAGGCTACGTGCTTGCTTTCATTCATGCGCTTCGCACTAGTCACTAAACCGCGCCTTGCCAACGCGCGAAGAATTGCTTGCGCCCGTTGCTCTCGCCTTGCTGAGCGCCTAATCCCGCCGAGCTATGAGTACCAATCCAGCCCCTGCCGCAACGGCCGGCGAATCGACCGCCACGGCGGCCGACCTGACAATCGACGATGTTCGCGCTGCAGCCGCGCGGATCGAAGGCGCGGTGGTCAAGACGCCGATGATGCATTCGATCACTTTGTCGGAGATTACCGGCGCGGAGATCTGGCTGAAGTTCGAAAACCTGCAATTCACCGCCGCCTACAAGGAGCGCGGAGCGTTGAATGCGCTCCTGCATCTCAACGAAGAGCAAAGGCAACGCGGCGTGATCGCGGCGTCGGCGGGCAACCATTCGCAGGGCCTGTCCTATCATGGCACCCGGCTGGGTGTCCCGGTGACGATTGTCATGCCCAAGACCACCCCGACTGTGAAGGTGATGCAGACCGAAAGTGTCGGAGGAAAGGTCGTGCTAGAAGGCGAGACCTTCGACGATGCCCACGCGCACGCGCGCAAGCTCGAAGTCGAGCGCGGGCTGACTTTCATCCATCCCTTCGACGATCCCC
>JASJDE010000042.1 GCA_030065195.1 Erythrobacter sp. | reverse complement strand
TTTAGTGCCCATCCATAAATGGCATCTTGCGGCCCAGCCCGGCGTTCTCGCGTTTTCGTAATAATGGCGCAGCCATTCATCTTTTGCGACGTAGCCTTGCTACGCCTGCGGTTACGAAAACACTGCGGCCTTGGTCTGAACCACAATCTACCATTTCTGGATGGACACGAACTTGCACCCTCGACCTTGACAGGCCGATGTGCACATATTATTTTCAATCGAAATTTAAATTGCTTTCGGATGGTTATGCCGGCAGCGCCTGAAAATCCCTTACGAATGAGGCAATGACGATATGTCAGGAACTGATTACTATAAAATTCTCGGAGTGGACAAAAAAGCCAGTGATGCTGAGATCAAAAAGGCCTATCGCAAGCTGGCGATGAAGTATCACCCGGATCGCAATCCGGGTGATGCGGAAGCTGAAGCGAAGTTCAAGGCGTGCAACGAGGCGTATGAATGCCTCAAGGATCCGCAGAAACGCGCGGCTTACGATCGCTATGGTCACGAAGCCTTCATCCAGGGGATGAACGGCGGCGGCGGCGGTCGCGGTCCGCAATCCGACTTCGCCGACATTGGCGACATCTTTGAAACCATCTTCGGCAGCGCGTTTGGCGGTGGCGGTGGCGCTAGGCAACAATCGCGTCGCGGCGCTGATCTTCGCTACGACATGCAGGTGAGCCTCGAAGAAGCGTTCGATGGCAAATCGACCGAGATCGAAATCGAAGTTTCGCAGAGTTGCGAAACCTGCGACGGCTCGGGCGCCTCTCCTGGCACGGGTGAACGTCAGTGCAATTTGTGTCACGGACGCGGAGCCGTGCGTGCCAAGCAAGGGCTTTTCGTGGTCGAACGGCCATGCCCAACCTGCGGAGGTCGAGGCGCCGTCATCGAAGATCCGTGTGGCGAATGCCGCGGGGAAGGGCGGGTGGACCGGGCCCAGAGACTGGAAGTGGACATTCCTCCGGGGGTCGATACCGGTACGCGCATTCGTCTTTCCGGAAAAGGTGAGGCGGGAGCGAGGGGTGCGCCTCCCGGCGATCTCTACATCTTCATCCACGTGA
Organism: Erythrobacter sp.; assembly: GCA_030065195.1. Classification (GTDB taxonomy): domain Bacteria; phylum Pseudomonadota; class Alphaproteobacteria; order Sphingomonadales; family Sphingomonadaceae; genus Erythrobacter. Next base: position 21,056 of record JASJDE010000042.1, on the reverse strand, counting down.
AACCGCACACATTGTTCGAGCGCGAGGGAACGACGCTCGCCACGCGTGTGCCTGTCAGCTTCACCACGGCAGCGTTGGGCGGGACGATCGATATTCCCGACCTCGATGGAAGCACCAATTCCGTGGACATTCCGGTCGGCATCCAGTCGGGCAAGCAGCTGCGTGTGCGCGGTGCTGGCATGCCGGTGCTGCAAGGGCGTGGACGCGGAGATCTGGTGGTCGAGATAAAGGTCGAAACACCGACAAAGCTCAGCCGAAAGCAAAAGGAAATCCTGGAACAGTTTCGTGAAACCGAAACTGGTGAGGAATGTCCGGAAAGCCGTAGCTTCTTCTCAAAGCTCAAGGATGCCTTCGGGACCTGACGATTTCAGGTGGAGATCATCCTCGACACTTGAGGCTGCCAGCCTTAGTCGGGGCTGGAAGTCGAGGGAGAGAGCCTGATGAACCGTTTTGCCGCAATCGTACTCGCCGCAGTCAGCTCACTGTTTGCTGTCCCTACTTCTGCCCAGGGGAACATGCAGGATGTCGAGATCACGACCGAAGAGATCGCTCCGGGCGTGGCGGTCCTGTTCGGTCGAGGCGGCAACATTGCGGTCGGCTATGGCGACGATGCAACGATGATGATCGACGATCAGTTTGCCCCGCTATCCGAGAAAATCGAGGCCGCCGTTGCAGCGCTCGGCGCCAAGCCGGTCAAATATGTGGTGAACACCCATTGGCATTTCGACCACACCGGCGGAAACGAGCATTTCGGCAAAACCGGCGCAACAATTTTCGCTCATGACAATGTCCGCGTGCGGATGATTCCCGGCGATCCGGAAGGCCGTTTTCCAGTTCAACCTGCCCCGAAGGAAGCCTTGCCGGTTGTCACCTATGGACAGGGACTGCGCTTCCATCTCAACGACGACACGATAAACGTGATGTTCTTGGGGGGTGGCCACACGGACGGAGACAGCGTGGTCATCTGGGAGGAAAAGAAGATCGTCCATATGGGCGATCTCTATTTCAACATTCCCGGTTACCCCTTTGTCGACACCAACTCAGGAGGAAACGTCTATGACCTCTTGCGCACTATCGATCTCGTGACCACGACGATGCCGGACGACGCCAAAGTCATTCCCGGTCACGGCCCGATGTCGAATAAGGCCGAACTGATCGCTTACCGAACCATGATCGGCCTTGCGGTGGCTCGCGTTGAGGAATTGCATGGGGAAGGGAAGACGCTCGAGGAGGCGGTTGCGGCCAAGCCGCTGGCGGATTTCGACGTTGGCGAAGGAGGCTTCATTGGCCCCGACGCCTTTGTGACTGCAATCTGGAACAGTATCGACGACTGAACAGGATCAATAGAAGCGCTCGTGGATCTCCTTGCGTATGTCTTCGAGCAATCCACGTTGGCAGCGCCCGGCGGCGACTTCTTCATCGATGATTGCGAGGAACGCTGCACGTTTGGCTTCGCGGATATCGTCTGGCGGGACACCGCTATCCACGGTCGAAGTGACGAAATCGACCATCCGCTCCGCTCCGTGGAGGCGGCCCCATAGATAGTCGTTTTCGCGGTAATGTCGGCTGAAGAATGCGCCGAAGTTGTAAAACTCGACGCCGCGCAGCGTGGCACGCGTGCCACCTTCGCGAATTGAGCGTGCGTCTTCGGGCGAAATACGGTCAATCTTGACCGGATTGTATTCGCCCAGCCCATCGCGCTGGAGCAGCGGCAGGGTCGCTACGTCGTAGAAAGGAAAGCCGAGATAGGTCAGCAACATCCTGCGCTTAAGGTTCCGTGGCATTTCCTCCAGAGCTGCGGCAAGCATTCTTTCCGCTTCGAGATCGGTGTCCGGCAACAAACGCTTGCGCGCGAGGTAGTCGAGCGCTTCGCCGGGTTGTTTGAGGACATCGCGCGCAAGTGCCTTGAATTCGTCGCCCAGCAATGCGGCATCGTCGGCCGCGAAATACAGCGCCAGAATGTCGTAGATTTTCTCGCGGGCCAGATCGAGCGCATCGTCGGGGATTTCGGGATCCACTTCCCAGTCTCGCGAAAGGCGCCGCGCCAGCAATTGCAGTCGGCGGATGCGGAACCCGATATCGTGAGCGCGGAAGAAGGCGATCGCCTCTTCGTTGGCACCGCCACTTTCTCCTGCCAACGAAGCGAGGCCGCGTCGCTCAAGTTCAAGGCGCATTGTCGTTTCGATCGTGTTTGCATCTGCCGGAGAGTGCTCGGAGGCCGCGGCATGGGTTACCGCTGCCAATCTTTCGATAATTCCGCTCAGCTTGGTCTGGGCGTATGCCTGGAATGCATAGCCCGCGCGTTCGGCTGCCGCCTGTTGCGCTTTTGCGCGCCAGTTTCCGAGGCGTTTGGGCGTTGGACTGTTGAGAAAGAGGGTCCGTCCGAACAGCCGCTCCACGGCACGGTCGATCTCCGGGCGCAGCCCCATCACGATGTGGCGCAGCCGCTCCGCGTCGCGCGACTGATTTTCGATCCGTTCGAGGTCGTCGCGGATCGGCTGTTCGCGCGGAATGGTCGACAACGAACCGAAGATTGCGCCAAAGAAACCGATTGGGCGGTCTGCGGATTCGTCGAGCGCTCCTACTCGGTCCGGGCGCGGATCGATGTAGATGAACCTCCGGTCGACTTCGCGTTGGGCGGGGCGCCCGGACAGGGCGTTCAGCGCCGCTCCGAAGGGCGCGTTGACCAGAACCGCGCCATCGATCAACGCGACATTTTCGATCGTCCCATCGCGGACATGCACGGGCATGATGCGGGATAGAAACGCACCGCGCGACGACCAATGGTGGCCTTCCAATGCGGCTAGGCGATCGATCTCGTTAATCTGCAGAGGCGGAAATGCGCCGGGAAAACTGGCGGTGGCACGAGCGGCAAGTACGAGCTCGAGAGGATCTCCGAGTCGACCGTTCCCTGCCTCCCCGACGCAGTCGCTGAAACATATCGGCAGACGGTGTTCGGTCTCGTGAACCATGGGCGGAGAATTGAGCCTGAGCAATTCGACATGGCCGCGAAAATCGGTTGCGGTCACGAACAGGTCGATCGGGTGTCCGTCGGGAAGCAGCGGGCCGCCATTGGATTCTGCCTCCATGCTTTCCAGCGCTTCGAACAGCATCGCGGAGAACCGTTCACCAGAAAATGGCGGGCTGAACCAGCGGCCGCGGATCAGGTTGGACACCTTGTGGCGCACCTCCTTGCGGGTTTCGGGCGAAACGCTCTCACTGACAACATTGCCCGGTCGGCTAAGGAACCACTCGGCTATGGGCTGTGCCCAAATCTTCGCGTAGCGCCATACCGGTTGTGCATCGGGATCGGTCAGCTCGGCAACGTCGGCATTTTCGAGCCAGAGATCGGTCAACGGCTCGAGCGAGTGCCCCGAATGGATCGCTTGCGCGAGGAAGACCGCATTTATCCCACCCGCGCTGGCTCCTGTCAGTATGTCCGGCAACACCCGCAAGCGCAGGCGATGGTCCTGTTCGATACTGGCGATCAGCTCGTAGTAGACCCGGGCAACGCCGCTGAGCTGCTCGGCATTGGGACTGTGATACGCTTTGCTCGCTCGAGCGAGGTGCCAGACCTCCTTGGTTACACCATGCATATACACGGCGAGGCTGACGCCGCCGTAACACACCAGAGCGAGACGCAATTCCTTCTGCCGCATCGTGAAACTGATGACGTGGAAAGTCCGCGATGGCAAGGCGTTATTATACTTGACATACCCACTTCTGGAACATAAAGTGTTCACAGATTCAGGGAGTTATTGAAATGTCAGGTCTTTCCGCCCCTCATTTTCACGATGAAGAGAAGGCGTATGAGTATGTCGAAGCGCGCCTGTGGCCGGAAGGCCCGGTGTGCCCGCATTGCGGCGGTGTTGATCGCGTCGGCAAGCTGAAAGGCAAGACCACCCGTGCGGGCCTTTGGAAGTGCTACCAGTGCCGCAAACCGTTCACCGTCAAGATCGGCACCATCTTCGAGGACAGCAAGGTTCCGATGCGCAAGTGGCTTCAGGCGATGTATCTTATTGCCGGATCGAAGAAGGGCATTTCGAGCAACCAACTCCACCGCATTCTGGGCGTCACCCTCAAGACCGCGTGGTTTATGTCGCACCGCATCCGCGAAGCGATGTCCGGTGACGATGGCTGGCCGCTTGGCGGGCTTGGCAAGACTGTGGAAGCGGACGAGACTTTCATCGGGACCGAACCTGGTCGCGAAGTGAAGAAGTCTTTCTACCACAAGATGAAGGTGCTGGCGCTTGTCGAGCGGGGCGGGCGCTCTCGCGCTGTTGTCGTGGACAGCCTCACCGTTCCCGAAGTTCAGCCGATCATGCTTGAGAACATCAGCCGTTTCTCCAAGCTGCGCACTGACGAGGCGTCTATGTATATGTCGATCGGTCGGTTCTTCTATGACCACCAGTCGGTGCGCCATAAGGCAGGCGAATACGGACGCGGCGACGCGCACACCAACACCATTGAAGGCTATTTCTCGATCTTCAAACGCGGAATGAAGGGCGTCTATCAGCACTGCCAGAAGAAACACCTTCACCGCTATGTAAACGAATTCAACTTCCGCTATTCCCACCGTGCTGCGCTGGACTACAATGACACCGGTCGAGCTGATGCGATCCTGAAAGGAGTGATCGGAAAGAGGCTCACATATCAACAAACTGGTGCAGCTGCCTAATGCCGAAGAAGCAGAAGAAAGAGACCCCGGAGGAACAAGCAGCGCGCTTCCGCGAGGAAGTGCGAAAGCTTGTGGACGCTGGCGAACTAAACCCCACCGAGGCCGACGCCGCATTTGAGAACTTGATGGGGCGATTGCGTCGTGAAGGAGGGTAGATGTCGAGCAAGGACGGCAAAGGTTGGTTAATCCGCCTGAACCTTAAGCCGGGCTGGGTTTATCTCGCAGTAGCTTGCAAAACCTGTGAAGCGCCGATCCCACTTCTTACGAGTGGGAAGCAGATCCCCACTCGACTTCCGTCTGCTCTGCTAGGCACACGTTTCCTCGTTTCCTGTGAAGATGAGGATTGTCAGAGTGCTCACAGTTACGCACAAAGCGAAATCTTCCCATTCCGTTGGCCGGAAAGGAAATCAGTTCAACGGGATTGAACGGCACCGCGCTCTCCATGAGCTCGATGTTCGCCAGAGTTGCAAGGCGGTCGAATTCCTTGCTGAGTGCTTCGGCTTGGTACGGGAACATCGTATTCAATCCACGAGCAACCCCCTGTGCCATATCAAACATCTCGCGCAGATCGTTTTCGACCCACAACTCATTTACTGCCAAGATTTCATCGGCGATAACCTGTCCCGCAGTGCTTAAGCCGCGAAGCCGGTCAATCCCGTCTCGGTAAGAGCGCCGAATATGCCATGCAAGCATGTCGGCCGCCTGCAACGGCAATGCCCGTTTGTCATCTGCGAATACGGGAGACGTTGGGAAGCGTTTCCTTCCGGGATAGTTTGGCTGCTTCTCCAATAACGCATACGATCTCGTAATTATCTGCTCACGATCAAGCTGTCGGTCAAATATGACATCTACCTCGTCGGCGTTTCCAATTTCATTGAGAACCTTGTCGACGCGATTCATCATCAGATTATGAGCCAAGACATATGGCGTATCGTAAGATTTCATAAGCTGGTTTTCGAAAACGCGCTTGTAGTCAGCATGTGGGATCGCGATTGAAATCCCGAACTCCACGTGATCTCGAACGATCTCGGCCAAGCGCCTCAGCTTTTTGTCGCGATCATTCTTGGAAATCCCTGCAAACTCACCCTTTCTTCTGTTCGCTTCAACCATCTTGAAGTGGGCTATCGAGGGCGACTCCTCAAGCGCAGAACTCCACGCAGCAGAGAACTCGAGCCAGCGCTCAACGGACGCAACAAACCCAGCCAAAACAAAAACTGGGGGATCATTCTTGCCGCTATCGTCAATGTAGAATTGCAGGGCCAAGAGGTTCCTACTTCCAAGCTTACCCGGCGCGACACCGGTATACCAAGGGATCAAATCTCGAATTTTATTGGTGCGCTTTGCCATCACACCGACTCCTTTGGGTATCTAAAGTATAATAACGCCGATGGCAATTGCGTTCTGGAAATGTTCTGGTTATTGCGGAGGGTATGGCGAAGGCAAAACGGCGATATGTATGCCAAGCATGCGGTGGCGTCTCGAACCGCTGGCAAGGACAATGCGCAGATTGCGCCGAATGGAACACGATCGTCGAAGACGCTCCGGCTACAGTGTTTTCTCAGAAGCACGATCTCTCTTCAGGAGGCCGTGGAATAGAATTCGTGCCGCTCAATCGGCCGGCCGAATTGCCGGTTAGAAAATCGACTGGCCTTGCCGAGTTTGACCGAGCGCTCGGAGGCGGACTGGTCCCGGGATCGGCAGTATTGATGGGCGGAGACCCCGGCATCGGGAAATCGACACTGCTGTTGCAAACCGCCGCGACGATCGCACGCGGCGGCAACGACGTGGTCTATGTCAGCGGCGAAGAAGCGGCCGGCCAGGTGCGACTGCGCGCGTCGCGGCTTGGCATAGCCGATGCGCCGATTCGGCTGGCATCCGAAACTTCCGTGCGCGATATTCTTACCACGCTCGGGCAGGGAGAGCCGCCCGCGCTCCTTGTTATCGATTCGATCCAGACCATGCACTCCGACACGATCGAGGGCGCGCCCGGCACAGTTAGCCAGGTGCGCGGCTGTGCTCTTGAGCTGATTCGCTTTGCCAAGGAAAAGGGCACGTCTTTGGTGCTCGTCGGACACGTTACAAAGGACGGAAACATCGCTGGACCGCGCGTGCTTGAGCATATGGTCGACGTGGTGATGAGCTTCGAAGGCGAGCGCAGCCACCAATATCGCATCTTGCGTGCACTGAAGAACAGGTTTGGTGCCGTCGACGAAATCGGCGTGTTCGCGATGGAAACGGAGGGACTGGAAGAAGTCGCAAATCCGTCCATGCTGTTCCTTTCCGGCCGCGATCAGCCTCTCGCGGGCAGCGCCGTGTTCCCCGCCTTGGAAGGGACCCGACCGGTTCTGGTAGAGATCCAGGCCTTGATTGTGCGGCTGCAATCCGGGGCGACGCCGCGCCGCGCTGTGGTTGGTTGGGACACCGGCCGCCTGGCCATGCTGCTTGCCGTCCTGGAATCGCGCTGCGGGCTAAATTTCAGCTCGGCGGAAGTCTATCTCAATATCGCGGGCGGCTATCGGCTGAGCGATCCTGCGGCCGATCTGGCGGTTGCGGCTGCGCTTGTCTCTGCGCTGGCCGATCGCGCATTGCCGGACAAATCGGTGTTCTTCGGCGAAGTATCGCTCGCAGGCGAGATCCGGCCGGTTGCCCATTCCGACTTGCGCCTACGGGAATCATCCAAGCTCGGATTCTTGCGTGGCTACGGCCCGTCCGATGCAAAGACCGCTTCATCGAAGGTCGATTATCGCGGTTTAGGACAACTCGCCAACCTCGTTGACCAGGTGATGGGTAGCGCATAATCGGACGAACCATGACAGGGTTCGACGTCATTGTCCTTATCATCGTCGGGGTTGCGGCGATCGGCGGCTTCATGCGCGGCTTGGTGCAAGAGGTGTTGTCGCTTGCGGCCTGGGTGCTGGCGGCGTTCGCAATTTACTATCTGCATTCGCCTCTTACCGAGGCATTACGGGGTCTGTACGACGCGGATCCTGCCACTTCGATACTGGCATTCGCGCTGCTATTGCTGATTCCCTATGCGGCCATGAAGGTCATTGCGACCAATGTCGGCGAAGCTTCGCGAAATTCCATTCTTGGTCCAATCGATCGTGTGCTCGGCTTCGGCTTCGGAGCGGTCAAGGGCGCGCTCATCATGGTCTTTGCATTTTCCGTCCTGGCACTCGGTTTCGATACGGTGTGGGGGTACAAGGGACGTCCGACCTGGATCACATCGGCGCGCACCTATCCGGCTGCCGATGCGTTTTCGCGCCAATTGGTTTCCTTGATTGCAGACCGTCGTGCCCAATTGCGCGGCGAAGCGGAGGCTGCAGAAGCGCGGGAAGCCGCACAAGAATGACTTCAGTTGAAGCGCGAGGATCGGCGAAGCTGTATTCTCATCGGCTGTTGTCGCTGTCTGCCGAGCTTGCTCATTACCCGCTGGATGATGATCTGGAATTGACGTCCGAGAGTCGCTCGCGGACTTGCGGAAGCATGCTCAAACTCGGCCTTGATTCTGATGAGCGCGGTGTGGTTACGAAGATCGGGCTGCAGGTATCGGCCTGCGCCGTAGGACAGAGTTCGGCTGCCATTCTGGCTCGCGCTGTCATCGGCAAGGACGGTGGGGATCTTTCGGAAATCCTGGGTCAGGTCGAAAGCTGGCTGCAAGGTGTGGGTCCACTACCGGCGTGGCCTGAATTCGATGCACTTGAACCGGCGCTGCCTCACACAGGTCGCCATGGCGCGCTCTTGCTGCCGTGGAAGGCTGCCGTCGCGGCGCTTTCCTCGCGTTGCGCGGCGGGCTAGTAGCTTGACATCGTCCAAGAGAGACAGTGTTTTCCGCAGAGAGGGAACAGGGGCATATGGCCGAAGCACAGGCGCTCGCCGATAGAGAACCGAGCGAAAGGGAAATTCGCCTCGTCATCGGTGCAAGCAGCGCGGGAACGATATTCGAATGGTACGACTTCTTCATCTACGGAACGCTTGCGTATATCCTCAAGGACGCTTTCTACGACGTCGACAATGAGACATTGGGTCTGCTTCTGGTCTGGTCGACATTTGCGGTGGGATTCGCCTTTCGGCCGATCGGAGCCATACTGTTCGGCTTTCTCGGCGATCAATTGGGGCGCAAATATACCTTCCTCGTAACCGTCACCTTGATGGGCATCGCGACGGCCGGCGTGGGTTTCATTCCAACGGTTGAAACGATCGGAATTGCCGCACCCATCATCGTCATCTTACTCAGAGTGCTGCAGGGGCTTGCCTTAGGGGGAGAGTATGGCGGTGCCGCCATCTACGTTGCCGAACACGCTCCTCCCGAGAAGCGAGGTTTCTATACCAGCTTCATACAGGCGAGCGTTGCCGGCGGATTCGTCCTGTCAATTATCGTCGTTCTGTCTTGCCGGTTCCTGATCCCCGAAGACGACTTCGTCGCCTGGGGATGGCGCATCCCGTTCCTCCTTTCGATCCTGCTGCTGGTGATCTCGCTTTGGATGCGGTTGATGCTTTCGGAAAGCCCCGTCTTCCAGGCGATGAAAGAGGCGGGTGAAACGGCCAAGAATCCGTTCGTCGAGAGCTTCACCTATCCGGGGAACAAGAAGCGGATATTTGTCGCGCTGTTCGGTGTGACGGGCATTCTGACGACGATCTGGTACACTGCTTTCTTCTCCGGAATGAGCTTCCTTCGTGGACCGATGCACGTGGAAGATCTCACGGTCGAACTAATCCTTCTCATCGCGGGCCTGATCGCCATGAGTTTCTACCTCATCGTCGGCAAATGGTCGGACAAGGTCGGGCGCAAGAAGCCGATCATGATCGGGGCCGTAGCGACTCTTTTCCTGCTCTTTCCGGCATTCTGGGGGCTGGGTAGTCTCGCCAATTCGGGTCTTGCCGAAGCGGCGGAGCGTACCCCGATCACCGTAAGCGGCCCGCAATGTGTGACCGATCCTTTTGCCGATCTGTTCGATCGCGAACAGACCGATTGCGGGAAGGTTCTGGAAACACTGACTGCGTCGGGCGTCAGCTACACTCTGGTGCCGGGAGAAACGCTGTCACTTCAGGCCGGAGGCGAAGAAATCGCCATCGATCCAGCTTGGTTCGCAAGCGGGTCTGCCAGAAGCGAGGGCATTCGGGGGGCTCTGAGCGAATACGGTTTCGATTTCTCGAAGCAGCAACCGGCCTTGATTAATATCATCGGGATCATCGCAATCCTGTTGGGCCTCGGTTTCCTGTCGGCCCTGACCTATGGATCTGTCGCGGCGCTGCTGTCCGAAATGTTTCCGCCCAAGATCCGTTATTCGTCGATGTCGATCCCCTACCATATCGGAGCTGGGTATCTCGGAGGGTTCCTGCCGCTGATTGCAGGGGTGATCGTCGCCAGCACTGGAAACATCTATTCGGGCCTCTGGTACACTTGGGTGGTGGTGGCGTTCGGGATTGTCGTCGCCTGGTGGGGGATTCCCGATGGGCCGCCGCGAGACTTCGCCGATGAAGTCTCCGGCTGACCCCCCAGCCACATTAAGGCTGAACGTCGATACCGAAGGGCTCGCCGCGAATTGGCGAGCCCTTGATGCCTTGTCTGGTGCGGCGGAAGCGGGCGCGGCGGTCAAAGCCAATTGCTACGGGTTAGGCGTTGATACATGCGTGCCCACCTTGCAAGAGGCCGGCTGTCGTCAATTCTTTGTCGCACATTGGTCGGAGGTGGAAGCGGTTTCACGACACGTTCCGCCTGCTCAGATCGGCGTTCTCCATGGCGTCTTGAACAACGAAGAAGCAGCCTACGCTCGCGCCATCGGTGCAATTCCGGTGATCAACTCGTTGTCGCAAGCCAAGCGATGGCTGGCGGGCGGCGGGGGAAGCTGTCACGCAATGATCGATACCGGGATCAGTCGGCTCGGGCTGGCGAAGACTGACCTTTCGGATGAGAGTGTGCAAGCGCTTGAGATCGACATTCTGATGTCGCATCTCGCATGCGCCGACGAAGACAGCGACATGAACCCGCGACAGCTTGACGACTTTGTTTCGGCGACCACGCATGTACCCCACCGGAGATTGAGCCTGGCCAATAGCGCAGGGATCGCTCTGGGAAGCGATTATGCGTTCGACATGACGCGGCCGGGCCTGTCTCTTTACGGAGGTGTGCCCAGACCGGAGTTGGCGAGCCATATTCGTCAGGTCGGTTTTCTTGAAGCGGCGATCATCCAGTGCCGGGACCTGTCGGCCGGAGACAGTGTCGGCTACAACGCAACATTCACAGCAACCGAACCAATGCGGATCGCCACCGTGTCGTTGGGATATGCGGACGGCTATTTGCGCAGTTGGGCCGGTATGGGGTCTCTTCTGCACAATGGGGTCCGGCTCCCGGTGCTTGGCCGAATCTCGATGGATATGGTTGCTGTCGATCTCGCACTTGCACCCTCGCTGGCTGAAGGCGATTGGTTGCAGGTGCCCTATGAGCTACCTTTTGCTGCGCAGCAAAGCCCTCTAACTCAATACGAATTGTTGACTGTTCTTGGACCTCGGTTCGGCGCATAGCAGGACGATATTGCACTGCACATTGTGCAGGTGCTAAGCTGTGTTCAGAACATGGGATTGAGAACAGATGGCGAGAAAAACGAAAGCGTCGCAAGCGGACACGGTTGGCGATGCGATCATAATAAAGAAATACGCCAATCGGCGTCTCTACAACACCAGCTCATCAAGTTATATTACGCTGGACGACTTGGCGGGCATGGTTCGGGACAACGTCGAGTTCGTCGTCCTCGATGCCAAGTCCGGGGAAGACATAACGCATTCCATCCTGACGCAAATCATCATGGACGAGGAAGCGACCAGCGGACAACAGATGTTGCCCGTCAGTTTCTTGAGACAGCTCATAAGCATGTACGGAAATTCGATGCAGGCGATGATGCCGTCCTACCTCGAAGCCAGTATGGCAAACTTCCGGGAGAATCAGAGCAAGATTCGCGAAGCTTTTGAGAAAGGAATGTCCGGCGGTCCCCTGGCAGCGATCCACGAGACAAACATGGCGATGATGCGTGCCGCCGCCGACGTCTTCATTCCCGGTTCTTCGAGCAAGGTGGCTGGCCGACGAGAAAGTCCGGCTGCTAGCACCAACGAAGCGTCTTCCGACGAGATATCCGCTCTGCGCGAGCAGATGGCCGCAATGCAGAAAAAGCTGGACGAACTCGGCAAATAGCAGAATCCCTGCAGCTCCGGGAGATCGAGAGCTCCGGCAGAATGCTCGGGCAACTTCGAGGCGAATGCTGTGGACGCATTCAAACCGACTCCTCCTCTCCTGGGTGACAGGGTTCGTCATTGCGTTCATAGGGCGCAGGAATGGCCAAGCGTCCTACCAAGCGTCCCGAAGGAATGCCTTCTCGCGAGCAGGTGCTCGAGTTCATTCAGTCTTCGGAAACGCCTGCAGGCAAGCGGGAAATCGCTCGCGCATTCGGGCTCAAGGGGCAGGAAAAGATCGCACTCAAGCGATTGCTCAAGGACATGGCCGAAGAAGGCCTGATCGACGGCAAGAAGACCGCATATCATCGTATGGGTGGGGTGCCGAAGGTTACGGTTCTCCGCGTGACCGATATCGAAGACGGCGAGCTGATCGCAGTTCCCGACAATTGGTCGCCTGAAGCACCCGGCAAGCCGCCTCGATTGGTACTCAAAGAAGCGAAGGGGAGGGGCGGAAAGCGTGTTTCTGCCTTAAAACGCGGTGATAGGGTACTGGCTCGCACCGAAGAGCGGGACAGCGGTTGGATCGCTCATCCGATGAAGAAGCTGCCGGCGCGCACTGAAGGCCTTCTCGGTGTGGTCGAGATCGACGGCAGCGGGCAGGCATGGCTGGCTCCGGTCGACAAGCGAATCCGCAATTCCGCGAAGATCGTCGACTTGGGCACAGCGGAATCTGGTCAGCTGGTGCTCGCCGAACGGATCGGCCGGAGCGAGCGATCCGGTGTAAAGGTTTCGGAGATTTTTGGTGATCCGCTGGCGCCCGGAAGCTTTAGTCTTATCGCGATCGCCAAACACGGCATCCGGCACGTTTTCTCCGAGGAGGTCGTCGAGGATGCCAGGCGCGTCGCCGCTCTCAAACTGAGCGAAGACAGGCGAGAAGACCTGCGCCACTTGCCCATAATTGCGATCGATCCGGCAGATGCCCGCGATCATGACGATGCGATATGGGCGGAGCCGGACGGCAATGGCGGGTTCAGCGCGATCGTGGCGATCGCCGATGTGTCGTTCTATGTCCGGCCCGGCTCGGCGCTCGATCGCGAGGCAAGAAAGCGGGGCAACTCGGTCTATTTTCCCGATCGGGTGGTTCCGATGCTCCCCGAAGTGTTGTCGGCAGATGTGTGTTCGCTGCGCGAGAACGAGGATCGCGCGGCCATGGTCTGTCGTTTCTCGATCGATTCGGACGGACAAGTCACGAATGCTCGTTTCAGCCGGGCGATCGTGCGAATCCATCACAACATCCCCTATGAGCAGGCGCAAACGGTTGTCGATGGTGGCGATGCGCCGGAGTACCTTCGTCATCTCTGGGGCGCATGGCGGAAGCTTGAAGCAGCCCGGCACAAGCGCGATCCGCTGGAATTGGAACTGCCGGAACGTCGGGTGGTGCTCGACGACCAGGGTCAGATAGCCGAGATCGCAGTGCGCGAGCGCCTCGACGCGCATCGTGTCGTTGAGGACTTTATGATCGCGGCGAACGTGGCTGCGGCCAAGGCACTCGAAGCCAAGACTGCCCCCGTGGTGTACCGCGTGCACGAGCCGCCCGCACGTGAAAAGCTCCTCGCTCTGCGTGATTACCTCGCCACGATGGGCAAGAAGCTCGCGCTTGGCCAGGTGATAACGCCGAGCCTTTTCAATCGCATGCTCAAGGACGTGAGCGACGAAGCAGAAAAGGCCCAGGTCATGGAAGCGGTACTCCGCAGCCAGACCCAGGCCTATTATGGACCGGCCAACGCAGGTCATTTCGGGCTTGCGCTCGGCTCGTACGCTCACTTCACATCGCCAATCCGGCGCTACTCCGACCTGCTGGTGCACCGTGCGTTGGTGGACGCCTATGGACTTGAGCAGCCCAAGCCGCCCGGTTCCGTGCCGGCCACGACCGGTCTCTCCGATCGCGACCGCTCCAGCCTTCAACAGATCTCGGATGCGATCAGCCAGACCGAGCGTCGAGCCATGGAGGCGGAAAGGGATACGATCGATCGCTACGTCGCCGCTTGGCTTTCCCACAGGGTGGGCGAGACGTTCGATACACGGATCACAGGAGTGCAAAGTTTCGGTTTCTTTGCGACCATAGTTGGTGTGGGGGGCGATGGTCTCGTCCCGGTTTCAACGCTGGGATCGGAGCACTTCCGTCACGACGAAGCATCCCAATCGCTGATTGGCGAGGATTCGGGGACGACCTACTCGGCGGGGGACAGGCTGAAGCTTCAACTTGCGGAGGCGAACCCATTGACGGGCTCGCTGAAGTTCGTCCCTGTGGACTCCGATGGAAATGCCATAGAACCTCGTGGACGGCGGGAACAGTCCCGTCGCGGCGGCACGCGAAGGGCCGGCAAGTACAAGGTCGGCAAGCGAGGTCGGCCTGGCAACATCAGGCACCAGGGCAGACGTCGTTAGTCAGACCGTGTGGTCGCTGTGCTTCTCGTCGTATTCGGTGGGGATGACGTAGAGCGGGCACGGGAGAGTGCCAGCCGCCGACGAGAAGTGCGTAACCAAAGGGCCGGGATTGCTGCCCTTGGCGGCGCCCAGCACAAGCGCGGCCACTTCAGGATGGGTGTCGAGGAATTCGGTAACGATCTTCTGTCCGTTGCCGATCTTGACCGAGATCGTTGGCATAATGCCGCTTTCTGCAAGGAGATTTCCTGCGACCCCATGGGCCAGCATTTCGGCGCGGTCGCGCGCCTCTTGTTCTATCGTCGCCTGAACGCCGCCGAACGCGCTGACATTCTGCTGTGCGACCAACGCGAGGATATGAACGGCACCGTCGACGGATACGGCCCTCCTGGCTGCAAACCGCAATGCCGATCGCGCTTCTTCGCTTTCATCGATGACCACCAGGAACGTGCGCATGGCTCTGTTTCGTTATGAATAGGTATCCTGTCAAATTGTCAGGGCCGCTGGCTCTTGCCCGGTCGCCGCGAATTCGCCACATGCTGTGATGGATGCGGTGAAGGGAGTCTCGACGCACAATGCCTATCGAACTCAAGATGCCGGCGCTTTCTCCGACCATGGAGGAAGGCACGCTGGCAAAATGGCTGGTCAAGGTTGGGGACGAAATCCAGTCCGGGGACATCATGGCCGAAATCGAAACCGACAAGGCGACCATGGAGTTCGAAGCTGTGGATGAGGGCACCTTGGCCTCGATCCTGATCGAAGAGGGTACGGAGAACGTTCAGGTCGGCGCGGTGATCGCGATGCTCGCCGAGGAGGGCGAAGATCTTGCCGATGCCGGCGCTCCGAGTTCCATTCCGGAACCGGCTGCTTCTCCTTCTCCCGCTCCGACAGGTTCCGCTGCCCCAGCCGCCTCGCCAACCGCGCGCAAGCTGGCCGAAGCGAACGGGATTGATCTTGCAGGATTGAGCGGGACGGGGCCGAAGGGGAAAATCACCAAAGGCGATGTCGAAGCGGCGATCGGCGCGAACGGTGGGAGCGCGACAGTTGCTCCTGCACCTGCAACCATTCCGGTTGCGGCTCAAGCGTCCTCGGGAAGCAGGGTGATTGCCTCACCATTGGCGAAGCGCATTGCCGAGCAGAAGGGAATCGATCTGGCGGCTGTATCGGGATCGGGCCCGAATGGTCGAATAGTGAAGTCGGATGTCGAAGACTTCGTTCCTGCCGATGCGACGCCTGCATCCACGGCCGCTCAAGCGCCCGCCGCGGCACCGACCGCGACGCCTTCGATGGCGGTGGAAGATGGCGGAGCGCCGTTCGAGGCGGTGAAGCTCAACAACGTGCGTAAGGTGATTGCGCGCCGCTTGACCGAAGCGAAGCAACAGATCCCGCATATCTACTTGACGGTCGACGTGCGGCTCGATGCGTTGCTCAGGCTCCGCAAGGAACTCAACGCCTCGCTTGAAGCCGACGGCGTCAAACTCTCCGTCAATGATCTCATTATCAAAGCCTTGGCGCGCGCTCTTCAGAGAGAACCGCAGTGCAATGTCAGCTTTCAGGGCGATGTCATGCACCAGTATGCGCGGCAGGATATCTCCGTGGCGGTTGCAGCGCCCTCGGGTCTCATCACTCCTGTCATACGCGATGCGGGGCGCAAGGGGCTGGCCGAGATTTCGACCGAAATGAAGGAATTGGCGGGCAAGGCGCGCGACGGCAAGCTGCAGCCGCACGAGTACCAGGGCGGAACGGCTTCGCTATCCAACCTCGGAATGTTCGGTACGAAGCAGTTCGATGCGGTAATCAATCCGCCGCAGGGTATGATCCTGGCGGTTGGAGCGGGGGAGCAACGCCCGTATGTCGTTGATGGGGCACTTCAGGTGGCCACGGTGATGAGCGCCACAGGCAGTTTCGACCACCGGGCAATTGACGGCGTGGATGGTGCCAAGCTGCTCGACCAGTTCCGCAACCTGATTGAGAACCCGATGGGTCTCGTCGTATGATTTCGCCGGCCCTCCTGTTGTTGACGCTCCCTCTGGCGGCGGAGCTCGAAACGGGCGAGAAACTCGTGATGGTAGGGCAGGGCGGTTCCGAATACGACGCGTGCGGATCAGTCGGGCAGGTTCATGGACTGGACGAAGGCGGCGATGCATTCCTCAGCGTCCGGATCGCGCCCGGCACCGCCGCCAGGGAACGGGATCGTATCAGGAACGGCAATCGACTGTTTCTCTGCGACCAGTCCGGTGATTGGTACGGCGTGGTCTATCAGAAGGCTGGAGACGCCTTGCAGGACTGCGGCACCGGTACTCCTTCCGCCTATGTCGGTGCGTATCGGGGGCCCTGCCGGTATGGCTGGGTCCACAAGTATTATGTCGAATTTTTAGCGGGTTAAACGCCTCTTCTCATCTGGAAAATCATTGATGGCTGACACAACTTACGACGTTATCGTGCTCGGTTCGGGTCCTGGCGGCTATGTCGCGGCTATCCGTTGCGCGCAGCTCGGACTGAAAACTGCGATCGTCGAGCGTGAGAACCTTGGCGGTATCTGCCTCAATTGGGGCTGCATTCCGACCAAGGCCATGCTTCGATCGGCCGAGATTTATCACTACATGCAGCATGCGAAAGATTATGGGCTTGTTGCCAAAGGGATAGAGGCCGATCTTGAGGCGATTGTGAAGCGCAGCCGAGGGGTCGCCAAGCAACTCAATCAGGGCGTCGGGCACTTGATGAAGAAGAACAAGATTGCGGTTCATATGGGTGAGGGGACCCTCACGGGGCCGACTTCGCTAACCGTGAAGGGCGACAAGGGTGCCGAAGAACTCTCAGCCAAGCATGTAATCGTCGCGACCGGTGCGAGGGCGCGGGACTTGCCGTTCGCACCGGCAGACGGGACACGAGTGTGGACGTACCGCCATGCGATGGTGCCGCTCGAAATGCCGAGCAAGCTGCTGGTAATCGGCTCCGGCGCGATCGGAATCGAGTTTGCAAGTTTCTACAACGATATGGGCGTCGATGTGACAGTCGTCGAAATGCTCGATCGGATCGTGCCCGTGGAGGATCATGATGTTTCAGCTTTCCTCGAGAAATCTCTGAAAAAGCAGGGGATCGATATCCTGACAGGCGCGGGCGTCGAGGACTTGAAGGTCGGCGCCAAGGCCGTGACAGCCTCGATCAAGAACAAGGCGGGCAAGGTCACTACGACCGACTTCAGCCACGTTATCGTAGCGATTGGAATCCAGCCCAACACCGAGGACATCGGGATCGACAAACTCGCCGACCTGGATCGAGGTTTCATCCAGATCGATCCCTACGGTCGGACAAAGACCAAGGGGTTATGGGCGATTGGCGATTGCACGCCGGGGCCGTGGCTCGCGCATAAGGCGAGCCATGAAGGCGTCACCTGCGCAGAGGCTATCGCTCAGGAACTGGGAAATAAGGACGTCCACCCCCATCCGCTCGATCGCGACGCCATCCCTGGCTGCACTTACTGCCACCCTCAAGTCGCCTCGGTTGGCATGACCGAAGCGGCCGCCAAGGAAGCCGGCAAAGACGTCAAGGTCGGAAATTTTCCCTTTATCGGCAACGGGAAAGCCATCGCCCTCGGTGAGGCCGAAGGGCTTATCAAGACGGTGTTCGATGCCGCTACAGGAGAGCTTCTGGGTGCGCATATGGTCGGGGCGGAAGTGACGGAACTGATCCAGGGCTACACCGTAGGCAAGGTGCTGGAGACCACTGAAGCGGAACTGATGCAAACCGTCTTCCCACACCCGACGCTGTCCGAGATGATGCATGAGAGTGTTCTCGACGCCTATGGACGGGCGCTGCATTTCTGATGGGGGACGAGCGCAAATCCAAGGATCCGTTCCTGACCAAGGATGATCTGATTGCGCGCCTCAAGGGCAAGATGTTTCCCAAGGACAAGCAATTCGCCCCTTCTCTGGTTATGTGGGGCGATCCGCACGGGGACGAACACGATATCGACCGCCTCGATCACCTCGAACCGCCCGAGGAAGATTAAGGCGTTTCCGACGCTTTGTTGATCGCAATGACGTCACCCGAATCCGCGACATTGAACCGATTCGCGAGTGTCAGAAATTCCGACGGTCGAATTGCTGCCAGAAATTAATTCGCGGAAATTCTTACGGAAAAAAATCTTTCGCCGGTTTCGGGCCGTTTACTTCGTCTTAACGCTCGTGATCTGCGGGTTGCGTAGGATCGCGATTTTTTGCCATCCATTATGCCGCCCGAATACCGCGGCTCGACTTCTTAAAATCTTAACCAACCGCATGAACCGGCCACCAATCGGACGCGCGTAAAACGTGCTCACTGAAAAGGCGCTTTTTGCGTCGAAACCGAAGTTAGGTGAGTTCATGTTGAAGAGTTTCGCAAACGGTACAGCTGGCATTGCCATCGCTGCGTCGCTCGTGGGAACTGCACATGCGCAGGAGATCGAGTGGGATCTCTCGGTGGTTGCCGAGGAGCCCGAGGTCGTGACTGTCGCGGTCGATACGGACGAGGAGGAGTCCGACACGGACGACAACGCCTCTCCCGTATACGCGTATATCGACGAGCAACCTGCTGCGCTCGCGAACAGCGCGATGTATTATCCGCTCGACCTGCTGGCAGCGGATGCCGAACTCGTTGCAGCCCCGGTTTCGATCACCACCAATGCAACGCCGGCCGAACAGCTCGTAACCACGCAGTTGACGGCAGACACCGTCTCAACCGGAATCGTCACGCCGCAAAGCATCGACCCGTTCTACGGTCACATCAATCCGTTCTACGGCAACATCCGTCCGTTCTATGGCGACATCGATGCCTTCTGGGGCAACATCAATCCGTTCTACGGCGACATCGACGCGTTCTGGGGCCACATCAACCCGTTCTACGGCCACATCAGCCCGTTCTACGGCGATATCGACGCGTTCTGGGGGAACATCCGTCCGTTCTATGGCGATATCAACCCGTTCTGGGGCAACATCAACCCATTCGGCGAAGATCACCTCCAAGCGCTTGGCAATTTCTGGAACGCTGCCGGAACTCAGATCAGCGCGACCGAAACCAACTGGGCAAACCTGAAGTATTCGTCCAACAGCAATGGCGGCGTGACCCTGACCTACGACGGAACGCCGAACCTCATTCGCAATTCGCTCGAAACACTGATTTCGCAGGCAGAGGCGCACTTTGGTGCGGCATACACGGCCAAGACCGGGCAGAACTTCCGCGATGGTTTCGTGGCGGACATCCTCGCGCGACACGGACTTGATCTCTCCGACACCGCGGCGGCCAAGGAGACGCTTGCAAAGACCGAAGCGGAACGCGCGGCCTTCTATCTCGACTGGTACGACAGCCTGAACCTCTATTCGGGCATCGACGCGGTCGATCACTGGATGGCGGCCGTCAACTGGACTCCGTCGGTCACCGAAATCCAGGGCGAAGGTGCGGACACGATCATCGGGATCGTCGACGGCAGCTTCTCCGCCGATAGCGACCTGATCGACAACGTTCTGTGGACTGGTGGCAACACTTCGACGGTTGGCGGTCACGGCGCAGGTGTGGCCAGCCTTATCGCTGGCGCGCATGATGGCGAAGGCGTGATGGGCATTGCGCCCGAAGTTCACATCGCAGCCTACAACCCGTTCGGCACCGATGGCTCCGCAACGTGGGACGACGTCCGCGATGGCATCGTCGAGCTGATGTACCGCTATCTCGGCAATCGTAATGAGACCGGCTATGTCAGCATCATCAACCTTTCGCTCGGCGAAAGCGGTTGGACGGCGTCGCAAGGGCTTGCCGATACGCTCGCCGACAGTCGGATCTCTCCATGGTTCGATGAAACGGTTTACGTCGTTGCAGCCGGCAACGACGGTGTGACGCAGACTGCGGACATCAACTGGGATTTCAACGGCAACCGCGATCCGTCGATCATCTTCGTCGGCTCGATCAACCCGCTTGGCGAAATCTCGGACTTCTCAAACCGTCCGGGTGATGCCTGCCTGCTCACCAATGGCGTGTGCCAAGCTGGCAACGAGCTCTACAATCGCTTTATCGTCGCACCGGGCGAATTGATCCTGGTGTCCGACGGGCAGGGCGGTGTCGTTCGCCGTTCGGGTACGTCGTTCGCGGCTCCGCTGGTTTCGGGTGCAATTTCGCTTCTGCACGATCGCTGGCCCTGGCTGGTGCGTCATTCGGAAGAAACGACCGAAATCGTCTTCCGTTCGGCCCGCGACCTTGGTGCGCCCGGTGTCGACCCTGTCTATGGCCACGGTCTGCTCGACGTTACCGCCTCGCAGTCGCCGCTCGACTTCAATTCGATGACGTTCAACTCCTACCAGAAGTCGAAGATCACGACGTCGGGCAACCTCCCTGGTTACCTGAAAAAGTCTGTCTCCGCAGCCGAGCTCTTGGGTGGCATTCCGAACTGGTGGGAGACCGAAGACGTCTTCTTCACGATGTTCGAGGACATCGGCAACACCTATCGCGACTTCGTCGTGCCGGTGTCTGCGTTCCAGTACGGACAGACGACTAACGCATTGGGCCGAACCGAACGCCTGCAGGACTTTGTCAGCCAGCGCTTTTTCAACTGGATCAACAGCGGCGGCACGGATTCGGATGGCGATGGCCAGGCCGGCTTCAGCGAAGTCCGGTCCAACGGAGCCGAGCTGAACGGCGACTGGGCACTGCGTTACGACGCAATCATGCCGACGGTCACTCCGGAAGGCACGTGGCGTCCGATGCACAGCGCGGCGACGCTGACCAATCCGAACGG